>NZ_JAVCWM010000004.1:0-403946 GCF_030846495.1 Massilia scottii | reverse complement strand
GCTAGAACATCCTCGCCGCTGATGTTGTACACGGCATTGCCGGCGGCCGGCCCTTCCGGCCCCGTGGCGGACTTCACAAAGTCCGGCGCCAGGTTCCATTCGCTGCTCAGGAACTCGAACTGGTTGCGGATGCTCGCATTGATGAAGTAGCCGATCAGCCCGCGTGCCTGCTTGTCTGGCCGGGCCGGATCATACTGCGGACCGTAGGGCATCGAGCGCCGCAGTATGCGGTGATGCGTGCTGTCGGTGCCGATCACGGCGGCGTCGCGCGGATTGTTGCGCCGGATATGGGCGCCGATCGGACACTTCAAGCCCAGCGTGTCGTCCCTGGCCGGGTCCGCGCTGATAAAGTCGAAGTTGTTCAGTTCCGCGTCCGGCAGGCGCGTGCCCTGCGCGGCCGGCGCCAGCGTCAGCGGGTTGCCGTTGCGCCAGCGTCCGAGGATTTTCGCGGCCAGCAACTCGGTATCGATGCCCGACTCGGCCGCATAACGCGCCAGCATGGCCTCGAACCCGGCCACATCCTGTTCCAGGATGCGGAAAACGGCATAGCTGCTGTTGGTCGACAGTTCCGCCGGCAGCACACGGTAGGTGCCGCCCGCTGCATTCCGGTGGCCCAGCAGAAATTCACCGGCCGGCACGGGTGGCTGGGCATCGGGCGCATCGCGTTTGCGCGGCGGCGCCCCGATGATCGTCGGCTGGGCGATGCCGTGGCGATAGCCAAAGTGCACGGTGCTGTCCGGGAATTCCGCCCCGTCCTGCGTGTACAACTCCGTCACGCAACCCGCGAACGCCGCGCGCAAGCGGGCCGACACGCTCTCCAGTGCCGCGCCGGACCCGGTCGCCCACATGCTGAGCAGGATATGCACCCGGGCGCCGTCGTGCAAGCCGCCAATCCAGTGCTGCGGCGCGCTCGGTCCCACATCGCCCACTGTGGCGGCGCTGGCCGGATCGGTCGCGCCACGCTGGAACGCCGCGTCGAAGCTGGCCAGCTGTGCCGCGCTGATCCCGAGCGCTGCCAGCCCGGAAGCGCTGAAGCACATGTTGATGAAGACGGCCGGCTTGGGAACGATGCGCCTGGCCGTCGTGATCGCGGGCAGGCCGTTGTCGCCACGCACCAGCGCCGCGATCAGCTTGCCAGCCGCGGCCGCGTCCGTAATCGTGAGCACGAAATGCCGCGCCAGATTCACGCGATAGCCGCGCAGAATCGTGCCCTGCACGTCGTCCAGATCAATGGCAGCATCACTCATCAGGTTCTCCCGTCGCTCCGGCGTTTAACTCGCGCACCTGGATGCCAGCCCGGTGCGCGCGGCAGATCAGATGGCGGCGAGAATGTCCTGCACAGTGTGCTGGTAGGCGGCGTAGAAATAGGTGTTCGGAATATGTTCCGAGACGTTGTTTTCCGCGATAAACGCTTCAAACTCCGCCACATGATCGACGACCGGTGTGAGCGCTGCGCCGCCAACGGCCAGCGACAGCAGCGTGTCGAACTCGGTGCTTAACTGGGCCACGAAGTCATGGATATACTTCTGAAAATCCCCATCAAAGGACGTGATAATTCCAATGACCAGGTTGTCCGACGGCAGAATCGAAAGCAGGTCGGGCTGCAGATTCGGTTGCGACCGGTCGAGCAGGATGAGCCGGGCAAAATGGACAGTGCCGATCGATTCCAGCGCAGCATTGATTTGCGGAAGCAGCAGGGCCAGCCTGGCAACGACGGTAGCGGCGCTTGTGCCAGGAAGTACCGGCGACAGTAAAGTAAGGGGACGGGTCATGATAAGCCTCTTTCATGAAAACCCAGGATGCGCGGCCGGCAGGTTGGCAGCCGCGCCCTGTGTCAGCAAATGATAAGAGAATCCCCGCGCTGGCAAGCCCGTCAGGACGGCGCGCCAGCTTGATTCAGCTTAAATCAAAAGGACCTTGCACGAGGCACACGCCAGTCATTGAATCGAAGCGGCAACTGCCTCAGACGGCAACGCCGCGAAGCAGTTTGTACAGCGTGTGCAGGGGTGGACTCAGTACGCTATCTACGGCGATGCAAAAGGCGGCGTGAGCATGCCGCTTTTTTTGAAAGTTGGACGAACGGTTTGCTAGCCTTCATTCCCCGGACGGCAGCAGCGGTGTCACCATGGCCGCCCAGCCGGCCTGCCAGCAGCACGCATGGCCGTAGCCCGGAACCACAGTGACGCGCGGCCTGGCACCCGCCGGGAAGCGCGCGGCGTACGATGCCAGCACGGCCGGCGGCACCACTTTGTCATCCGCACCCACCCAGTGATGCTGCGGCACGCGCGCCAGTTGCGCGGCGTAGTCGGCCGGATTGAGCGAGCCCGCCAGCGGCGACAGATGCTGCAGGCGCGCCCAGGCAACTGTGTCCAGGTTGGCGGCCACCGTCAGCAGCAGGACCACGTCGGCGCGCCGCGCGGCCAGCAGCGCGGCCACGGCGCCACCGCCGGAATATCCCACCAGGACCAGGCGCCGGGCGCCGTTTCGCGCCATCAGCCGGTCGAGCGCAGCGTTCATGCTGTCGATGACGTGCGGGCTGTAGCGCGCATCGGTCCACACCGCGCTGCGGCAGGCGGCGGGCAGGGCGCCTGCCTGGAACTGGCAAGGCCGCGCCAGATACGCGACGGCGCCGCCGGGATGGCGTAGCGCCAGTTGCAGCGCCACTGGCTGCACCGGCGTCGGATCGGGCGAGACGGTGCCTGCGCTCAGCCACGCATGGCCGTCTCCCTCCACATACACCGTCAGCGTTGCCGAGCGCTGCGCTGCTGCCGGACTCCAGACGGCCAGGTCGAAACCGCCTGACGGAAGCGTGTGCCGTGCCCAGCCAGCCGCGCCCGCCAGTGCGTCGGCTTGCTGAAGGCGCACGGATGGATCGACGACGGCGCAGCCGGCCAGCAGGGCGCCCAGCAGCATGCCTGTCCGGCTGCGCTCAATGATATGATCGAATGACATTGTGTCGCCATGTTTGAATACTGAACGGTCGATTATTGTCGGAACAGGACGTCATTGCCAAGTTCTAAATGTGCCGGTTCAGGGACCGATCGGGCCGGCCTGCCACCATGAATGAGCGAGTATGACGACACCAGAGAATCCCTACACGCCGCCGGCATCGATGCAGGCGCGCCGCGTTTCCGCGCGCCTGCGCCGGCTGGCGTACGCGCTGGCGCTGCCGGTTGCGGCCCACTTGCTGGCGGCGATCATGTACGGCAGCGACTACGTGGCGCTGGCCTCTACCGGTGCGGTATCGAGCATCAATCTGCTTGCGAGTATGGCGGCAAGCCTTTGCTTGTACATCGGTACCCTGAGGCTGCTGCGGGACGCCGAGCGTGGCCGGGCGTTTTTCATCGTTGCCGTCGTTGGGTTCATGATGTCGCTGCGCGGCTGGTGGCCGTTCGGGGGCGCCGCCATGCTCGTCATCAGCGGGATCGGACTGGCGGCCGCCGGCGCCTTGCTCGCGCACTTCTCGCAGCAACAGCTGCGCGACGCGGGACCGCGCTGACCAGCATCGGTCAGGACGGTCCTTGCATGAGCTTGCGCAGATCTTCCAGCGCGTCGTGGCGGCACTCGGCTGCAATGTGCGGCGGCAGGCGGTTCCACTCCTGCAGCTTTTCCACGGCCCGCTGGCGGCAAATGGAGCACGGGTTGGTGCGGTAGACCCATTCGGCAACGCCCGACAACGCGGGCGAGTTGGCACTGCTACAGACTTCTATGGCGCAGCTCCCGAGATTGTGCGCTTCCCAGCCATCAACCGTCTGCCGTTCCAGCGCAGCCAGGATCAGCGTTTCGTCACCGGCCTGATAGTTGTTCTTGAATAGATCGAGTTCTTCGGAATAGTCGCTCGAAAAGCCCGGGTCATTGAGACGTTCGAGTGCCAGTTTCCGAACGCGCGGGTCATTGGTATGCGACAGTGCCACGGCTGCCGCGTTGCGCACGTCGGCCGAGAAGGTCTGCCCCCACACTTGTGCGCGCAGGGCGGCGGCCGCCTCAAGGTCGCCATCTCGTCCCATCAGGCTGGCCAGCTCGCGTTGTTGATCGCCATCGTAGTCATCGATGCCTTGGGACATCGCCGTCAGGATCGCCTCGGCGAAGCGGCCGTATGCTGGCGTCCCTTTGTAGAAGCCGAACACCCAGGCGGCCCGGCTGCCTTCGCACTGGCGGTCGTAGCACTGGTTTTCGAGACAGGCCGCCAGCACCAGGTCTTCAACGCCGTCCAGGCCGTGCTCTTGCACATGCATGACCGTGGCGCCACGGCCATGGCGCAGGGCGACGGCGAACGCGTCGTGGCTGAGGTTTGTCGATTGAATAGGGCGCTCCGGGAAGTTGGCAGGCGTGCTGCATGCATCATCCATTGTAAGTGATGCGTCTCCGCGAGCGCCGATAAGGATGCGGCATGGCGCGCTGAGCGTCCGCTGCACGGTCGGGGAAGTGTGCCTCCCGTCGCCCACAGCGGACGCGTCGCTACCGCCAGGCTTATTTGGCCGGGCAGACGCCGAAGTTAGCCGACTGCTTCGACGGATGGGCGTCGACAGGGCCGACCTTGTTGGTCACATCAGCGAGCGTGATGTGAGACCAGCTTACGCTTTGCAGCACCAGATCCATTTTGCCCGGGCATGGATTTTTGCTCAGTTTTGGCACCTTGAGTGTGATGCAGGCGGACACGGAATTGGTGTACTTGTTCGGCGCGTACGTGGCCGAGGCGGAAACGGTTTCCTTCACGGTCGTTTGCTGGCCTTTAGGGCAGTTGCCACCGTTGTTGCGGCAGGCATACGATGCCACCACCGACGCCTTGGCGGTGTAGGTGACGGACTTATTATTCAGCCCGATTTCTTTGAAGCACACTTTTAAATCGCCAGTTTTCGGATCAATCGCCGAGGTGACCTTCCCGGAGAACTGAGGTTTATACTGGGGATTGGCCTGGGCCGTGCCGAACGCGAAAGAGAGCGCTCCGCATACGGCCAGCATGCGTCCGAAGTGTTTTACTGTGGAATTCATGGTGTTACCCCTTAAAAAGTCCAGCTGTGAGTACTGCTTTACGGCTACCGCGCGCACACGTTTCCGGCGATCAAACGATCAGCCAGACCGTTAGTGCGCGCTTTCAGAGTAGGCCGCTGGAGCAGCAGAACTTTGTCCGGTCTCACACCAGTGGTTGATGAAGGCGATGTCGGGCCATGGCGGCGTTGCCGCGTTCGTCCTGCCGCGCTTATCTGATGTAGACCCCGCCGCACACGACAACGTCCTCGTGCGGCTGGCAATACATTGCCTTGGGTTCGGTCTTTTTGCTCAGGGGATTGGTGAACTTGTACTCTTGCCAGAACGGCGCATTTTTCTTCGCAAGTTCGATGCGTTCGCGCACGAACTCCTTGCCATCGACGTCCTTGATATCCATGAGATTTCGATTGAGCATTTTGAGATTGGCGCCGTGCGCGCGCACCACGCCGTCGGTCCCGTACACGGTGATGTAAAGGTCGCGGTCGGTGAAAGGGCCATCCTTGCGGTTGATCTCGGTATAGGTCTTGTCCCTGCCGTTGGTCTTCATGTACGCAACGGTTTTCTTGACCATCGCCTCGGCCTCCGCCTTGGTGACGAACGGGTCGGCAGTAGCGGGCAGGGCAACTGCACCGTAGATCACTAGTGGCAACAAGGTGCGGACACGCAAGACTGGCAGGATGGACATGGAAATTCCTCTGGAAAAGCGCCCCGGTGGCGCACGGTTCACGCTAGCATCCACGTGGCCGCAACGGTACACTCAGCACTGCTAGTGGCGACATGGCGCGCCGCATCGCCTGGCGGACACCTCACCAGAAAGACCCGATGAAAAAG
This sequence comes from Massilia scottii, assembly GCF_030846495.1. Lineage (NCBI taxonomy): Bacteria > Pseudomonadati > Pseudomonadota > Betaproteobacteria > Burkholderiales > Oxalobacteraceae > Massilia > Massilia scottii. Next base: position 398,126 of record NZ_JAVCWM010000004.1, on the reverse strand, counting down.
CACCTGCTCATGTTCCTGGCCTGCCTGGCCATCGCCCGCGCGCATGCGGCCGACGACGCCTTCTGGGACTTGCTGAAAGAGGGCGGGCAGATCGTGCTGATGCGTCACGCCCAGACCGACCCCGGCATCGGCGACCCGCCCGGTTTCCAGTTGGCCGATTGCGCCACCCAGCGCAACCTGTCGGCACCCGGGCGCGCCGACGCCGTTCGCATCGGCGCCCGCTTCCGGCATCACGCCATCCGGGTGGGCGAGGTCATGTCGAGCCACTGGTGCCGCTGCACGGACACGGCGCGCCTGGCGTTCGGCAAGGTCGCTCCATCCGCCATGCTCGATTCGGTCTTCGACGAGCGCGCGCCGGCCACGGTCGACAAGACCAGTGCGCTGATCGCCTGGCTGGCACGCCACCCGCGCGCCGCCGGACGGGGCAACGTGGTGCTGGTCACCCACGCCGTCAACATCCACGCGCTGACCGGCGTATCGCTCAATTCGGGCGAGATGCTCGTCGCCACGCTCGACGGCCGGCGCAGGCTCAAGGTACTGGCGCGCGGCACGCCGGGTCGCTAGGCTTCGCGTGAGAGCCGCCTTGCACAAGCGCGCGCGATGCGCAAGAATGGGACTTTCTTCACAAGGAAGCGGGGCAGGCATGCCCGGCCAGTCGACATGATCATGCCTGTGCATGCTGTATTCATCGCGCTGCTGGCCTTGGGCGCGACCACGCTGGCGGCGCACGCGGCGCCGGCCAGCCAGTGCTTCGGCAGCGTGAGCAAGGGGCGCCTCGACGGCGGGGTCAGACTGCCTGCCGCCGGCCCGAACTTTTCCGCCTACAGCGCCGCGGCCATCGCAGCCGGCCGCACGCATGTGCATGCGACGACGGCGCACGTCATTCTGGCTGCGTACGCGGGCGCGCATGCGTCGCAGCCTTCCGCCAGATATGTGTACGGCGAGACGGGCATGGAGAAGGGCGGTCCCTTCGCGCCGCATAAAACCCATCAGAACGGGCTGTCGGTCGACTTTTTCGTGCCGGTTCGGAATGCGCGCGGCGAGGCGGTATCGCTGCCCAGCAGCCCGCAAAACCGCTACGGCTACGATATCGAATTCGACGCCGCCGGCCGCTACCAGGATTACCGCATCGATTTCGCTGCCTTCGCCGAGCATCTGTACCAGCTCGATGTGGCCGCGAAGGCGCGCGGCGCCGGGCTGGCGTTGGTCATCGTCGACCGCAGCTTCATACCGGCGCTGCTGGCCACCTCACGCGGGCCGTGGCTGCGCAAGCACATGCCGTTCATGAGGGGCAGGCCGTGGGTGCGCCACGACGAGCATTACCATGTCGACTTCAAGCTTGCGTGCGCGCCGCTCGATACCGCTGCGACTCTTTAGTTTCTCGTTGCTGCAAAAACAACGAGCATTTCCCGGATATCTTCCTCGGCCGCCATCGTCATGTGTCCGTTCTGGATGCGGGCGGCGGCGCCGTGTTCGTCCTGGCAAGATCGCGGGCGCAGGGTGCGTTTACTCACGAGCTGTCTCTGAAAACTCACGGCACGGTGGCAACGCATCGCCTCCCGGAATGTTTACTTTCTTCCGTGACATGGAAATGGTACCCTACGCTATTATGCGAAAAACATCATTGCGGCTGCCGCCGGTCACCATCCACACACTATGAACAAGAAAAAGTTGGGAATCATCGCCGCCGGCGTCGCCCTGTGCGCTGCCGCCGTGGCCGGTTATGCCATGTTCGGCTGGAAGCGCCTGGCCCATGGGCAGGGCCTGAACCTGGACCTGTCGCAGCCCGATGCGCTGATCGTCACCCGCAGCCTGTCCTCGCTGCCGCGCGACCTGCTCACCATTCCGCTGGCGCGCGACGTGCTGCGCGAGGATTTCGTGTTTTACTACGAGCAGAACGGCGACAAACTCGGCCTGCAAGGCACCCTGCGCCGCATCGCCTACGAACATGAACTGGGCTGGGGCGACCAGATGATCCGCACGGTGCTCGACGAACCGGCCGACGTGGCTCTATGGCGTGAGGAAGATGGCTCGCTCAAATACTTCGCCATCGCCGTCTCGCGCAACAGCATGACGCGCATGCTCGAACAGGCCGGCAAGGTCGCGCTCAAGGACACGCAGATGAAGCTGGCCGGCGAGATCCGGGTCGACGGCGACAAGGTGCCGGTGTACTCGCTCAATTATGCCCACAAGCGCACCTTGCTGATCGCCGCGCGCGGCACGCGCATGGTGATCCTGTCCGATCCGGGCATGGTGTTCGGCGCCGACGGCAAGGCAAACGGCAAGGCCGAAACGACGGTGGCCGGCCTGCTCGCTGCCGACCCGAAGACGCAGCAAGCGTTCCGCCAGCAGTTCCACCTCGACGCCCAGATCACCGATGGCCACAGCGTGGCGGTCAAGGCCGACGTGCTGGCGTTCGGCTACCAGCCGTTCTTCGGCGCCCTGGACGCGCTGCGTTTCGATTTCAGCAAGGGCCAGTGGCAGACGCGCGCGCTGGTCGACGCCGGCAAGCTGGCCGCCGGCGGCTACGACAACCGCGCCCTGTGGCCGGTCCTGCCGCACAATCCGGCGGCGTGCTTCGCCTTGCCCGCCAACTGGACCGAAATGACATCGGTGCTCGGTGAGGTCGACGCCTCGGCCCTGACGGAGCAGCTGAGCGGCCCGGCCGCGGTCTGCTGGTACGGCAGCTCGCGCCTGTACACGCCGCTGGTGGTGGCCACCCGCAAGGCGGGCGGCAGCGATGAACTGTACGGCACCCTGTTCGCAGCCGCCATCGGCAACAAGAAAAGCGGCGCGGTGCAGAAAACGGCTGGCCCGAACGGCGCTGTTCTCTGGCAGCGAGAAGTGGCAACCGGCATCGGAGCGCAGCATCCGACGCTCGCGGTGAGCGGCCAGACCGTGCTGTTTTCGCCCGACCGCAAGCTGGTCGAGCAGGCGCTGGCCGTGAGCCGCAAGCAGGCCCCGGCGATTGCCGACCGCCTCGCCGATCCATCGCGCACGGTGGGCCTGATCGCGCCCGCGTCGCTGGCGGAGTTGATCCGCAAGGAAGCCTTCGATGCGCTGCCGTCCGCGCGCGAGCCGGTGCTGCGCGCCGCGGCAGACGCGCACCTGGTGCCGCGCCTGAACGCGCTCAAAAAATATCCGTCTTACCGGCTGGTGCTCAAGTCACTGCCCGCCAGCGGCGTGAGCTGGCAGCCGCTGGAATGGCAGGCGCTGGAGAAGTGATGACAGTCACCCGCCGCCAATTGCTTGGCCTTGCCGCCGGCTGCGCCGTACTGCCCTGGGCGCGTGCGCTCACCGGCGCGCCGCTGCCCGACATGCCTGCGTACCTGTCGAAGGCGCAGAGCCGTGCTTTCCAGGCCTGGATGCTGCGCATCGTGAATGCCCAGATGGAGCAGGGCCCGTCGCCGCGCTGGCAGCACCGCGACTGCGCGGGCCTGGTGCGCTTTGCCGTGAACGAGGCACTGACCGTGCACGACGCCAAATGGATGCGCGCCAACGGCATCGGCAGCAACGGCCAGCTGCCGCCCGAACTCGAACTCACGCCGGCCCAGCAAGTCCTGCGCAACCGCTGGGTGCAGACCGGCGGCACGGTCGGGCACTACGTCTCCGCCATCGGCCTGGTTCAAAACAACAGCCGCTTCATCGGGCGCGACCTGAATCAGGCGCAGCCGGGCGACCTGCTGTTTTTCGATCAGGGCGACGAACACCATCTGATGGTGTGGATGGGAGCGCGCATCGCCTACCACACCGGCACCGTCACACCGAACGACAACGGACTGCGTACCGTTGATGTACAACAACTCAAAACCTGGAAGGACACGCGGTGGCAACCAGCGGTCGACAATCCCAACTTTGCCGGCATGTTCCGGCTGGCGTTTTTAACATGAACAATCCAATCACACGCGCCCTGGCGCTGCTGGTGCTGCTGTGCGGCCTGTTGCCCGCGCTCGCGCCAGCCCAGGAAGCCGAAGCGGCCGAGGTTAAACCGGCCGAGGCCAGCACCGCCCCGGGCGGCACTAACTACACCAGTTTCAAGGGCGAGCCCTTTTTCCTGCTGTCCGACGCGGCCTATGGCAGTGGCGAGGTGGCCAAGGTGCGCCTGGAAGTGCCGGGACGCGATTTTGCGCGCTCGAACCTGGAGCAGTACGGCGGCGTCGACGTGCTGGTGTACCGCGTGCCGGAGCCGCTCGAATTCCTGAAGAAGCAGCGCAATCTGCACCGGGTGCAGGTGAACGGCAATTACAGGGGCGAGGGCTTGCTCAATACCCTGACCATGCTGTGGGACCGCTGGTGGAAGCAGTCGCGCATGGCCTGGCGCAAGCTGTTCTCGAACGAGGCGCGTACCGCTGTCACCAGCGCCCAGCCCAAGCTGGCCACCAGCGAAGCGATCACGCGTCCGGTGCCGTTCCGCCAGCAGCCGCAGTACGAGCCGCTCAAGGGTTTCGACCTGGTCGACCGCTTCCGCTATCCGGTCTGGCAGGCGCAGATCATCAAGCCGCCGGCCGGCCTGAAGATGGAAGGCTCGAGCAGCGAGTTCACCGCCAGCAGCGCCGGCAACGTCATGATCCCGGTCGGCCAGCGCAAGCCCGGCCTGTATCTGGTCGAGGCGATCATCGGCGAACACCGCGCCACCACGCTGGTGTTCGTGTCCGATACGATGGCCATCACCAAGGTGTCCGCCAACCAGATGCTGGTGTGGGCCGCGCGCCGCGACAACGGCGCGGCGGTGCCCGATGTCGACGTCACCTGGACCGACGGCAGCGGCGTGCTGCAATCGGGCCGCACGGGCGCCAACGGCGTTGTCTCGCTCGATCGCGGCAGCCCCGAACATACGTATGTGATGGGCGAGGACCGCAGCGGCGGCGTGTTCGTGTCCGAGAATTTTTACTACGACAGCGAAATCTACAACACCAAGGTGTACGCCGTCACCGACCGGCCGCTGTACCGGCCGGGCGACGAAGTGAGCGTCAAGTTCATCGGGCGTGAATTTACGGGTGCGCGCGCTTCGCAGGCAGCTGCGAGCGCGCCGCTGTCGCTCACGGTGTTCGATCCGAACGGCACGCCGCTGCTCACGCAGTCGCTGCAACTGAGCGGCGAGACCGGCAGCGATACGCATTTCCGCCTGCCGGACAACGCCGGCGCGGGCGGCTACGAGCTGCGCTTCACTTACCGCGACACCCAGTATGGGGCGGCCTTCCGCGTGGCCGATTACGTCAAGCCGCACTTCGAGATCAACCTGGTCCCGTCCAAGGCCGACTTCAAGACCGGCGAGGACGTCAAGGGCCGCATCGAACTGCGCTACCCGGACGGCACGCCGGTCGCCAAGGCCGGCCTGTCGCTCACCCTGCGCGCCCAGAAAAACGCCATGGTCGAAGGCGAATTGCGCTACAGCGGCGCGTTCCCGGTCGAACTCAAGACCCAGGAACTGGTCAGCGATGGCAAGGGCAATGTGGACTTCGTGCTGCCGCAGGCCAAAGACCCGTCGCGCTATATCCTCACCGTGCTGGCGTCTGACGGCGCGGCCTACCGCGTCCGCAGCACGACCGAACTGATGATCGAACGATCCGCCAGCCAGTACACGCTCAAGGCGCAGCGCCGCTTCTCGGCCCCTGGCGAGACGGTGCGCTTCGACCTGGCGGCGGAGGGTGCGGCCGGCGCCAAGCCGGTACGGTGGGAGATGATCCAGCTCGAAAAGCAGACCAGAACGGAAGGCGCTTTCGACTCATCCAAGTCCACCTGGGATGTCAGCTTTCCGGCATCCGGCTCGTACCAACTGAGCCTGCGCGACGCCCAGAACAACCTGGTGGGCGGTACCAGCCACTGGGTCAGCGGCCAGGGCCTGGCGGCCACGCCGGGCAGCATCGAGATCGTGCTTGACCATGAACGCTATCGCGCCGGCGACACCGCCGAAGCGCTGATCACCTTTGCCGACCCGGTCGACCAGGCCTTGCTGACGCTGGAACGCGACAAGGTCGAACAGGTCGGCCTCTTGAGCGCCGGCGCCGACTGGATCAAACCGGTGCGTGTGGCGCCGAATCAGTGGCGGGTGCGCATTCCCGTCAAGGACGACTACGGCCCGAACATCACGTTCTCCGTGGCGTACACGCGCAAGGGCGATTTCGTGTTCCAGAACGCCGGCATTCAAATCGTCGAGCCGCGCATCGCGCTGCAGTTCAAGACCGACAAGGAAGTCTATCAGCCGGGCGAGAAGGTCACCATCGACGTCACCGCGCAGATGGACGGCAAACCGGTATCGACGCAGGTCACGCTGGGCGTGGTCGACGAAATGATCTATGTGCTGCAGCCGGAAATCGCCCCCGACATCGGCGACTTCTTCTATCACCCGCGCCGCAACAACGTGCGCACCACGGCCAGCCTGTCGTTCATCAGCTACGACCTGGCCGCCGGCCGCAGCGCAGGCGCCCCCGCGCGCCACAACTACAATGAGCGCGGTGTGAAGGTGCTGGAGCGCCCGCGCCGCGACAATGTCGACACGGCCCTGTGGGCGCCCGCCCTCAAGACCGATGCCGATGGCCGTGCGCGCGTCACCTTCACCATGCCCGACGCGCTGACGCGCTGGCGCATCACCGGCCGCGCGATGGATGCGCAGGGCCGGGTCGGCCAGCGCAGCGCCTATCTGCGCTCCGACAAGGGCTTTTTCGCCAAATGGACCGCGCCGGACTGGATGCGCCAGGGCGACGCGCCGCAGGCGTCGGTAGCGGTGTTCAACCAGACCGCCAGCGAACAGGCCATCGAGGTCACGCTTACCGCCGGCACGGCCGTCAAGACCGAGAAGATCACCGCCCGGCGCGGCGTGAACTACGTGCAGTTCCCGCTGGCTGCGGTAACTGGTCCGATGCGGCTTGAAGTCAGGCAGGGCGGCAAGGTGGTCGATTCGCTCGATACCGACGTGCAGGCGCTGCCTGCCGCGTGGAGCAGCCCGCGCACCCTGAGCGTGCCGCTCACCGGCGCCACGGTGCCCGTCAGCCTGCCGGCGGACGCGCGCAATATCCGCGTTTCGTTCGCCAGCGGCGCGGCCAGCCACTTCGCGCGCATCGCCGATGATCTGATCGAGTATCCATACGGCTGCGTCGAGCAAACGTCGAGCCGCCTGATTCCGCTGGCACTGGGTTTGCAGAACCTCGGCCCCGAAGCGGGTCCGGTCCAGCTGCGCCTTCTGAACACCCTGCAGGCGCAGCGCCTGCGGCTGGTGTCGATGGCCGGTCCCGAGGCGCAATTCGGCTGGTGGGGCAACGCCACGGCCGGCAATTCGCTGATGACGGCCTACGCCTATTACGCCGACTGGTACGCGGCGCGCGCGCTGCGCATCGAGATGCCGCCCGAGCACTGGCAAGGCTTGCTGGCCATGTACGGCAAGGAGGGCCTGAAGGAACCGGTGCTGCACCGCGCGCTGACCTTGTGGCTGGCCCAGGAAATGGGTTTGCCCGTCAAGACGCTGGCATCGGGCCTGGCCGACGAACTGGCAAAAACGAAGCTCGACGCCAAGCCGGCCGCGCTGGCGCCGACCAGCAGCATGCTGCTCACTGCGGAAAGCGGCAACTCGCAGGCGCTGACGCTGGCGCTGCTGTCGGTGATCGCCGCCAACGATGGCGTGGCCATGGCGCCCGAACTGCAGGAGCAGATCGGCGCCGCCTGGACCACGCTGCGCGCCAATCCGGCGCCGCTGGCGCAAGCCTTGCTGATGCTGGGCGGGCAGCTGCCGGCCAGCCAGGCCGATGCCGTCCTGGGCTCGGTACGCGCCGACATGGCGACTTTGGACCGCGCACTGACCCTGGTGTGGGTGCAGAAGAAGCTGGGCGGCCCGCCGGCGGCGAAAGACGCCGGCATCACCCTGGCGGGAACCTGGCAGAAGGGCGCCAGCCCGCTGGGGCAGGCCCTGTTCCGCTGGCAGCCGGCCAAGGGCGTGCCGACCCAGTTGCAACTGGCCGAAGCGCCGCCGGCCAATACCGTCGCCATCATCCAGTACGAAAGCCGCGCCGCCGAAGTGCATTCGCTGCCGGTGCGGATCGAACGGCGCCTGATGCGCATGGAGCAGAAGGATAAGGACTTCACGCCGGTGCCGGTCAAGAACGGCGAGGTCCTGCGCACCGACGCGTTGTACATGGATGAAATCACGCTCACGCCCGCCGCCGGCGCCAAATATCGCTACGGTTTGCTGGAAGTGGCGCTGCCGCCCGGCGCCTCGGTTGAAGCCACCACCTGGGGCATGACGCTCGCCGGTGCGAAGAAGGAACCGCTGGAAGGCGCGCGCCATGAGTCGCGGCGCGAAGGCTACGTGGTGCCGGTCGAACCGCTGGCCGAACCGCTCAAGATTCGCCACCTGCTGCGGTTCGCGCAAAAAGGCAGTTACGTGCTGCCGCCCGCGCGCTACTACCGCATGTACCAGCCTGAAAACAAGGCGCTGGAAGGCGAGGGCAAGACCATGCGCGCGCTGCAGGTCGAGTAATGGCGCCACGACTGTCAAGCTGCTGGGCGTTGGCGCTGGCGATGTGTGCGCCGCTGGCGCAGGCCGCCACGCTCGACGTGGCATGGTGGCGCGACGGCCAGTTGACGGCGCTGCAGCTCGACGAGAACGGCGCCAGCCGCCGCGCCGCCTTCGACGGCGCGCGCCAGGTTCCGCTGGGCAGCCTGTGGAAGCTGTTCGTGTATGTGTACGCGATCGACAAAAAAGTCGCTACACCGGACTACACCTGCGGCGGTCAAAAGAACGAGGAAGTGTATTGCTGCACCGCCGGCAAAAGCATCGGGCGCGATCTGGCGCTGGCGCAGTCGTGCGGCCTGTTCTTCTCGCCCGCGCGCCTGATGCTCACGCGCCGGCCGTGGCAGCAGTACTGGACCGAGCGGCTGGGACGCGCTCCCGCAGGCGAATACGGCTGGCTTGCCGATCCCTCGCACCTGACGCCCGAACGCCTGGTCAGCCTGCGCAGCCTGATGGTGGCGCTGGCCGGCATTCCGGCCGCCAGCCGGGCGCAGGCCGAATCGGCGCTGCTGCATGTGGTGCTGGGGGCACGCGGGGTTAATACCGCCAGCTGGTTCGGCAGCCGCCTGCGCGTGAAGACCTATTCGTGGCACCATCCGCAGCGCACCACCGAGCGCCTGGGTGGCGCGGCCGGCTGGCTGGCCGACGGCACGCCGCTCTGGTTCGGCGGCGCCGACACCAGCAGCCGCATTCTGGAAAAGTGGGCGCCGCGACTGGCCAGCACCTTGCCGGCGGCGGCGCCGCGCGCTGACGCGGGCTGCGTGGTGGTCGACTATTTCGCGCGCTATCCGATCAGGAGCGTGGCTGCCGGGCGGGTCGCCGCCGTGCCGGGATTGTTGAACGGTCCTTACCAGGTGCGTTTCGAGAACGGCCGCAGCCTGGCGTTCTTCAGCCAGGGGGACATGGTGCTGGCGCGTGATCCTGAGGGCCGCACGCGGCTGACGGGGCGTTTCGGTGTCAACGACTACGTGGCGCGCGTGATCGACCGCGAAGGCGGCACGGCGGCGCCGGAGGCGGCCAAGGCGCTGGCGGTGGCGGCGCGCACCTATCTGCAGCAGAACGCGCAGTGGGCCGAGGGCTGCCAGCGTATTGCCGACAGCAGCGCGACGCAGCGCGTCAGTCCGCAGCCGGCCAGCGTGGACGCGCGCGCCATCGCCAACTGGACCGACCAGCTGGTGCTGTCCGGCGTGAATGTGCGCTATCACGCCGATACGGCCTCGAAAGATACGATGGCGTGGAGCCAGGCCGTGGCCCAGGCGGGGCAGGGGATGCGCTTCGACGCGATCCTGGCGTCGGCCTATCCGCGCGCCGACCTGACCACGCTCTCCGGCGGCGACTCGCAGCAGTGCGTGCGCCTGCCAGGCGCCGAAGCGTGGCTGGCGCGCGAACTGCCGCGGTGGGAACGCGTACTGCGCAAGGAAGCGGGCTATGAAACGCCGCTTGAGCTGCCGGCGGTATGCCATCTGGCGCGCGGCACGCCGTATTCGGAGCAGTCGCGCAACCGCATTTATGTGCGCGGTCTGGCCAGCCGTGAAGACCGCATCACCCTGGCGCACGAGTTCCTGCATCTGGGTCTGCGCAATCACCCGCGCGGGCAGGATGAAGCCCTCGTTGAGCGGCTGGCACGGCGCCTTGTCGATACTCGCCTCGAAGCGAGTCAATGAATAATACGAAGCTGATCATGAAAATATTGTTGATACCCGCACTGCTGCTGTCCACTGCCGCCCTGGCACAGGTGAAGATCGATTCGCCCAACAGCGGCTGGCGCAATTCGAAGGGTGCCAAGGAAGCGTACACGCAGGACGTGAATTATCCGGCGGCGTCGGTCAGCGTGCAGGACGGGCAGAGCCCGACGGCCGAAATCCGCGGACGCATCGCCGCCAAGGGCAAGGACAAGCCGGCCACGCTGGTGGTGAACGGCGTGGCGATGCCGATGGCGGTCCAGGAAGACGGCAGCTTCGCGCGGCCTTACGCCTTCGGGCGCGGCTCGAACAGCGTGGAAGTGCGCTCGCCCGACGGCAAGGCGCGCAGCCGCAGCCAGTTCCTCGATTCGTACGCCGGCAAGACCCAGTCGCGCGTGCGCGTAGTGCTGTCGTGGGACAGTCCCGGCACGGATGTCGACCTGCACGTGGTCGCCCCCGACGGCGGCCACTCGTGGTACGGCAACCGCGTCATGCCCAACGGCGGCGCGCTTGATGTCGACGTCACCACCGGGTACGGGCCGGAGATCTTTTCCAGCGCCGCGCCGCCGAAAGGGAACTACCACGTCTACGTGAACTACTACGGGGCCGGCCAGGAAGTCGGCATCCTGACGGTGGCGCAGGTAGCCATCATCACCAATGAAAATTCACCGAACGAGCGCCAGGAAGTGGTTCGCGTGCCGCTGCGCGCGCCGGGTGAGCTGACACTGGTCAAATCGTTTGTTTATCCCTGATTTGAGCGTTCGATTGGACCTGATGGAAGACCCCGAGTATGAAGCGCTGGGAGACGTCATCGTCGGCCCGCGCGACCCGGTCCAATCGATCCACTCGTATTGGAAGGCGGCCGCGCAATACGGTCTGGCCGACCTGTTCCTCGATGGCGGCGATGATAGCGCGCCTGGCATGCCGGAGGCGATCGACTGGTTGACGTTGTCCGCCGCGCAAGGTAACGCGGCCGCCATCGAACGCCTCGCCACGCTCCGAAAACAACGCTCGTCATCGGCGCTTTGACAGTTCTTGAACGGCATGTAAAACTGTCGACAGGAAATACGATCCTGGCTGCGCACGACCGCGACAGCCGTTCTGACGAAATGGGAGTGCAAGTGAGTACTGCAGCATGGATCTACGATGCCAGCATCGTTATCAGGAACGCTAGGCAACCGGAGGCGTTTAACGCGATTCGCACATCGTTCGAAGGCTGCGACTCCTTCTTCGCCGAACGCGCGCGCGCCGAACGCGACTTTCCGGCATTCCTTGAATCGATCGGCTTCACCAGCCAGCGCCAGGAAGGCGCGCTGCTGATCGACGGCGGCGACATCGACATCATCACCAACTGGCTGATTCGCCTGTTCGACACGCTCGGGCCCTTCGTCGAAGCCGGCGGCGTGCTGGAGATCCGCGATGAAGAAGGCGAGCAGATGACCTTCTGCTACGACGGCAATCAGATGGATATCGAATTCAGCGAGTAAGGTAGCGCGGCTTCGTGCTACATTGGCACCCCTGAATTTTGAAGGAGTGCCACGCCATGCCACCCAATCCCAGCATCGCTTCGATCCGCGCCCGCCTTCTCGGCGGGATGGCTGCTTACATGGGGCGCTGCGCCGAAGACCCGGAGAGCGAGGCTCCGTACGGCCAGGCCGAGATCGACGAGTGCGCCGGAATCCTCGACACTTATGCCGCTGCCGTGGAAAAGCTCCCCCAACCTGCAGCCCCCGCCGCGATCATGAAAGAAGTCGAACGCGTCGTCCTTGCCCTCAATGCGTTTGATGAACGCTGCAGCGTGATCGAGACCGAAGAGCGCGAAAGCCTGTGCGACATCATCTACCTGGTTGCCAAGGATGCGGGCCTGGAAGCCGACGAAGACATCACCGAACAATGGCGCGACTGGTAAATTCGTCCGCTGCGCACACGCCGGCCCGCGCAACCTTGCAATTTATATAGTCCAGACCTATACTTCGCCGGTAGTCAAGCTTCTGGTTCTGGCAAACGATCGTTTGCCGGATTAAATGGGAAGCCGGTGCGACCTCTCAAGGGGGGCAAAGCCGGCGCTGCCCCCGCAACGGTAAGCGAGTCAAGGATGTGCATCAAGCCACTGTGCCTAGTCAGCATGGGAAGGCGCATATCCGGGAAGGGTTTTTTGCCCCGCCACTCGCCAGCCCGGAAACCAGCCGAAGCGGTAAGTCGTTTGTATCGCGGAGGGCGATCCAGGTGGATCGCTGCGTTCCGCACCCCATCTCACGTTCCTTCTCCCCGTACAAGCCCCGGTTGCCGGACAGGGCAAGACGCGCGCGTCTGCATTTGCCTGGCTTTATGCGAAATGCTTTAGGAAGGAATGCCATGTCGCCGATCCGTAGCTTCATCACCACCGCCGATGAACAAGTCCCGTTTGTCTCCATCAAGGAGCGCATTGTGCAGGCCATGTGCGCCGCCAGCCTTGGCATCGTGCTGCTGTACGGTGCCGGTTTCGCCTCGATGGAAGCGCTGCACAACGCGGCGCACGACAGCCGCCACTCGGCCGGCTTCCCATGCCACTGATCCGCACCGCGCCCGCGGCAAGCCTGGGCACCTTCAACCGCATCATCGCCAGCGCAGCGGCGGCCGGCATCCTGGCCGGCCTGCTGCTGACCGGCGTGCAGCAGCTGCAAGTGGCACCCATTATCTTGCAGGCCGAGGTGTTCGAGAGCGCCGCGCCGAAGGCACTGGAGCAGGCCGCACCGCACAGCCACGCCGACGCCACGCCGCACGAACACGCGGATGAGGGCGCCCATGAACACGGCGGCTGGCAGCCGGACGACGGCGCCGAGCGCACCTTCTACACGGCGGTGGCCAACATCAGCGCCGGCGTCGGCTTCGCGCTGCTGCTGGCAGCGGCCATCAGCCTGCATGGCGGCGCAAGCGGCTGGCGCGCGGGCGTGCTGTGGGGCGCGGCCGGCTACACGGTCTTTTTCGTGGCGCCCTCGGTCGGCCTGCCGCCCGAGCTGCCGGGTACCGTCGCGGCGCCGCTGCTGGCGCGCCAGTTGTGGTGGACCGCCACCGTCATGGCCAGCGCGGGCGGGCTGGCGCTGCTGGTCTTCGCCAAGAACTGGCCGCTCAGGATCGCCGGCGCCTTGCTGCTGTTCGTGCCGCATCTGGTCGGTTCGCCCCAGCCGAAGGTCCATTCGAGCAGCGCACCGCCCGAGCTGGCGCTGAGCTTCCTGTACGCGACCTTGCTGGCCAATGCCGCCTTCTGGGTGGCCATGGGCGCGCTGGCGGGCTATTTCTACAAGAAATTCGGCTGACCGATGCGTACCCATGACCGGCACGTGTTCATGTGCGTCGGCCCGCGCTGCACCGAAAACGGCGTGCAGGCGCAGGCCGTGTTCGAGCACATGGGGCGCGAGATCGACGCCCATCCGGACCTCTGCGTCAAGCGCACCCGCACGCACTGCATGGTCGCATGCCGTAATGAAGGGCCGATCGTGGTGGTGTACCCGGAAGGCGTGTGGTACCGGCGCGTCGACGAAGCGGCAGCAGGGCGCATCGTCGCCGAGCACCTGATCGGCGGCGCCGAAGTGACCGACCTGATTTTCCATCGCATCGGCGAAGGCGACACAATTGTGGCGGACCATGACATCACCTGATTTTCCTCAAGGCCCGGCGCACATCGCGCTGCTTACCCACGCATCGAACGACCTGACTGTCCTGCACCACGCAGTGAGCCAGTTGCCGCCGGAGTTCGGCGCGGTGGCGGGCGTGAGCCTGCAGGGGCTCGACGCCGACGGCGGCGCCACGGCGCTGCTTTCGCGCGAGGTGCAGGGCGCGCGCATCATCATCCTGCGCGTGCTGGGCCGTCTCGGCAGCGTGCCCGGTTTTGCCGACCTGGTAAGCCACGCGCGCCGCCACGCCCAGCACCTGATTGCCATCAGCGGCACAGGCGAGCCCGATCCCGAGCTGGCGGCGGTATCGACCGTCGCTCCCGACGTGCTGCAACAGACGCTGAACTACTTCCATTGCGGCGGCAGCGGCAACCTGGCGCAGTTGCTGCGCTATTTGTCCGACCATCTGCTGCTGACCGGTTTTGGCTACGAGAGCGCGCTGCCGCTGCCGGAACACGGCATTTATCATCCCGACCTGGCGCAGGGCGCCGGCATCGAAGACTGGCTCGCGCTGCGCAAACCAGGCGCACCAAGTGCTGGCATCGTGTTCTACCGCGCGCACTGGATGAGCGGGAACACGCGCTTCATCGATGCGCTGCTGGACGCGCTGGAAAAGCGCGGCATGAACGTGCTGCCGGTGTTTACCGCCTCGCTGCGCAGCGGCGCCGGCGCAGGGGCACTGCCCGACGCGCTGCGCTACTTCAGCGACGCGCGCGGCGTGCATATCGATGTGCTGATCAACACCACCTCGTTCGCGATGGGCGAGATTACGCCGGGTGGTCCCACGCCTGCCGGATGGTCGGTCGGCGTACTGGAAACGCTGAACGTGCCGGTACTGCAGGCCATCACCAGCGGCATGACCCTGCCGCAGTGGGAGCAGTCCGCGCGCGGGCTTAATCCGCTCGACACGGCCATGAACGTGGTGCTGCCGGAGTTCGACGGGCGCATCATCACCGCGCCGGTCTCGTTCAAGTCGCGCGCCGCCGGGTTACAGGGCGACGCGGTCGAATACGAACCGGTGCCGGACCGCGTGGCACGCGTGGCTGGCATCGCAGCGCGCTTCGCCCGCCTCAAGCATGTGCCGAATGCCGAGAAGCGCATCGCGTTCATGTTCACCAATTCGAGCAGCAAGGCTTCGCAGATCGGTAACGCGGTCGGGCTGGACGCCCCGGCATCGCTGATGCGCATTCTCGACGCCATGCGCGCCGCCGGCTACGACGTCGGCCAGCCGCCCGCCGACGGTACCACCCTGATTCACGACCTGGTGGCGCGCTGTTCGTACGACCAGATATACGTGACGACGGAGCAGTTGCGCAACGCCGCCGGCCGCGTACCCGCCGCGCAATACGCCACGTGGTTCGCCGAACTCACGCCCGATATGCAGGAAAAGATGAGCACCCAGTGGGGCGCCGCTCCCGGTGAGGCTTACGTGTGCGACGGCCACCTGGCGCTGGCCGGCATCGAATTGGGCAATACCTTCGTCGCGCTGCAGCCGCCGCGCGGCTACGGCATGGACCCGGACGCGATCTATCACCAGAGCGACCTGCCGCCGACCCACCATTATTATGCGCTGTACCGCTGGCTGCGCGACGTGTGGCGCGCGGACGCCATCGTCCACGTTGGAAAGCACGGAACCATGGAATGGCTGCCCGGTAAAGGCGTGGGCCTGTCGCAGAACTGCTTCCCGGACGCGTTGCTGGGTGATCTGCCGCTGTTTTACCCGTTCATCATCAACGACCCGGGCGAGGGTTCGCAGGCCAAGCGCCGCGCGCATGCCGTGGTGGTGGACCACCTGACGCCGCCGATGACGACCGCCGACACCTACGGTGCACTGGCGCAGCTGACGCAACTGGTCGACGAGTATTATCAGGTTGAGGTGCTGGACCCGGCCAAACTGCCGCTGCTCCAGCAGCAGATCTGGGAACTGGTCAAGCAGACCAGCCTGAATGCCGACCTGCAGGCGCGCCTGCTGCACCATGACCATGACCATGACCATGACCATGACCACGATCACGGCCATCACCATCATCACGACCATGACCACGATCATGATCATCACCACGAAGAAGACGGTGAACTCCCGGCCGCGCTGGCATCGATGGGCGGCTCCGACGTGGCTCACCTGATCGAAGACCTCGACGGCTACCTGTGCGAACTGGGCTCGGCCCAGATTCGCGATGGCCTGCACATTCTCGGCGGCGGCCCTGACGCCGAACAGATGCCAGCCATGCTGGTATCGCTCACGCGCCTGCCCAACCTGGATATTCCGGGCCTGCAGGCCGAAGTGTCGAAGCTGTTCGGCCTGACGATGGACCTGCTGCTGGATCAGAAGGGCCGCCGCATCAACGTCGTGCCCGCACTGGCGCGCCTGGCGCAATGTGCCGTCGTCACGCGTTCGGACGCACTCGACGCCATCGATGCGCTGTGCCTGCGGCTGTTCACCGAACTGGCGGCGCGCGATTACCGGCCGGCCGCCATCGATGAAGTGCTCAACCTCGTCTTCGCAGACATCGACGGCGATGCGGTAGCCGCGCCGCTGCTCCAACCGGCTCAACGCGCAAAGGCGAGCATGCTGTCGCAGATGGGTAAGCCCCGCCCGGCACCCGCGCGCGCGCCTGTCGCTCCCGTCGCACCAGCATTGAACCGCTTCGACGCGCTGCGCAGGGTACTCGTTTTCGCCTGCAACCAGCTGGTACCGAACCTGGCGCGCGCCACCGACGAAATCGACAATCTGATCAACGGCCTGTCCGGCCAGTATGTGCCGGCCGGTCCGAGCGGCTCGCCCACGCGCGGCATGGCGCACATCCTGCCGACCGGCCGCAATTTCTACTCGGTCGACCCGCGCAGCGTGCCGTCGCAATCGGCATGGCGCGTCGGCCTGCAACTGGCGCACGAGGTGTTGACGCGTCACGAGCGCGAAACCGGTGAGTATCCCGAGAGCGTCGCCATCAGCATCTGGGGCACCAGCGCGATGCGTACCCACGGCGATGACGTGGCCCAGATCCTGGCGCTGCTCGGCGTGCGCCCGGTGTGGCGCGCCGAAAGCCGCCAGGTGAGCGGCGTCGAAGTGATCCCGCTCGAAGAACTCAAGCGCCCGCGCATCGACGTCACGACGCGCATCAGCGGCTTTTTCCGCGACGCGTTTCCGCAACTGATCGACCTGATTGACGACGCTGTCAACACCGTCATCCAGCTTGACGAACCGCTCACGCACAATTTCGTGCGCAAGCACTACCTGGCCGAACTCGGTGGCTGGATCGAACAGGGCTTGAGCCAGGAAGAGGGCGCACGGCGCGCCTCGTACCGCGTGTTCGGCGCCAAGCCGGGCAGCTACGGCGCCGGCATCCTGCCGTTGATCCAGCACAAGAACTGGGAAGCCGACGCCGATTTCGCCGAGGCCTACGTCAACTGGGGCGGCTATGCCTATGCGCGTGGCGAACAGGGCGCCGACCAGCGCGACGCCTTCAAGGTGCGCCTCTCCGGCGTGCAGGTGGCCCTGCACAATCAGGACAACCGCGAACACGACATCTTCGACAGCGACGATTACCTGCAATTCCATGGCGGGATGATCGCCACCATCCGCGCACTGACCGGCCAGCAGCCGCGCCACTATTTCGGCGACAGCCACGACCCGGCGCGGGCGCAGGTGCGCGACCTGAAGGAAGAAACCCTGCGCGTATTCCGCTCGCGCGTGGTCAATCCCAAATGGCTGGCCAGCATCCAGCGTCACGGCTACAAGGGCGGACTGGAACTGACTGCCACGGTCGACTACCTGTTCGGCTACGACGCCACGGCGCAGGTAATGGATGACTGGATGTACGAAGACGTGGCCCAGGCCTACGGTTTCGACGACGATATGCAGCGCTTTCTGGAGGAAGCCAATCCGTGGGCGCAGAACGCCATCGCCGAGCGCTTGCTGGAAGCGGCCAGCCGCGGCATGTGGGCCGAGCCGCGCCCGGAAACGCTGGCCAGGCTGCGCGAGCTGTATCTCGATAGCGAAACCCTGCTCGAAGCACGCGGCGAAACGGCACGTAATGGATAAGATGAAGATCGCGAATTTCCCGTTCTCGGCCATCGTCGGCCAGCCCCAGTTGCAGCGCGCGCTGATGCTGTGCGCGGTCGATCCCGGCATGGGCGGTGTGCTGATCCGCGGCGACAAGGGCACCGCCAAGAGCACGGCGGCGCGCGCGTTGGCCGATGTGCTGCCGCAGATCGACACGGTGCCCGGCTGCGCCTACAACTGCAGCGCCGGTGCGGTTTCGGAACACTGCGAGGCTTGCGCCACCGGTACGCCACGCCTGGGGCCCGTGCCCTTCGTGACCCTGCCTCTGGGAGCGACTGAAGACCGGGTGATCGGCAGCGTCGACCTGGCGCGTGCATTGCAGGGCGGTCAGCGCGTTTTTCAGCCAGGCCTGCTGGCGGCGGCGCACCGGGGCGTGCTGTATATCGATGAAGTCAACCTGCTGGCCGATCACCTGGTCGACGTGCTGCTCGACGTGGCGGCCATGGGCGTCAATTCGGTGCAGCGCGAAGGGCTGTCGATTCGCCACCCGGCGCGTTTCGCGCTGGTTGGCACGATGAACCTGGAAGAGGGCGACCTGCGTCCGCAACTGCTGGACCGCTTCGCCCTGATGGTCGAAGTGGCGGCGCCGCGCGACAAGAAGGTGCGTTCGGAAGTGGTACGCCGGCGGATCGCTTTCGAGTCCGATCCGGCCGGTTTCAGCGCCGTGTGGGACGACCAGCAGCAGGCATTGCACCGCCAGCTCGTTCAAGCCCAGCGCCTGCTGCCGCAAGTGACGCTGGATGACGCCATGCTGGAGCTGATCAGCCATCTGTGCTGCGAGTTCGAGGTGGCCAGCCTTCGTGCGGACATCGTCATGCACAAAGCATCGCGTGCCTTGGCAGCGCTCGACGGACGGCTGCAGGTCACGCCGGCCGACCTGCGCAGCGCCGCCGAACTGGTGCTGCCGCACCGGCGCCGCCGCAAGCCGTTCGAGCAGCCGGGCCTCGATCATGACCGCCTCGATGAACTGATGCGCGAAGCTGCCCCTCCGCCACCGGCGCAGGACGACGCCGGCGAAGCGGAAGATGGCGAGCAAACGCCGTCCGACGAGCAGGGCGAGGAACAGGTGTTCGCAGCCGCCGCCAGCGCTGGCGCGCCGCGCATCGTGGTCGAATCGACGGAGGGCCACAGCAGCGCGGGCCGCCGCAGCGAAGCAATGGGCGCCGCGCGGGGGCGCGTGGTGCGGGCCGTGCCCGACGAGCAGCCGACCAGCATCGCCATCGGCGCGACCTTGCTCAGCGCCGCGATGCGCGAGCCGGGCCACGTACAGGTCACGCGGGCCGACCTGCATCAGCAGATACGGGTCGGTAAAAGCGCGAACCTGATCCTGTTCGTGGTCGACGCCTCCGGCTCGATGGCCGCGCAGCGCCGCATGGAAGCGGTCAAGGGCGCCGTGCTGGCGTTGCTGACGGACGCCTACCAGCGGCGCGATACGGTGGCGGTGATCTCCTTCCGCGGCCAGTCGGCGCACCTGCTGCTGGCGCCGACGGGCAGCGTGGACCGCGCCGAGCAGGGCCTGTCCGAATTGCCGACCGGCGGGCGCACGCCCTTGCCGCATGCGCTGCATCTGGCGCTGGAAACGCTTGAGAAATCGGCGCATCGCGCGCCGGCGCTGATGGTGCTGCTCACGGACGGCAAGGCCAACGTGCCGCTGGCGGCCGATGGCGATGCGTGGCGCGAATCGCTCGATTTGGCCGGCAAGCTGGCGGAACGCGGCGTGCCGGCGCTGGTGCTCGATACCGAGAGCGGCTATCTGCGCCTCGGACGGGCCGCGCAACTGGCGCAAACCCTGGGCGCCGAGTGCCTGACCCTGGAGCAGCTATCGGCCGACAACCTGGCGCTGACGATCCGTGCGCGCCTGGCACCAACCTGACAATACGCATATTTAGGAGCACCTTGACATGATCATTTGCATAGGCGCGGGACCCGGCGACGTCGGCTACCTGACGCAGCGCGGCGCGCAGCTCATTCGCGAGGCGGACGTCGTCGCCGGCTTCGACGCGGTGTTGAACGTGGTCCAAAGCCTGATTCCGGCCGAGGCCCAGGTCATCGGCATGGCTTACCGCGACCAGGTCGCGCAGCTCGACGAAGTGGCGCGCCTGCACCACGCGGGCAAGCGCTGCGTGGTCGTTTTCATGGGCGATATCCATTTCAGCGGTTTTCAGTATCTTGAACGGGTCGAACGCGCATGCGGCCACCCGGTCGAATCGCTGCCTGGCATTTCATCGGCCCAGATTTTGGCCTCGCGCGCCAGGGTCTGTTTCGACGAGACCACCTTCATCACCTTCCACCGGCGCGGCGACCTCGATCCCTTCAAGCGCCATCTGGTGCATGTGCTGCAGGACCAGCGCAACGCAATCGTGATTCCGTGTCCGTGGGACGCGGCGCGTTCCTTCATGCCGTGGCATATCGCGGCCTATCTGCTGGAAAACGGCATTTCGCCCGATCATCCGACCGAGGTGTGGGAAAACCTGACACGCGGCGAAGCGGAATGGCATGGCAGCCTGCTGGAATGCGCCAGCCATACCTGTTCCGACATGAGCATCATGCTGATCCGCACGCTCGCGCCGATGGCTAGCCAGATCGAGGCGGCACCCGCACCATGACCCAAACAGAAAAACTCGGCATCGTGGTGGCGGGCCATGGCAGCCGCGATCCCGACGCCGTGCGCGAATTCGAAGCGCTGGTCGAACTGGTACGCGCGCGTGCGCCCGACGATATCGTCACGCACGGCTACCTGGAGTTTTCCAGTCCCACCATCGCCGAAGCGGTGCAGACCAACCTCGCGGCGGGCACGCGCCAGGTGGCCGTGGTGCCCGGCGTGCTGCTGGCCGCCCGCCACGCCAAGAACGACATGCCGGCCGAAGTGCAGGCGATGGCGCGCGATTATCCGGACATCGATTTTCATTTCGGCGCGCCGATGAACCTGCACCCGCAACTGCTGCAACTGGCGCAGGAACGCATCGTCGAAGCCGAGGCCACGTCGCCGCTGACGGTGCGCCGCTCCGACACTTGCCTGGTGCTGGTCGGACGCGGCACCACCGACCCCGATGCCAATGGCGAAGTTGCCAAGCTGGCGCGCATGCTGGAAGAGGGCATGGGCTTCGGCGGCGTGTACGTATGCTATTCGGGCACGGCCACGCCACTGGTGGCCGATGGCTTGCGCGCCGCGGCTCGCATGGGTTTCCAGCGCCTGGTGGTCTTGCCGTTCTTTTTGTTCGACGGCGTGCTGGTCAAGCGCATCTACGCGGCCGCCGACGACCTGCGCGCGCGCGAGCCTGGCCTGGAAGTACTCAAGGCCGGCTACTTCGGCGTGCATTCGCATGTGGCCGACGTGATCATCGAACGTGCGCGCGAGGCGGTGGCCGGGCGCGCCGCCATGAACTGCTCGCTGTGCAAATACCGCGTGCAGATCGTCGGCTTCGAGCAGCAGGTGGGCGAGCCGCAGCAGGCCCACCACCTGGCCGTGCGCGGCTTGCTGGCGCAGGAACCGGCAGTAGTGGCCGCGCCAACGTACGCGCCGTACGAGCCGCATCCGATCGAGGCGGAGAGCTTCCAGATCATCGCCGCGGGGCGCGACTGGTCGGGATTCCCGGAATCGCACATGACAATCCTGCAACGGCTGGTGCACACCAGCGGCGACTTCGGCGCCGTGGACGACATGTACTTTTCGCCGGGCGCGGTCGAAAACGGGATTCTGGCGCTGTTGCGCTGCAAGCGCGTGCTGACCGACGTGACGATGGTGCAGACGGGCCTCAAGCGCCAACTGCTCGAAACACTTGGCATCGACACCTGGTGCGGCGTGCATGACCGCGAAACGCACCTGATGTCGGCGGCGGAAGGCATTACGCGCTCGGCGGCGGGCATCCGGCGCGGTTGGCAAAAATTCGGCAACGACGTGGTGCTGTCGATCGGCGACGCGCCAACGGCCATCGCCGAAGCGGTGCGCCTGATCCGCGACCATGGCTGGCGCCCGCAGCTCGTGATTGGACTGCCGGTCGGCTTTGTCGGCACGCGCGAAACCAAGGATGAACTGCGGCGCTGCCTCCAGGTGCCACGCATTACCAACAGCGGCACGCGCGGCGGCTCGCCGTGGGCGGCGAGCGTGGTCAATGGCCTGATGATTGACGCGCTCAATCAGCTTGCAGGGTATGAAGCACCTTGAACGGGTCCAGTTCGACCTTGCCGTCCCGGCGTTAAATGGGCTGCGGCGCGGCCGCACGACAGGCAGTTGCGCCACGGCGGCGGTCAAGGCGGCACTCGGGCTGCTGCTGCACGGCGCGCGCTGCGATACGGTCAGGGTCAGCCTGCCCGACGGTGTGCATTATCTTGAAGTGCCGGTCCGGATGGTCGATTGGACCGATAGCGGCGCGGTGCGGGCCGAGGTACTCAAGGATGGCGGCGACGATCCGGACAACACGCACGGGGCCACCATCTTTGCCGAAGTGCGGCGCAACGATGCGCGCGCGGTGCGCTTTTTCGCCGGGCGCGGCGTGGGCACGGCGACCCGCCCGGGTCTGCGCGTGGCCGTGGGCGAGCCGGCGATCAACCCGGTGCCGCGCCAGATGATGCGGCGCGCGGTGGAAGAAATGCTGGACGACGCCCTGGCGGAGCCGCCCGACAGCGGTTTCGACCTGACCATCGGCTGCGAAAACGGGGAAGTCATCGCGCGCAAGACCTTCAATCCGCGCCTCGGCATCGTGGGCGGTATTTCGATTCTCGGTACCTCGGGGATCGTCGAGCCGATGTCGCTGTCGACGTGGATTGCCTCGGTCGAAGTGTATGTGCGGGTGGCGCTGGCGGCGGGTACCGAGAGCGTGGCTTACCTGCCCGGCAAGATCGGCCGCGAGTTTGCCAGCGGCGTGCTTGGACTGCCGGATGAACGCTCGGTGCAGATCGCGAATTTTCTCGGCGACGCGCTGGATTTCACCGAAAAGGCGCTGCGCGAGGATAAGCGCGGCCTGGATGTGCTGTGGCTTGCCGGCCACCCCGGCAAGCTGGCCAAGGTCCTCGACGGTTTTTGGGATACGCATTCGAGCAAGAGCAACATGGCAATGGCAGGGGTTGCGCGCGTGGTCGCGCAGATGGGCGGCGATGCGCAACTGGTACACGACATGGAAAATGCAAACACAGTGGAAGCAGCAATGGAACGTTTAAAGAGTGAGCCGTTCGCCAAAACGGTGTGGATCGAGATCGAGCGCCGCATCGGTGCGCTCGCGCATGCGCGCGTACCGTCGGTCAAGCGCCTGCAAGTGCGCCTGTTCGACCTCGCCGGCAATCCACTGGGAGTGGACGCATGAGCAACGGCACCCGCATCGGCACATTCTGGGGCATCGGTGTCGGCCCGGGCCCGGCCGGCTACCTGCCGCTGGCGGCGCTGGACGCGCTGCGCCGGGCGGACCTGATTTATGCGCCGCGCGCGCGCGGGGCCGAGCTGTCGGTCGCGCTGCAGTGCCTGGCCGGGATCGACATCGACGCGGCCAAGCTGCGCGAAATCGAGTTCAACATGGACCCGGACCGTTCGGTCCTGAGCGAGCATTACGCGCAACTGGCCGATGCCATCGCGCTGGAGTTGCGCGCCGGGCGCGACGTGGCCTACCTGACCATCGGCGATTCGCTGACCTATTCGACCTACGGCTACGTGCTGGCGGCCCTGCGCGTACGCATTCCGGATCTGCCGCAGCGCACCTTCCCGGGCATTACCAGCTACGCGGCGGCCGCATCGGCGCTGGCGTGGCCGCTGGGGGAGGGCAAGGAGCGCGTATTGATCTTGCCATGCCCCGAAACGGCGGAAGAACTGCGCAGCGACATCCTGACACATGACATCGTGGTGCTGATGAAGGTCGGCGCGCGCCTGGGCTGGGTGCTCGACCTGCTGCGCGAGATGGGCATTGCAGACCACTGCGCCTTTGCGCGCCGCATCGGCCTGCCCGGCGAGCTACTCGCATCAGGCGTCGGCGACCTTGTGGCAAACGACGCGATGGGCTACCTGGCCACCTTGCTGGTGCGCCGTCAACCACGGCAGGAGAGATAAGATGAAAGTGTACTTCGTTGGAGCGGGCCCTGGCGCCGCCGATTTGATCACCCTGCGCGGCGCGCGCCTGCTCGGCAGCGTCGACATGGTACTGTACGCCGGCTCGCTGGTGCCGACCGGGATGCTGACGCACTGCCGGCCCGATGCCGAAATCATCGACACCGCCAAGCTCGATCTGGAGCAGCAGCAGGCTTGCTACGTGCGCGCCCAGGAGATGGACATCGACGTGGTGCGCCTGCACTCGGGCGACCCGGCCATCTACGGCGCTACCGCCGAACAGATGCGCCGTCTCGATGCGCTGGGCATCGCGTATGAGGTGGTGCCGGGCGTGTCGTCCTTTACGGCGGCGGCAGCGGCCATCAGCGCCGAGCTGACCAAGCCGGAAGTGTCGCAGAGCGTGATCCTCACGCGCGTGTCGGGCCGCGCGTCGGCCGTGCCGGAACTCGAATCGATCGCGCGCCTGGCCGAACACCGCGCCACCATGTGCATCTTTTTGTCCGGACCGCACCTGAAAAAGATCGTCGGCGACCTGTCGCTGCACTATCCGCAGGAAACGCCGGTGCGCCTGGTCTATCGCGCCACCTGGCCGGAACAGAAAATCTACCAGGGCACGCTCGGTACGGTGCTGGAAGATACCAAACGCGGCGAGTGGAACCTGACCACCATGATGCTGGTCGGCGCGGCGCTCGACAAGGATGTCGCCGTCGAATCGAGCCTGTATTCCAAGGACTTCACGCACCTGTTCAGGGTCGTCAAGAAGAACAAGGCGGAGGCAGCGTCGTGAACCCGGCGCCGGCCATCTGGCTGGTGCGCGCGCATGGCGAGGAGCTGGCGGCAGTGCTGCAAGCGGCGCTGGGAGCCGAGGTGTATCGCCCGTGGCTCCACGATGGCGTCAGCCACAAGGCGCAGTTCGGCGAATGCTACCGCCGCCACGCGCAGTGGATCGTGATCGGCGCGACCGGTATTGCGGTGCGCTTTCTGGACGGCCTGCCGCTTGATAAGCATACCGACCCGGCGGTCGTGGTGCTGGACGAAGCGGGGCGCTTTGCCGTGTCGCTGCTGGCCGGGCATGAAGGTGGCGCGAATGCGCTGGCCTACCACGTCGCGCGGCTGGTTGGCGCAACGCCGGTGGTAACTACCGCCACCGAGGCATTGAAGCCGCTGGTGGCCGGCATCGGCTGCCGCAAGGGCGTGCCGGCCGAGCGGATCGAAGCGGCGGTGCGCCATGCCTTAGGCGCGCGCAGCATCGATGAGGTGCGCGAGGTGGCGACCGTGGACCTGAAGGCGAATGAACCTGGCCTGCTGGAGTTTTGCAGCCGGCATGGGCTGCCGCTGCGCGTGTTCGCGCGCGCCACGCTGGCGGCGCGCCCGTGGGTCAGCGTGCCGTCGGACTGGGTGCGCAGCAATGTGGGTCTGGATGGCGTGTGCGAACCGTGCGCGCTGGTGGCCAGCCCGCGCGGCGCGCTGCTGGTGCCGAAAACGTGCCTGGACGGCGTGGCCGTCGCGGTAGTTGAAGATAAATGGATGGAGATCTGATGAGTGGTGTATTGAATCTGGTGTCGGTGGGCCCCGGTTACGAGGACCTGATCGCACCGCGCGCGATTGCGGCGCTGAAAGACAGCGACGTGATCGTGGCGTATGAACTGTATTTGCGCTGGATCATGCCGCATGTCGAGGGCAAGGAAATCCACACGCCGCCGCTGACGCAGGAGCGCGAGCGCGCCTTGCTGGCGATTGAAAAGGCCCGCGGCGGCGCGCGCGTGTCGCTTATTTCCAGCGGCGATATCGGCATTTACGCGATGGCGGCGCTGGCCTACGAAGAGATGAGCGAGGATGACACCTACCAGGTCAACCTGATCCCGGGAATCACGTCGGCCAACGCCTGCGCCTCGCTGCTTGGCTCCCCGCTGTCGCACGACTTTGCCACGCTCAGTTTGTCGGACTTGCTGTGCCCCTGGGAGTGGATCGAGCACCGCGCGCGCCACATCGCCCAGGCCGACCTGGCCTGCGTGATGTACAACGTGCAAAGCGCCAGCCGCCAGCAGGGCGTGTACCGCGTGCTGCAGCTGATGCTCGAATCGAAGGCCCCGCATACTCTGTGCGGCGTGGTCAAAAATGCCTACCGCCCGGGGCAGGAAGTGAGCATCCACCGGCTCGACGAACTGCCGTCGCTGCAGTTCGACATGCTCACCACCATCGTGGTCGGCAACCGCTTCACCCAGCGCAAGCGCGGGCAGATCTTTACGCCGCGCGGTTACAACGACTGGGATGCAAAGGCCGACAGCACGCTGCCGCAGCGCCAGGAACTGCCCGATGGCGGCGTGTGGGTGTTTTCCGGCACCAGCGACGGCAATGCGCTGGCGGCGCGGCTGGCAAGCGGCCAATCGCGTCCCGTGGTGGTATCGGCGGCGACCGACCATGGCGGCGACGTGGCGATCAAGGCCTGCCCCGGCGCCACCGTCTGGGCTGGGCGGCAGGGCATCGAGGCGCGGCGCCAGGCGCTGGTGGCCAGCGGCGCGAAAGTGCTGGTCGACGCCACCCATCCTTACGCGACCAGCATGTCGGAGCAGCTGATCGGCCTGTCGCGCGAACTGGGCATCCCTTATTTGCGCTATGAGCGGCCCAGCAGTTTCAGTGCGCTTGACGGCACCTGGTGCGCATCGTCCCAGGACGCTGCCCAACGCGCCATTGCGCTGGGCAAGCGCATCTTCCTTTCCACCGGATCGAAAGACCTGGCGACGTTCGTGCAGGCCGATGGCGCCGCCGACCGGCAGTGGTTCGCGCGCTTGACGGCCGAACCGGAATTCATCGAGCGCGCGGTGGCGCTGGGCGTTGCGCGCGAACGCATCTGCGCCATGCAGGGGCCGTTCTCCGCGGACTTCAACATGGCCTTGTGGCGCGACTGGCACATCGACTGCGTGGTGACCAAGGATTCGGGCGACGCCGGCGGCTACGCATCCAAGGTGCATGCCGCAAAAGCCCTTGGCATCCCCCTGTTGGTGATTGGCCGCCCGCCGGTCGACTATCCGGCCATGTGCGGCAGCGCCGATGACCTCATCGCGCAGCTGGCGGCACTGGACCTGGCATGAAGCAGCTAATTCCCGTCACGATCGTGACCGGCTTTCTGGGTTCGGGCAAGACGACCCTGCTGCGCAGCCTGATCGAAAAGCGCCAGAGCCGCCGCCTGGCGCTGCTGATCAACGAGTTCGGTGAGATTTCGATCGACGGTGCGCTGGTGCGTGGCGAGGCCGGCGCTGACGATCAGGTGCGGGTCCACGATTTTCCGTATGGGCTGATCGCCTATGGCGACGACGACCTGTTTTTGCCGACCATGCAGGCCATCGCCGCGCGCCGTGCGAACGTCGACCACGTGCTGATCGAAACGTCCGGCCTGGCGCTGCCAACGGCCATCATGGAGATGCTGCAAAGTGCCGCGCTGGCCGAAGACTTCATCCTCGACGCCACGCTGGCGGTGGTCGATACGCCGCTGCTGCTGTCGGACCAGTTCGAGGCCGGCACGGGGAGCGGCGCCGCGGCCTGCGTATTCGGGCAGCAGCTCGAATTTGCGGACGTGGTTGTGCTCAACAAGATCGATGAGCTGGACGACGACGCGCTGCTGCTGGCCGAGACGCGCGTGCGCGAGCGCGCGCCCAAGGTGCGTTTCCTGGAACTGGCGCACAAGGCCCAACTCGATATCCGGCTTGCGCTCGGCTTGCGCCTGCACCAGCCGACCCGCACCGGGCATGCGCACAGCTACACGCCGCTGGCCACCATGCCGGGGCCGGGCGCCGGGGTGCTGGCCGAGCAGGGGCGCCTGAACGGCCACGCGCATTCGGGCCTGGCCGCCCACTCGCACGGGCTGGCCACGCACAAGCATTTTCACGAGCAGGACCCGGGCTGGCTATCGTTCGTGCTGCGCAGCGACGCGCCGCAAAGCGCGGACAAGGTGCGCCACGCCTTGCAGGAAGCGGTGCGGCTCGAACCAGTCTTGCGCAGCAAGGGTTTTATTCGCACCAGCGAGACCGGTCAGGCGGTGCTGGTGCAGGGCGTGCGTTCGCGCGTGATGATCAGTGTCGACGCGGTGCGCCCGGCGGCGCGCCGTTCGGAACTGGTGATCATCGGTTATCACGCCAGCCGCACACGCGTTGCGGCGGTGCTGTCGGAACTGACCGGAACCAACTGGCGATAAGCGCGGCAGGCCATTCATTCATTTTTCTATCTTGGAGCTTCACATGCAATCGACATTCATCCGTACCCTGGCGCTGGCGCCCTTGTTCTACTGCGGCGCGGCGCTGGCCCATCCCGGCCATGACGGCGGCTTGCTGGCCGGCCTGGCGCATCCGTTTTCGGGGCTGGACCACATGCTGGCAGCAGTCGCCGTCGGCATCTGGGCCGCGCAACTGGGCGGCCGCGCCAAATGGCTGCTGCCGATGAGCTTTATCGCCTTGCTCGCCGCCGGCGGCATGACGGGCATGGCGGGCGTGGGCATCGCCGCGCTGGAAAGCGCGATTATCGCGTCGGTGCTGGTGCTCGGCCTGTCGATCGCCTTCAAGGTCAAGCCGATGCCGGCGGCCGGCGCGCTGATGGTCGGTGCGTTTGCGGTCGTCCACGGTCTGGCGCACGGCGCCGAGATGCCGGCGTCGGGCAGCGCCGGGTTGTACTTCATGGGCATCCTGGCGTCGAGCGCCGTGCTGCTGGCCGGCGGCATGGCGGCCGGCGCCGTGATGCGCCGCCAGCAGGCATGGCTGCGTGGCGCCGGCGCGCTGATCGCCTTAGGCGGCGTCTGGATCGGCGCCGCCTTTTAAGCCGGCTGCGCGTCCGCTGCGTTCATTCCCATGGCCAGCGGGCCGCGCCCGCACAGGGCAATGTCCCAGTGCTGCGTTTTCAAGGTGGGGAACAGGGCGGCGCCCGCCAGAACCAGGCGGCTCGTCGCTTTCCACAGCGGGACCGGGATGTCGGCATCCATGCCAGCCTGCTTCCACGCCGCGCGCAGGATGTGCGGGCCGTGCGCCGACATGGCGACGGTTACCCGCAGGCCGCCATGGCGGTGCGGCGATGTCAGCTCCTGCAGCAGGTAGCCGCGCGCGCATGGCAGTTCGATCAACTGCACCAGATCGGCCAGCGCAATGAGCGCGCCGTTGCCGAGCACCGCTGCATCGCTGCTTTTTTCGTAGCTGATCGCTGAAAACGTCTTCGCGCCACCGTCGTCGCATACCGGCACGAACAGCAGGGGATAGACGGCCGCGTCGCTCAGGTAGCGGCGCGCATCGGCTGCGCCTTGCAGGGACCGCACGCCGTCCATCGCGCGCCCGGCGCAATTGAACAGGGCGGCCGTGCGCGGGCAGGGCAGGCTGTTGGCTTGCATCGCGCTGTGGAACGCGATCTGGTCGGGGGCGCAGGCGCGCTGCTGCACTGGCGCGCGCCGGGCCGGCTCGGGATGCAACACGCGCTGCACAAGGTCGTGCGCCTGCGCGAACACGCTTTTATGTGCTTCGATG
Organism: Massilia scottii; assembly: GCF_030846495.1. Taxonomy (NCBI): domain Bacteria; kingdom Pseudomonadati; phylum Pseudomonadota; class Betaproteobacteria; order Burkholderiales; family Oxalobacteraceae; genus Massilia; species Massilia scottii. Next base: position 368,693 of record NZ_JAVCWM010000004.1, on the reverse strand, counting down.
GCCAGGCCGATGTAGGACATGCCGTTCCCCTTGCTGTGCTCGCGGTCGCGATCCGTGGATATTGTGGAGTCACAATATTTCTTTAGATCAAGGTACCGCGAACAATCTGCAACGAGCATGAGCTAAACCAATGTTTGCGCCGCCAGTGCGAAAACCCCACACCGCAATACATGGCGTCCCGGCCGAGGCAGGAATGCGAATAAACCAGGGTGTTCATCAGTAACTGGATTCGTCGCCCGATCACTCCACCGATCGGAAAGCGGCCGTATCCTTCATTCAATTTCAACGCTTAATGATAATAACAAAATGTTGGTTGTTTTATTATTCTAACCACCGGTATCCGGCAGCGCTGAAGCGCGCATGACATTATGTCGATGGCAATGCGCCATTGCCTGCGCCACTGCCGGATTTCATGATGCCAGAGCTCGCGCGCCCCCTTTGAAAACAGCCTGTTGTGGCGGCGGTTGTACAAAGTTCCGCAATTCATCGTTAGGGCAATTTTCCGAATTTATTCATGCTATAGTTTATTGGCAATGTGTCTCCGAAAGCTGTCATGGCATTTCGCAAAGCGTCCTCCGGATTCCAGGCATATTGGAACGAAAACGATTCTCAATTGAATTGTTGGGTTGACATTGCGGGTGCCACCACGCGCCGCTCATCGACCGCGGGACTGAGATGCATTTCTCAAAGGAGAGAGCCTGCCATGAAGCACGCGCCAGTGTCGCCACCGCAGCCAGATGCCTCCAAGGCGCGCTCCGGCATTATCGGACTCGATGAGATGACCGGCGGCGGCTTGCCGCGCGGCCGCACCACGCTGCTGGCCGGCGGCCCCGGCTGCGGCAAGACCGTGGTGTCGCTGCAGTTCCTGGTCAACGGCGCCCGCCAGTGCGACGAGCCGGGCATCTTCGTCGCCTTCGAGGAATCGGCGCAACGCATCGTGGCCAATGCGCAAGGCTTTGGCTGGGGAATCGACGAATTACAGAAAAACAATCAGCTCTGCTTCCTGGATGCGCAACCCGCGCCCGACCTGGTCCTGTCCGGTAGTTTCGATTTAAGCGGCATGCTGGCGGTGCTGGACGGACAGGTCAAGGCACTGAACGCGAAACGGGTGGTCGTCGACGCGCTCGATATCGTGCTGGCGCTGCTGCCCGATCCCATGTCGAAGCGGCGCGAGATCTATCGGCTGCACGACTGGCTGCTGGCGAATGGCTTGACGGCCATCATCACCGCCAAGGCCGGCGGCGATGCGACAGGCGCGATGCTCGAGCAGACGCTCGGTTTCATGCAATTCATGGTCGACTGTTCGATACTGCTCAATCATGGCGTGGTGCTTGGCGTGTCCCAGCGCAATATCCGGATTCAGAAATACCGCGGCGCCGTGTTCGACGAGAATGAGTCGCCCTTTTTGATCAGCAAGAAGGGTTTCGAAGTGGCGGTCGCGCGCACCCTGGGCCGGCTCGACACGCTGGTCTCGAGCGAGCGGGTGTCGAGCGGCGTGGAGCGCCTCGATACCATGCTGGGCGGCGGCTATTACCGTGGCGCCAGCGTCCTCATCACCGGTTTTCCCGGCACCGCCAAGACCACCCTGAGCGGTGCATTCGCCGAGGCTGCCTGTCAGCGCGGCGAGCGCACCATGTTCGTCAGCTTCGATTCCGACGGTTCCGAAGTCGTGCGCAATCTCAATTCGGTGGGCATCCGGCTGGCCCCCTACGTCCACAGCGGCGTGCTGCGCATCATCTCGGCGCGCACCATCACCGGCAGCGCCGAAACCTACCTGGGGCGCATCAAGGCGCTGTCCGAGGAACACGAGGCGCGTTGCCTGGTCATCGATCCGGTGTCGACCCTGTCGAAATCGGGGAACGAATTGACCGCGCACAACGTCGCCGAGCGCCTGATCGACTGGTCCAAGGGGGCCGGCACCACGCTCGTGTGCACCAGCCTGCTCGACGAAATGGCGACCCAGAGCGAGGGCGGCTCGCCCCTGCAGATATCGACCCTGGCCGATACCTGGATTCACCTGAACTACCTGGTCCAGGGCGGCGAGCGCAATCGCGGCATGTCGATCATCAAGTCGCGCGGAACCTCGCATTCGAACCAGGTGCGCGAACTGATCCTGAGCGACAAGGGCGTCACCCTGGCCGACACCTATACGGCCGGCGGCGAAGTGCTGATGGGCACGATGCGCTGGGAAAAGGAGAGTGCCGAGCGGGTGGCCGCCGAAGTGGCCGAGGCGGCCGCCAGGCTCAAGAAGGTCCGGCTCGACGCCGAGGAAGCCGAGCTGGAAGTGCGGGTCAAGTCCCTGCAGGCCGAACTGATCGCCAAGCAGGCCGAGAAAACCCTGCTCGCCAGCACCACCGAGGGCCGGGCCCGCGAACTGACGCGCGGGCGCAGCGAGATGGCCGAACTGCGCGGGGCCGACGCCGCCCATCCGCGCCCCGGTGCGGCATGAGCCAGTCCAAGCCCATTTTCATATTCCGCCTCTACGTGGCGGGCGATGCCCAGAATTCGGTGCTGGCCCGGGCCAACCTGCGCGCATTGTGCGAAACCTATCTGCCCGAGCAGCACCAGATCGAGGTGCTGGACGTCTTTCGCGAACCGAAGCGGGCACTGGACGATGCCATCTTCATGACCCCGACCCTGCTCAAGCTCGCCCCCGCCAGCGTCAGCCGCATCGTCGGCACGCTGAGCCAGACCCAGTCGGTCTTGCTGGCCCTCGGGCTGGAAGGCCACGTGCCATGAGCACCAGCCTGGAATTGGAGACAGGGTACGGCGAGGTGACCGACCTGATCGCTGCGCTGCATGCCAACGTGGCCCGCCTGGAGGAATTGACCGGCGGCGAAATCGATACCATCACCGACCCCCAAGGGCAGCCGTTCCTGCTGCGCCGCGCCCAGGCGCAGGTGCGCCTGAACGATGCCAGCCGGCTCGATGCGATCCTCAATTCGCTGCCCGCCTACATCGCCATTCTCGACGCCGATGGCGTCATCATGTCGGTCAACCAGGCATGGGCGGCATACGACATGCCGCTGGCCATAGCCGCCGCCGCCGGTCCGGGCCATGCGGTCGGCACCAACGTCCTTGAGCAATGCGCGCTGGTGAGCGGCGAAGGCGCCGGCCAGGCGCGCCAGGTGGCCGACGGCATCGGCCAGGTGCTCAACGGCCGCACCCGCCACTGGTCGTTCGAGTATGCCTGCAGGACGGCAGGGGTCCAGTCATGGCTGCTGCTCACCGTTACGCCGCTGGCCGACAAGAACCTGCACGGCGTGGTCGTGATGTACATGGATGTCAGCGAGCGCAAACGGGGCGAGGACGAGTTGCGGCGCTTCCGCACGGCGATGGATTGCACCGATGATGCGATTTTCCTGGTCAATTGCACGAGCATGCGCTTTGTCGAATTGAACGCCGCGGCCAGCAGGATGCTCGGCTATTCGCGCGAGGAACTGCTGGGCATGGGCCCGTGCGATATTACCGCCGAGTCGACCTGGCCCGGGATGGCGGCGCTGTACGAACGTCTCATGGCCAACAGCGGCAGCAGCCTGTCGGACGAGATGGCGCTGATCCGCAAGGATGGCTCGCAGGTGCAGGTCGAGTTTCACCGGCAAGCCCTGGCCTCGGGGCCGGACTGGATCATCGTGGCCGTGGTGCGCGATATCAGCGAGCGCAAGGAGGCGGCGCTGCGCCTGCAGTACCAGGCCCATCACGACGGGCTCACCGGCCTGCCGAACCGCACCCTGTTCTACGATACCCTGACCCGCACGCTGCACCAGGCCACCCAGCATGGCTGGACGGTCGCGGTGCTGTTTCTCGATCTCGACAACTTCAAGACCGTCAACGATACCCTCGGCCACGGCGTGGGCGACAACCTGCTGATCCAGTTCGCCAATCGCCTGTTGGGATGCGTGCGTGCGCGCGACACGGTCGGGCGCCTGGGCGGCGACGAATTCGGCGTGATCCTGGTGATGCAGGATGAACTGAACGATGCCGCCGGCGTGGCCGGCAAGATCCGCGAGGTGCTGCGCGCGCCGTTCGTGCTGGGCCAGCATGAACTGAACGTGACGGCCAGTATCGGCATCACCATGCACCCGCTCGACGCCAGCGAGCCCGACGAACTGATCAAGTACGCCGACACGGCGATGTACCGTGCCAAACAGGCCGGGCGCGACACCTTCCGCTTTTTCACGGCGCAGATGAATGTCGAGGTGCTGGCCCGGCTCGATCTGGAGAAAGCCTTGCGCCGGGCCTTCGAGAATGGCGAATTCGTCCTGCATTACCAGCCCAAGGTCGCGCTCGACAGCGGCTGCGTGGCCGGCCTCGAAGCCTTGCTGCGCTGGGAGCGGCCGGGCTATGGCATGATCGGGCCGGACATGTTCATCGCCTCGCTCGAAGAAACCGGACTCATCTTGAAGGTCGGCAGCTGGATCATCGATGACGCCTGCCGCCAGATCGGTCAATGGCTGCGCTCGCCCGTGGGGCCGATCCAGGTATCGGTCAATGTGGCGGGCCGCCAGCTGGCCGAGGGCGACGTCGATGGCGATGTCATCGCCGCGCTGGAACGGCACGGCGTGCCGCCCGAGCTGCTCGAGCTGGAACTGACCGAAAGCTCCCTGATGGTCAATACCGAACGCACGATCAAGACGCTCAAGGACCTGAAACGGCGCGGCGTGCAGATTTCGATCGATGACTTCGGCACCGGCTATTCGAGCCTGGCCTACCTGCGCCGCTTCCCGATCGACAAGCTGAAAATCGACATCGCCTTTATCCGCGAAGTGACCAGCAATCCGGACGACGCCGCCATCGTGCAGGCGATCCTGGGCATGGCCCACAGCCTGAAACTGCACGTCATCGCCGAAGGCGTCGAGACGGCCGCCCAGCTCGCCTTTTTGAAACGCAATCGCTGCGACCAGGTGCAGGGCTATTTCTTCAGCCGGCCGCTGGCGCTGCCGGAGCTGGAGGCGCTGCTGCTCAACGAGCGCCAGATGCAGCTGCCGGCGCCGGCAATCCTGCCCTACCGCAAGACCTTGCTGCTGGTCGACGACGACGCCCACGTGCTCTCTTCCTTGCGGCGCCTGCTGCGCGACGACGGCTACCACATCCTGTGCGCCGGCTCGGCCGCCGAGGGGTTCGACCTGCTGGCGCAGCACTGCGTGCAGGTGATTATCTGCGACCAGCGCATGCCGGACATGAGCGGCACCGAATTCTTCGACCGGGTCAAGGAAATGTACCAGGACAGTTTTCGTATTGTCCTGTCGGGGTACACCGACCTTGACTCCATCATGAAGGCCGTGAACAAGGGCGCAATCTACCGTTTTTATACCAAGCCGTGGGATAACGCGGTGTTGCGCGCCGACTTGCGCGAGGCATTCCGGCACTACGGCCTGTTGCATAACATCGACCTGGGCGACAACCACTGCGCCTGTCCCGCCGGCGACCGGTTGCCGGAGACTGCCGCGCAACTGCCGGGAGCGGGGGGCTCGCCGGCGTAGGCGGCCCGTGGCCCGCTCCGGCGTGCTCGGCTTGACGCCCGGATAAGGCTGGCACTATTTTCAGGAGAAATGACATGGCGGAGCCTTCCGGCCCGGAAAAACAGGACGCCGTCGAGGCGGCGCCTTTCATCGCCGAACTGGCCGCGTACTTCGACGCGCCCATGGACCCCGGCAACATCGGTCGCTTCGACATCGAGCTCAACTTGCTGGGCCGGGCCGGGCCGGGCCGGGCCGGGCCGAATCGGATGCGTTAACCACGGCTTTCCAGGATCTCAGTTTGATGAGGGCGTACGGCGGCATCGTCCTCGATGACGGCAATACCAGCGACCATCACGTCTACCTGACCCGCGGGCCCTTCGCCGGCGCCATCCTTTTTCTTTGCCACGACGGCGATGCGTCGAGTGTGGTGTTCGCTTCCCTTGCCGAGTTCCTCGACGCCGCACGGCAAGCCAGGGAAAGCGACGCCTGGCTGACCGATTTCCATCCGTCCACCACGCCACTGCATCGCGATCAGGCGGCCCTCGGCAGCTATCTCCATGCTTTGCTCGACATTGACAACGAGGACGACGAGGCTGTTGTCGAATCGGCCATCCTGTCGCTCGCGCCGGTGGATATGGACTTGCTCATGCGCTTGACCGGGCATCGGCATTTTTTCTATGCGGAGGCAGTGGCAGGGCAAATCGCGCTCTATCCGACAGCCGCCCTGCGGCCAATCGCACAGCTTTGCAGCGAGCATCCGATGCCCCAGGTCAAATGGGCGGGCGATAGCGCTGTGGCAGCGATCGATCAATTGGGGTGACGGCGAACGCGGCAAGATGACGTCGCGCATGTCATCCATCGTTTCAGCCGATCTCGGCCGCCGCAACGGGCGCGTCGGTTGCCAGGTCGGCCGCGCGCATGTCCGCCGCCGGCAGCTCGATGGTGAAGCGGCTGCCCTTGCCGACCCCCTCGCTGTAGGCGATCACGCTGCCGCCGTGCAGTTCCACCAGCTTGCGCACCAGCGCCAGGCCCAGCCCGAGGCCGCCCGTGGCCCGGTCCGGCGTGCGCCGGCCCTGCGAAAACAGCTCGAAAATGCGCGGCAGCAGTTCCGGCTCGATGCCGTTGCCGTCGTCGCTCACTTCGATGCTGATGCGCTCGCCGTCGCGCGCCAGGGTCACCCTGATCGATGACTGCGGCGGCGAATACTTGGCGGCGTTGACCAGCAGGTTGGTCAGCACCTGGATCAGGCGCGTGGCGTCGCCGCGCACCCAGTATTCGTCCTCGCCGCAGACGGTCTCGAAGCGGTGTCCACCCTTGTGCATGCTGCCCATGGTCTGCTCGACGGCGGCGGCCAGGATGGCGCGCAAGGATACCGGTTTCTTTTCCAGCGTGATGAGGCCGCGCGTCACGCGCGAGACGTCCAGCAGGTCGTTCACCAGATGGTTCATATGGTCGACCTGGCGCGAAATGATGTCGCCCGCCTGGCGCATCTGCTCGGGCGAGATGTTGGGCATCCTGAGCAGATGGGCGGCGGTGCTGATCGGCGCCATCGGGTTGCGCAGCTCGTGGCCGAGCATGGCCAGGAATTCATCCTTGGAGCGGTTCTGGCCTTCGGCGATTTCGCGCGCCTGCTGCGCTTCGGACAGCAGCCGTTCGCGCTCGGCCGAGGCGCTGGCCAGCAGGTGGGCGCCCAGGTACACGTTCTGGTCGAGCCGGTCGACTTCGGTAATGCCGGAGTACAGCGGCAGCCGGGTCGGCCCGCCCACCATCGAGCGCGCCGCTTCGCCGGTGCGGGCAATCGCCTTGGTCACGCGCGCGCTGAACAGCAGGGCGGCGGCCCCGGCCAGCAGCAGGGCGATGAGCAAGCCCGACACCGAATAGAGCACCGTGCGCCGCGCCGTGCCGTCGATGGTGGCGCGCGGCGAGGACATGGCCACCCACCAGCCCGACACGGTGGAGGCGGTCAGCATCGCATAGCGGCCGTCCGGCGTGCCGACCAGGCCATTTTCGCGCAGGCGGATCGCGACCAGCACCGGCGCCGGCGCGAAGCTGCCCACGGCAGCGTGCTTGCCGTTGCTGACCAGCAGGCGGCCGTTGCGGTCGTACACGGCGAAGTTGGTGCCGTCGGCGTCCGGCGCGGGCAGGGCGCGCATCAGGTCGTCGACGTCGAAGCCGTAGCCGAGCACATAGCGCACGCCATTGTCGAGAAACACGGGATAGTCGACCTGGACCACGTAGCTGTCGGGTAATTTGCCTGGCTGCAGATCGGAGATCGCATACGCCGAGCCGGAGAGCATGCGGTCGATGCGCGCCCGCTGCATGGCGCGGGTGTCGGGCAGGGGCACGTCGGGTGCCAGGGTGGTGTCGACGATCAACTGTCCGCTGTCGTCGAACAGTTCGATGTAGGCGCCTTCGTTGCCGGCCATGGTGCGCGCCTTGATGCCGAACTGGGCCAGTTGCCCCGACTCCAGCTTGTTCGAGCTGCTCAGCCCGCGGATGAGGCCGATGGCCTGGTGCCACTGGCTGTCGACCGCGATCGAGGTGGCGCGCGCCGCCAGTCTCATCGAGAGCACGGCGGCGTCGCGCTCGGCCTGGATCAGGCGGCTCAGCGGTACGGTGGAAAACAGGATTACCGGCGCCAGCGCCGCCACGATCATCATCGCAAGGAAGGACCGAATCTTCATGTTAACTCTTTCGGGAAAACATTTCAGCGAGGTGAACCCGCTTAGGCGTTGCGCCCCATTAAGCTTAGCATGTCTTGACGGTCAGGATTCCTATTAGTATTTACCCGTTGTTGGATGGGAGTAACGCCACTTGACGCGGCGTTCCCCATGCGTTCTATGGATTCCAGCCGAGGCCGTTGTTCCATGCGGAAAATACCTTGGCACGGGTGGCAAAACCGGCCGCCGCTTCCTCCTCGCTCAGCAGGTAGCCGCCCACCCGGGCCGCCAGGTTCAGGGGCGTGCCCTGCAGGTCGGTGCTGCCATGCTCGCGCCAGCCCGATACCGCGTTCGGCTGGACCGGGTTGGGCGCCGGCTGGCCGTTCACGCCCAGGCCCGCCCAGCCGGCCGGGGCGACGTGCGCATCCATCCTGCAGTTGATGAAGGCGATATTGTCCCAGGTGGCCGTGCCGCCGGGGCTGCGCGCGAGCCAGGTGGCGCCGTTGGGTACGTCGCCATGCAAGGGGCCGGGTCCGGGGCCGTGGGTCAGGCTGCTGTTGAGGAAAACGAAGCCCTTGTCGGCCGCGTTCGGCACACGCGCCTGCAGCACGTAGCCGCCCCCGGTCGCGCTGGTGCTGTCGCCCACGCTGCGGATTTCGCTTTCCTCGAACAGGGCGGCGCGCGCGCTGCCCCAGATGAAGTCGACGTTGCCGGCCACCAGGGAGCGGTGGAACCAGGCGTAGCCCTTCAGGTTCAGGGTGTCCTGTTCGCTGTGGAAGGCGGCGTTGGTGGCCACCAGGCGGGCGTCGCTGTTGAAGTAGAGCGCTTCGGCCTGGGACGAGATGGCCGGCGAGCGCAGGGTGGTGTTTTTCAGGGTCAGCGTGTCGAGCGTGACCATGTCGGCCGCTTCCACCAGCAGCACCGAACGTCCGCCCAGCGGCGCGCCGCTGCCCCCCGGCGCTTCGCTCGCCCCGGTGCCGGGGTTGAGCGTATCGTAGTTGGTGTAGTGGATCACCACGCCGTCGCGGCTTTCGCCCTTGATCGTCAGGTTATCCTTGCCGCGCAGGTAGAGCAACTCTTCGTAGTTGCCGTTGCGCACGCTGATCGTGACCGGATCGGCCTTGGCGAAGGCGCCGCTCGCGTGGTTGATGGCGCCCTGCACGGTGCGGAAGTCGGCCGGGCCGTCGTCGTCCACGCTCAGGCTGGCGCTGGCTGGGGCGCCGGCTTTGGTCGTAAAATTCCAGCCGCCCGCCTTGCCGATGCCGCGAAACGGCGTGCCGCCCAGGGTCGCGCCGTTGAATACGCCGTCGGCAATGGCCACGTAGTAGCCAGTGCCGTAAGCGAGGCGGTTGTTGTGCGGCTTGATGGTCACCGTGCTGCCGTCGATGCGGACCGGCAGGTAGCGCACGCGGCGCAAACGGTCTTGCCCGGCATGGCCGATGGTGTCAACTTCGTCGGCCAGGCGGATCACGTCGACCAGCGCATCGTCGCTCTTGCGGAAGATGCGGATGGTGCCGCCCGTGCCCAGGGTGGGCGGGCTGTCGAAAGTCAGGCTGAGCCCACTGTCGATGGCTTCGTCCAGCGCCCCCGCGGCGGGGAAACTGGCGCCGTCCAGCCGGTAGGTCTGGGTCGGCTGCACGAAGGCGGGCGCGATGGTGGCGCTGATGCTGCGCGACAGCGTCGGATCGGCGCCGCTGGTAAACACGATCTTGGCGCTGCCGGCCGCCAGTGGGCTCAATGTGACGCTGGCGCCGTCGACACTCACGCCCACCACACCCGGCTTGCTGGACTCCACCGTGAAGGCATCCATGTTGCCGTCGCCTTTTTTGGCACCCACGTTGACAAGCAGCGGCGCGTCGCCCGCTTCGGCCGTGTACGTCAGCGGATGCGGGTTCAGGGTCAGCTGCACCGGTTTCATGCGCGGATCGCCGACCCGCACATCGTCGATCTGGAACGATTTGTTGGTCGTGTACAGGCCGATCAGGCCGCGCGCGGCGAAGCTGGCGTCGCTCACCGAGCCGAGGTTCTCGCCATCGAGATACAGGGTCAGGGTGCTGCCGATCATCTCGAAACGCACGGTGTAGAACTGCGCATCCATGGCGATGGCGCGCTTGGACTGTTTGATCTTGCTCAAGCTGTTGCCGAGCATGCGGGCGATCTCGACCTGCGTGCTGCTGGTCGCGTTCTGCACGTTCAGGCCGGCACCGTACCAGTTGGCCGGGTCGACGTAGCGCGTGATCAGGTACAGCTGCTTGTTGCCGGTGGTGCTGTTGGTCAGCGGGCGGATGCGCGCTTCGACGAAATAGTCGCCCGAGGGCACGCCCTTGAAGGCGTCCGGCTTGACCAGCGCCAGGATGCCGCCGGTGCTGGCGGCCGTGTACTGCAGCACCTTGTTGGTGGTGCCGGAGGCATCGAGCTGCACGTTGAAGGCGCCGTTCGGGCCGGCCAGCGGCAGCAGGTTCCAGCGCGCGCCCGATCCATCCTGGAAGTCGTCGCAGAAATACAGGCCGCCGGCGGGGCAGAACTGGGTCGGCACGGTGTCGGTGCTGGTGTCGCCGGTGCCCGTGATGCTGGTGCTCAGCTTGCCGCCGCCGGCTTGCGCCAGGGCATTGGCCTTGACCAGCGCCACCGGGCGCGGCGTGAACGCGTACGGCGCGCTCCAGGCGGCTGGCGCGACCGCGCACGCCGGCAGCGCCACGCCGTTCAGCACCGAGCCCTTGTCGCTGAAGGTGCCGCCGCTGCCGCTCGGAGAGGAGACGACATCGGCGCAGGTGCTGGCGCCCGCGATGGCGAAGACGTTGTTATTCGACAGGATCTTGGCGCTCTGGCCCACGCCCACGCTAACCATATGGGGATAAATCGGCGCCGACTTGCTGCCCGTGTAGTAGTTGTTGAACAGATGGACCATCCCGAAGCGCACCCGTGGCGAGCGCTGGGTGACATCGGCGAACACATTGTTGCTGAAGGTGATGCGCAGCTTGCCTTCGTCGGTGGTGGCCGTGTCGCTCGACCCGATCAGGTTGTTCTTGTTGTGCTGGCCGAAATGGTTGTACGACAGCGTGACGAAGTCGGAGGCGTTGGTGATGTCGACCGCGCCGTCATGGCACTGCTTGTGCTTGCCGTTTTCGATGGGCTGCAAGTCGTCGGTCAGCGGGGTGTCGGTAAAGCTGTTGTGGTCGATCCAGACGTGGTGCGAGTTGGAAATGCCGATCGCGTCGTAGGCCGAATTCCAGTTGCCGCTGGCGCCGTCGAGCGGGTCCCAGATGGGGCCGGCGTCGCAGGGGTTCATGATCTTGAGGTTGCGGATGATCACCTGCTCGACGTTTTGTACCGCGATATGGCCGTTGACGATGCCGGCATTGGCCCCCGCGCCGATCAGTGTCGTGTTGCTGCCGAGGCGGATGGCGCCGCGCGCGGCCTGGTCGCCGGTGCTGACGTAGGGAATGCCGCCGCTCATGTCGATCATGCCGGTCAGCTTGATGATCTTGCTGCTGTTGCCGCCGTTGCGCAGGGCGGCGAGCAGCTGGGCGCGGTCGGCCACGGTGTAAATCTGTTCGGGAACGGCGCTGGCGCCGCCCACGGTGCCGCCGGATTGGCTGGCCCAGCCGTCGGCGGGAGCGCTCTGGCGCGCGGGATCGACGGCTGCCTGGGCCTGGCTACAGGCGGCCGCCATCAGCAGGGCGGCGCTGAGAGCAGCGGCCCTGATCGGTGCTTCATTCATTGGATTCTCCGGTGACTAGGCTTTGGGGGCGCGGCGGCGCACGATCGCGATGGCGGCAAAGCCGGCCAGCATCAGCGTGACGCTGGCCGGTTCCGGCACGGGCGAGGGCGCCGCTTCGAGGCGCGCGCTGAAGCTGTTGAAGCCGGCGCCCCAGTCGAGCGCGGACAGATCGAGGCTGATGCTATGGCCATCGATCAGGTTCAGCACCGGCAGGCCGCCCACGGCGGCGCTGTCGATCAGCGTGAAGCGGGTCAATGGCGCGGCCAGGCTGGCGCCGAAATCGAAGCGCATGCTGTACGGCCCCGCGCTCACCGGTCCATTGTTAAACACCGTGAGCACGCCGTCTTCGGCAAAATCGATGCCGAACAGGAAGTCGGCGCTGAGAAACTCGACCCCGTTGGCGCCGCCGGGATCGATTGCCGTGACGTTCGACCCGGGAACGGGGGCGAACAGCTGGTCCAGTCCCAGCATGCCGTCAGCGGACCCGTTATAGGTCGCGCTGATGGTGGTGTGCTGCAGCGGCAGGGGCGCCGCGTGTGCTTGTCCCGCGATCAGTGCCACGACCGCGAGTGTCTCCAACATTGTTTTTGTTTTCATTTTTTTGTCGTCCAGTAAAGTGAAACAGCAGGCTACATCGTTATTTCCTCGTCAAAAACAGGATGGCTTACGCCGTCAGGGTGGTGTTGTACACCTTGCCGCCGATGGTCACGTTGGTCAGTTTTGCCGACTTCACGTTGTAGGCGAACCAGGGATTGTCGGCATTGGCCGGGGTGCCGAAGTCGCAGTCGGTGATCGTGATGTCGGTGATCGGCACGATCAGCGACGGGTCGTTGCCGTTGTAATCGAAGGCGACCGGACCGAGCAGCATGATGGCCTGGTAGCACGAGAAGGTGCCGGCCTTGGTCTTGACGTTGCCGACCTTGACGTTCGAGATGTGCACGTTCGATACCACCGGCGGGCGCGTGCGCACGTTGTCGGCGGTCGGCGCGTAATCGCAATCGATGGTGACGACCGCGCCGGCCGAGGACGATACCGATTTCGGTGCGATAGGCGAGCCGGGCAGGGGATTGTAAAAATGCGGCGTGGTCTGCACCCCGTTCGGTATCGTCACGTTGCGCACGTAAAAATGCTTGAGGAAGCCGCCGCGGTTCATATTGGTCTTCATGCGGATGGCCGTGCTCAGCGGGCTGGTGGCCCAGTTCACGTTGCGGAACTCGATGTCCTGCGCGTACACATGCTCGATGCCGCCCGACATTTCGCTGCCCAGGGTCACGCCGCCGTGGCCGCTGTTCATGATGCAGTTCTGGATCAGCACGTTCCGGGTCGGGCCATGCTGGGTATCGAGGTTCTTGCCGGCCTTGATGGCGATGCAATCGTCGCCGGTGTTGAAGGTGCAGTCTTCGACCAGCACGTTGTCGCACGCTTCCGGATCGAAACCATCGCTGTTCGGGCCCATGCTGTCCATGTGGACCTTGCGGATTTCCAGGTCGCGGCAAGCGACCGGGTGGTGCAGCCAGAACGGTGCCTGGTTGACCTGGTAGCCCTTGAGCAGCACCCTGGTGCAGTCGATGAACTCGATCATGCACGGGCGCAGGTAGTGGCCGCGGCCGAACACGCGCTTGCCGACCGGCACGCCGGCTTCCGACAAGGAGGGCAGGTAAGCTTCATCGTGGCGCCAGCGGCTGCTGTCGCCTTCGATCAGCTTGACCTGGGCCGGGGTGAGGTTCGGCGCCACGCTCAGGATGCTGGGCGGATTGGCCGGGTTCACGGCCACCTGCGATGCCAGTTCCCTGGCGCCGCTGCGCTTGACCTTCCAGTCCCACCAGCAGTCGCCGCCGCCCAGCGGCACGCCGCCCTGGCCGTCGAGAATGCTGGTCCAGTCCTCGCCGGTCAGGGCGATATTGTTCTGCTTGTGCGCGTACACCAGCGGCGAATAGTTCAGGCAATCGTTGCTCTGCCAGCGCGACAGGGTCAGCTTGCCGTTGGGGCCGCAGTCGACTTCGCCGTATTTGGCGAAATCGTCAGGGTCGTTGCTGAAGAACACGTGCGCACCGGACTTGAGGTGCACATGCACGTTCGAGCGCAGCACGATCGGGCCCTTGCACAGCCAGGCGCCGGCGGGAATGATCACCCGTCCGCCGCCCGCCTTGGCGCAGGCGGCAATCGCCGCGGCAATGGCCGGATAGCAGTCGTGCGCGCCGGCGGCGGGCGTTTTGACCATGCCCGCTTCGTGGTGGCCGATGAAGCCTTTGACGGTGGTCACCTTGCACGGCTTGGCGCCGTGCGCGGTGATCATGAAGTCCTGCTTGCGAAATACCAGCGGCGTTTTGAAACGCCTGGCAATGGCGTGCGCCTGCTGCCATGGGTCGGACGGTTTGTCTTCGGCCAGGGCCGGCAGGGTGATGCCGCCGCCGCCCAGGGCCAGGCCGGCGGCCCCGGCGCCGCGCAGGAGGGCGCGGCGCCGGGTGTCGATCGAATGCTTGTTCATGAAAGTTCCTGCCTGATCAGAAGTTGTCGATTAAAAGCTGTACGTCATGCGCAGATTGTACGAGCGGCCGATCGGATTGGCGGCGCTGCTCAGGTAGCCGAAGGTGTAGCCGCTGTGGTTGGTGACCGGCGGATTTTCATCGAACATGTTGGTCACGCCGGCCACGATGCTGATGTTCTTGAAGCCGCTGTAGGTGCCGGTCAGGTTCCAGACCGCGTACGGCTTGATCTCGCGGTGATATTCGGGCGCCACCAGGTTCTGGTCGTCGTAGTGCGAGTTGTAGTTCTGGGTCAGCTGCGAACTCCAGTCGCCGCGCTTCCAGCTCGTTGTCAGCGTGTGCTTCCAGCGGTAGGTGATGATCGGGAAGCTGCTGGTGGTGCCGTTGCTGGCCAGGCCGAAGCGGCCGACGTTGGAGACAAACTTGCTGTCTTTTTCGAGCTGGTTGTCGAACTGGGTCAGGTAGGTGCCGTCGAGCTGGAACTTGAACTCGCCGATATCCATGCGCGGCAGCGCGTAGTTGGCGGTCAGGTCGATACCGGAGGTTTTCTGGCCGCCCAGGTTCATCGTCACGTTCTTGATGTAGGCCAGGGTGCCGTCGGGATTACGCACGAACAGCTCTTTGTACTTGACCGGGTCCTGGAAGTAGACTTGCTCCGGCAGGTTGGCCAGCATGTCCTTCATGCGGATGTTCCAGTAGTCGAGCGAGACGGTCAGGTTCTTGACCGGTTCCACCACCAGGCCCAGGGTCCAGCCGCGCGAGGTTTCCGGGGTCAGCTGGTCGTTGCTGCCGGTTTGCTTGGGCAGGGCCACATTGCACACTTCCGAGGCCACAGCGCCCGCCACGGCGGTGCCGCTGCCGGCCACGCCCGGTTTGCCGCCAGGGCACAGCGTTGGATCATCCCATTTGCCGGAGGTGTTGCCGTTGGCGCCCGGCAGGCGGTAGCCGTAGCGGTCGAACAGGGTCGGCGCACGGAAACCGGTGTTGGCCGAACCGCGGAACATCAGGGTTTTCGACGGCTCGTAGCGGAAGCTCGCTTTCGGGTTGAAGGTGTTGCCGAAGTCGCTGAAATAATCGTCGCGCGCGGCCAGGTTGACGGTCAGTTGCTTGCTGATCGGGATATCGAGCTCGGCGTACAGGGCCGAGACGTTGCGCGCGCCGTTACCGTGCGAGGACGAGGCATTCGCGTAGCTGACCTCGTTGGTGATGCCCAGGCGCGTGTCTTCGGTGGTGTCGCGGTGGATGTCGATGCCGACCGCCATCGCCAGCGCGCCGCCCGGCAGTTGCATCAGCGAGCGGCTGGCGGTGGCGTCGACACCGGCGAAGGTACTGGTCGAATCGCGGTTCAGTTGGCCGTCGACGGAGATATCGCGCAGGTAGCCCTTGCCGGCTCCGTCCTGCAGGCCGAAGGGGTTGAGCACGCCGCTGGCCAGGCCGCTGTTGAGGCCGGGACCGCTGACATAACCGGTGTTGTAGTAGTTCTTGCGTCCGCTGTGGCCGTAGACCAGGCCGGCTTTGTAATCCCACTCGCCGATCTTGCCTTCATCGACCAGCGCCAGGCGCTGGTTCAGCTGCACATCCTTGTTGCTGGCCCGGCCCAGGTCGGCCACGCTCCAGGTCACGATCAGCGGTTCGCCTTTCAGGCCGGCCACGGCGGGCACGCCGCCGGCGCCGCCCGGATACCATTTGCTGGTGGCCGGCACGCGCGCGGCGACGCCCTTGGCGGTCACGCTGTTGGTCGGATTACGGGCCGAGATGATGGCCGACTCGCCGCGCATGTAGTCCAGGCTCAGCGTGTGGTCGTCCGAGATCTGTCTGGTGCCGCGCGCGTAGAAGGTCAGCTGTTTGGTTTCGTGCAGCGCGGTGCCGTATTCGTTGCTGTCGATGATGCAGGTGTTCTTGGCGCCCTGGATCGAGAAGGGCGCCTGGCAGCCGGACTTGTAGTACGGGTTGGCGGCGGTCTTGTTGGTGGCGGTGGTGAAATTGGCCGGGGAAGCGTAGCCGCCGCTGCCCAGGGTCGGGGCGCGTCCGATGCTGGCCAGCAGTTCGGGCGAGCTCAGTTCGGCGCGGTCGCGCGCGGCCAGGCGGCTGCGCTGGCGGCCATCGATGGTGGCGTACAGATTCCAGCCGTCGGTGGCCAGGTTGCCCTTGCCGAAGGTGGCGGACAGGCGCTGCTCGTCGCCGCCGCCCGATTTTTCAGGCTGCACGTACTGGGCGGTGATGCTGCCGCCTTCGACGCTGTTCCTGGTAATGAAGTTGACCACGCCGCCGATGGCGTCCGAACCGTAGATCGAGGAGGCGCCGTCGCGCAGGATTTCCACCCGCAGGAGCGAACTCATCGGAATGACGTCGAGGTTGGCGTAGCCGTCGGCGATCGCTTCGTTGGCCAGGCGGCGGCCGTTGAGCAGCACCAGGGTGCGGTTCACGCCCAGGCCGCGCAGGTTGATGTTGGTGCCGGAACCGGCGTTGGACGGCGCCAGCGAGTTCGATTGCGGCAGCGCCATCATCACGTCGGCCAGGCTGGTCATGCCGCGCTTGGCGAATTCCTCGGCCTTGATGGTCGATACCGGCAGGGCCATCTCGGTCGCCAGGCGCTTGATGCTCGACCCCGTCACTTCGATGCGCTGCATGCCGGCGTCAAGCTGTTGGGCCGCGGCCTGGTTCATCATCGTCAGCACCGCAAGGGTGATGGACGACAACACGAGTTTCGAGTGGGTCGAGCTGGTTTGCTTGTTCATGTGGGACGGTCTCCTGCGGATTATTGTTTGACATTAGAAGCCTCCGGCCGCGGCGCGGAAGCCGGCGCGGAAGCTGGTCAGGACACCTCGCGTATCCTGTGCCATGGCGACGAAGGCGTGAGCCGGGGTCGACGTGGTCAATAATGGTGGTCCTGGTGGCGCGGCGTTCTTTGCGCCTGCTGCCTGCTGATATGGATGGTTCTGTGTTTATCCCCGCGAAAAGGTGCGTGTCACCCGTTCCAGGTGGGCACGCATGGCGGCGTGCGCGCCGGCCGGGTCGCGCGCCACGATCGCATCGAGGATGCGGCGGTGGTCGAGCAGCGTGGCTTGGCGCAGTTCTTCGGTCTGGAAATGTTCCTTGAGCTTGTGCCACAGGCGGCCGCGCTGCTTCCACAGGTGGTCGACCGCGCCGACCATGGCGCTGTTGCCGGTGGCGCGGGCGATCGCCAGGTGGAAGTTGCGGTCGAGCTGCTCGTTGCTGCTGTAATTGTCGTGCTGGCGTTCCATGTCGATGACGGCGGTGCGGATGGCGTCGATGGCGCTGTCGCTGGCCATGCGGGCGGCGCTGGCGCACACCTCGGCTTCGACCAGGCGGCGCGCGGCCAGCACCTCGAACGGGCCGGGGCCGGCTTCTTCAAGTTCGGCGCGGGGTGGCTGGATGCGGCTGACGTAGACCCCGGAGCCGCCGCGCACGTCGACGACGCCGCGCAGTTCGAGGGCGATGAGGGCTTCGCGCAGGGAGGCGCGGCTGACGGCCAGGCGGGTCGCCATCTCGCGTTCGGGCGGCAGGCGTTCGCCGGCGCCGATCGCCTGGTCGCGGATCAGTTCCTCGATGCGACCGGCGACAATGCGGTACAGCCGCGGTTCGTGCGCGAGGGAGCTGTCGGGAGCAAGTGTGACGTTCTGGAGCATGGAGGCCTGCACATCTTTTGGTCAGGCCATTCTAAAGTGGTCTGACCAATCGCGCAAGGTGCTCATGCCAAAATAGTCGATTTGAGGTCGGGTAGACGCTATTCTCAGCTCCGTCGTTCCTGGCATTGCCAGAAACGACGGAGGTGAACTTTGCCTCACTTGCCCTTGTAAATCCCCGCCTCAAGAATGACATCGCCGCTCTTAAGGAAATACGTCGATTTCTTCTCGATCTGGCCATTGGTCGGGTTGTTGTACCGGTAATCGACCCATCCCTTGCCAACCTTTTTGGCCTGGTCGATGATGTCCTTGCGGAACAGCTTGCCGTCGGCATCGGGCAGCACCACCATGTTCTTGCCGACCAGCTTGGGATTGGTCGGGTGCGCCAGCTGGGTGCCGTCGAGGGCGCGCATGGTCAGGTAGGTGGTCTCGTTGACGAATTCGGGATTCTTGCTGTTGATGGCGGCGATCAGCGCGTCCTTGCCATTCTTTTGCAGGAAGACCACGCCCTTGTCCACCATGGCGACCGCATCGGCGGTAGTGTCGGCTGCCTGCGCGGCAAAGGACGTCGTGAGCGTGAACGCGGCGCCGGCAAGTACGGCCCTTATCATGGCTTTCATGGTCATCTCCCTGTTGAGCGTCACCCGAAATGGGTAGCTGCTGGAGAAAATGTACCATGGGCCGAACTTGCTGCGAAGAAGTATTTACGGCGTTGTGGCTTACTTCGCCACGCGCCGCTGCATGGCGGCCAGGCGCCTCAGCAGCCGGCTTATCAGGCCGGCGGCCAGGTAGCGCAGCGTGGCCAGCGGATGCTGCACGCCATAGCCCTGGCGGCCCAGGTTCTGCGGCATGAAAAAGCGGCTGAAACGCTGCACCGCGCCGCTGTCGCTGGCCCGGAAACGGCCGTTGACGTGGGTCGTGTTGAAGCCGTATTCATTGGCAAACAGGAACACCGCGCTGGGCGAGGTCATTGAAATATCCGCGAACTCGTCGTCGTGCAGCGCGGTGCAGCCGCGCAGGTAAGACACGCGGATCGTCATGGCGATGTCGGGAATGCGGATGACCAGCGGTTTGATCAGTCCCACCAGTTCGAGCAGGCAGGGCAGCCCCAGCAGGTTGGCGTTGGCGCCCTTGCGGTATTTCTCGACGGCGACGCGCACCTGGGATGGCGTGGCGGGCGGCTCGGATGGCAGCAGGTCGCACGGCACCGCCAGCAGCCGCTCCCAGTGCTCGACGGCGGCGTCGCTGGCCCAGGCCAGGCTTTCGGCCGTGTCCACCCCCAGCGCGATGGTATCGCCCGGCTGCAGGAAGCGCACCGAATCGGTAGCGCGCGAGAGCCGCGCCCACTGCGCCACGCGGCGCGGCGTGTTCTGGTGGTCGTTCATGTAGCAATTGTCGATGTGGGCAAAGGAGACGAAGGAAGCGAAAGGCACGGTGATTTTGGGCGTGAAGGCATCGATCTGCAGCTTGATGCGGTGCAGCTTTTCGGCCGCGGCGGCGCAGCGCTGTTCGGCCTGGAACGGGTTGCCGACCCAGTTGGCGTAGCCGAACTGGGTGGTCAGGACATCGACCCGGTCGCACAGCAGCGCGATGCTGGACTTCACCAGCGCGCACTGGGCGGCGCTGGCCAGGGCGCAATCGTTCAGGTTGAGCAGGTGGCGCCCGCCCGAACTGACCAGGCAGTACGAATCGCCGTCGGCGTGGGGAAACACGGTGATGCGCATGTCGGTGTCGAGCGCGACCGGCACGCCGGGCAGGCATTCGATGACATCGAAGCCATTGCTGCGCAAGAAGTTGACCACGCGCTTGTCCTTGGTGTGCTGGAACAGCATGGTCACCTTGCCGGCAAAGTCGCGCCGCAGCCGCTTGACGAAGGGCACCGAAAAATGGTCGGGATGCTCGTGCGAAAACCAGATGAAGGTGTTGCGCTTGAGCGCGGCGATATCCCTGATCAGCGCCGCGTTCGAGGTGCTGGTGTCGAGCAGGCTCCAGCCGTTGTTGAAGACCGGCCCCTCGACCCAGGGATCGGCCAGCAGCACGGTGTTGTCGTTGGCGAGGTGGAAGCAGGCGTGGTTGACAAAGGTTAGCAGGTTATGGCTCATGGCGGCACCCGGTCAGCTGATGGCGATAAACCGGCCGCGGTGAAACCCGAGCGACCGGTGCGGATGAAACTGGCAGCGCTCGACCGCGCCGACGAAAATGACATGGTCGCCCTCGACATAGCGGCTGCGCGGGCGGCACTCGAATGAGGCAACGGTGCCGGCCAGCACAGGCATGCCTTGCGGCGAGAGCGTGAAGTCGACCGTGTCGAAGCGGTCGTCGCCGGATCGGGCGAAGCGTTGCGCCAGATCGGCCTGGCCGTCGGCCAGCACGTTGATGACGTAGCCGGCGGCCGCCTCGAACGCGGCCATGCTGCTGGCCTTGTGCGCCAGGCTCCACAACACCAGCGGCGGATCGAGCGACACCGAATTGAAGGAATTGATGGTCACGCCGACCAGGCGGCCGCCGGGCAGGGCGGCGGTGACGATGGTCACGCCAGTGGCGAACTGCGACAGCGCCTGGCGGAAATGCTGGCTGTCGAAAGCGGTTGACGGAACGCTTGGAGAAAGGGAAGGCATGGCTGGCCTGCGCGTGATGGACGTCAGGTCATACTAAATGCGGTCGGGTGCGCGGCCTTGATCCCGCACAAGCGGCCTGAACGGTTCAGTTGGCGGGCTGGTAGCTCTCGAGAATGGCTTGCATTTTGCCATTCTTGCGTAGCGCCAGCAGGGCGCGGTTGACTTGCGCCAGGGTCAGCTTGCCGCTGGGCGGCAGCGCGCAGTACGTGTCAAAATGTTCGACAGTGAGGGCCGTGCGGCTCAGGCGCACGCGCTCGGCGTGGGCGCGCCGCTGGTAATCGTAATACAGGGAATTGGTGAGCATGTAATCGAAGCGGCGGCGCAGCAGCTTGCGCAGGTTCAGGTCGTCGCTGGCGGTGTCGTCGCGCACGAATTGCCGGCCCAGTTCGCGTTCCAGCGCGGGATAGCGGTAGCCGGTGATGGTGCCGGTGCGCGCGCCGGCCAGTTCGCGCAGGGTGGCCAGGGGCGGGGTGTCAACGCGGCCGACAATGATCTGCTTGTTGGAAAAGACGGTGTCCGACCATTGCCAGCGCTTGCCGTCGAGCCATTCGGGACGCAGGTCGCACAGCAGGTCCACCGTGCCGTTTTCCAGCGCAGCTTCAACCCGCTTGCGCGGCAAGGTCAGGTAGCGCGGGCGCACGTTCAGTTCACTCGCCAGGGCGTCGCCGACATCCTTGAGCAGGCCGCCGGTCAGTTCGTCCTGGTGGAAGCGGGTCATGGGCATGGCGCTGCCGGTCGAGACGCCGAACACGAGGTCGGCGCCACGCGCGGGCAGCACCAGGGCACAGGAAAACAGGGATGACAGCAGCAGGAAGCCAATCTTCATGCCGCCATCATACCTTGCCGTGGCGGACGAGGGCGGCCTACTGAATCTTGGCGATCGAGACCTCCGTCGATTTGACCAGGGCGATGACTTCGCTGCCGACCTTCAGGTCCAGATCCTGGATCGAGCGGCTGGTGATGACCGAGGTGACGATGCCGTGCGCCGTCTCGACATCGACTTCCGATACCACCGGCCCGGCGATGATTTCCTTGATCTTGCCCCTGAACTGATTGCGCACATTGATTTCCGAGATAGCCATGCTGTTCCTTTACGTTGGTGGGGGAGGGTGATTCAGTAACTGATTAATAACTCATGAGCAGGCGCAGCGGTTTGCTGCCGCTGTCGCTGCCGGGTCCGGGGTGGACCGCCTGCGGCGCGCCGCCGCAAAACAGTTTCAGTTCGCCCGGCTCGAAACGGTGCCATTGCTCGCCCGTGGTCAGGGGCAGGGTGGCGATCACGACGATCTGGTCGTCCAGATGGTTATGCTGGCGAAAATCGATCTGCAGGTCGCAATCGACCAGGCTGGCGCTGGCGAACGGGTAGGCCCGCACCACGTAATGGAGCTGGGTCGAGCAGTGGGCCAGCAAAAAGTCGCCGTTCGAGACGATGAAATTGAAGGTGCCGTGGCGCGCGATCACCGCCGCCATGGTCTGCACCGCCGCAAACAGGGCCGCGCGCGAGGGCGGCTGCACCGGAAAACGGCGCCGCAGGCCGGCCAGCAGGTAGCAAAAGGCGCGCTCGCTGTCGGTTTCGCCGGCCGGTACGAAATGGGCATCGGGCGCCGGGCGGAAGGTGCTCAGGTTGCCGTTGTGGGCAAACGACCAGGTCGTGCCCCACAGCACGCGGGTGAAGGGATGGCTGTTCTGCGGCGCCACCTCGCCCTCGGTCGCCTTGCGGATATGCGCCACCACGTTCTTGGCCTTGACCGGATTGTGCTTGAGGGCGTGCGCCAGCGGCGAGTCGATGGACGGGCGGTCGTCGATGATCAGGCGGCAGCCGGCCGGCTCGTGGAAGGCGATGCCCCAGCCGTCGCGATGCTCGCCGGTTCGCCCGCCGCGCTCGCTGAAACCGGCGAAGCTGAAGTTCAGCGCCGCTGGCTTGCTGCTGTTCATTCCGAGTAATTCACACATGGGCGTCGATTCCATTCTGCATCAGTCGCCCCTAGCGTAGTGCGGCCGGGTGCATCTGCAAACGAATGATTTCGCGTTTCGATAGATGCATTTTGCGCATAACAACCCGGGAGCGATATGCGCCGCCCGCATATCGATTGGCGAAACGATTCCTTCGCCGGCGAAAGGCGCAAGGCTAGACTTTCCGCTTTATACCGATAGCGGGACATGCAATGCCTTTCCCTACCTTGAACACTTACCTGGCCCATTTGTCCGACCCGGACCGTCCGGCCAGCAGCGTGTGGCTGGACTCGGCGGGCCGCGCTCAGGGCAAGTATTTCAACTGCACCATCACCAGCGCTTTCCAGCCCATCCGCGCGCTCGGCAGCAGCCGCATCGTGGCCTACGAAGGGCTGGCGCGCAGTGCCTCGGCGGGGGATGCCGGACTGTCGCTGTGGAAACTGCTCGACCATGCGGCCAGCGACGACGAGTCGATCGAGCTCGACCGGCTGTGCCGCATGCTGCACGCGATCAATTTCTTCCGCCAGGACGAGACAGGGCAGAGCGACCTGTATTTGAACGTGCACGACCGGCTGCTCAGTGCGGTCAGCAGCAACCATGGGCATGCCTTCAAGCGCATTCTCGACGCGCTCGATTTGCCGCTCGGCCGCATCGTGCTGCAACTGCCCGCGACCACGCCGCAGCAGGGATGGCTGCTGAACTACGTGGCCGACAATTACCGCCGCAACGGCTTTCGGCTGGCGCTCAATGCGGCCTCGGTGGCGCAGGCGCAGGCGATGGTGGCCGGGCAAAGGCCGCTCGCGATCAAACTCGATGCGCGCTATCTGTCGGGCGGCGTCTCGCTCGCCCCGCTGCTGGACGCGGCCCGGGCGGCCGGCGTGAAGCTGATTTTCAAGCGGGTCGAAACGGCGCCGGCGATTGATTCTGCCGAGGACATTGCCGGTTTGCCGCTCTACGCACAAGGCTACTACCTCGACCAGCCGCAAG
Source organism: Massilia scottii (assembly GCF_030846495.1). Taxonomy (NCBI): domain Bacteria; kingdom Pseudomonadati; phylum Pseudomonadota; class Betaproteobacteria; order Burkholderiales; family Oxalobacteraceae; genus Massilia; species Massilia scottii. The sequence continues at coordinate 345,159 of NZ_JAVCWM010000004.1, read as the reverse complement.
CGGCCCTGGTCACCGACGCGGCGCTCGCCGCCTGACCCGGGTGTGCACGGGACGCAAGCTTATTCCTCAGCAAAAGGGGCTTTTCGCTTAGAATTCGGGGGCTATTAACGAATTTTGGGCAGGGGCAGGTATGGCATCAGCGGCGATTTGGCGTAACGATATGGTCGCATGCGTCCTGGCGCGGTAGGGCCGCGCCGTGCGCCGCGCGACCAGGGCAAGCGCCGCCTGGCCGGCGCCGTGCTCGTTTCGCTGCTGGTGCACGGCCTGATCCTGTCGCTCCAGTTCGGCATTCCCGCGCTCGGCTTGCCCGGTTCGGCGACGCCGATCGAGGTGCGCCTGGCTGATGTGGCCACCCCGCCCGCACCCACGCCGACGCCGCCGGCACCGGTTGCACCCGCGGTCCCGCTTCCGCCATTGCCCCTTCCCGACGCCGTGACGCCGCCAGCGCCGGCAACCGGCATGCGCCTGGTCGATCCGGCGCCGGCGCCCGTTCCCGCTCCCGCCACGCCGCGACTGGCTGTGAAGAAGGACAAGCCGCGCAAGGCCAAACGCATCAGTCCGCCTTTGCCGGCCAGCGATGCGCTGGCAATGGATACCCGCGTCATCGCCCAGGACGTGATCGTGAACGATTTTTCGGTGCCGATGCCGCGCCCGGAAGAGGCCGAGCAGAAAACCATCGACCTCAAGGAAGCCCAGCACGGCACCGACGATGGCACCGAAGCAACCAGTGCCGCCGAGGCCGCAGAGGCGGCGCGCGCGGCCCAGCTGGCCGAGACCCGGCGCCAGGAGGAGGAAGCCGAGCGGCTGGCGGCGCAGCGCAAGCTGGAAGAGGACGAGAAGGAGCGCAAGCTGGCCGAGCTGCAGGTACGCCAGCAGCAGGAAAAAGCGGCGGCCGAGGCTTCTGAGGAACTGGAGAAGCAGGCGCGACTGGCGCAGCAGGCGCAGGTGGAGGCTGACGCGGCACGCGAACGCGCGTCGGCGCTCAAGGTCGAACAGCAGAAGGCGGAGCAAGTGGCCACCCAGCAGAAGCTGGAGCTCCAGAAGGCCGATCAGCTGCGCGCCGAGCAGGTGAAGGCGGACCGTCAGAAAGCCGATCAACTGGCCGCACAGAAACTGGCGGAGCAACAGGCCGCACAGAAACTGGCGGAGCAACAGGCTGCGCAGAAACTGGCGGAGCAACAAGCTGCGCAGAAGCTGGCGGAACAGCAGGCCGCACAAAAACTGGCGGAGCAACAAGCCGCGCAAAAGCTGGCGGAACAGCAGGCTGCACAGAAACTGGCCGAGCAAGCCGCTCAGAAGCAAGCCGCGCAAGCAGCCCAGGCCGCGCAAGCCGCCCAGCAAGCCGCGTTGCAACGCGGACCCGAAGGCGGCGGCAGTCAGGCCGCCAACACGCCGCCGGGCGGCACCGCGGCGGGCGCCGGCAGCGGCGCGGGCGGCAAAATCATCGTCCCCAAGAACCTGCTGGGGAGCGACCTGTCGAACCGCGCGCGCGAGATGGTCAAGGGCCTCGATATCCTCTCCGGCACGCCGCCACCGCCAATGCGCGACGAGCGCCGTGTCGCCGTCGGCGCGGCCGAACGCGATGTGCCGCTGCGCATGTACGTGGAAAGCTGGCGCCAGAAGATCCAACGCAATGGCAGTGCGAATTATCCACGCGATTGGGCCGACGTCGAGCATACCCACGCACTGGTCAACGTGGCGGTGCGCAGCGACGGCACCGTGCAGGACGTGACGATCCTGCGTTCGAGCGGCCGCGCCGACATGGATGAAGCGGTGCTGCGCATCGTGCGCGTCAACGCGCGCTACTCGCCGTTCCCGCCAAATATCGCCTCGCGCTACGACGTGATCGATATCCGCCGCGTATGGCAGTTCGGCGAGAACCTCAAGCTGATGGAAGAACTGCGTTAGCCTTTGCGGCTGGCCACCAGGCCGGCCAGCAGCCGTTCGACCGCTTCCAGGTTGGCCGGTTTGATGAGGTGATGGTCGAAGCCTGCTTCCTTGCTGCGCGCGCGGTCGTTATCGTCGCCCCAGCCGGTCAGCGCGACCAGTACCAGCGGTTCCAGGTGCGCCATGGTGCGCAGCGTTCGCGCGACTTCATAGCCATTCATGCCGGGCATCCCGATATCGAGAAAAACCACCTCGGGCCGGAACTGTTCGGCCAGCGCCAATGCGCGCGGGCCGTCGTTGGCGACGCGGCTGGTGTGGCCGATGATGTCCATCAGCTCCGAGAGCATGTCGGCGGCGTCGAGATTGTCGTCGACCACCAGCACGCGCAGGCCGCTTGAGCGCGTGTCGGCGATCACGCCGGCGCCGGGCGCCTGCGCCGCCACGTCGGGCGCGAGCGGCAGGCGGATGTCGAAGCGGCTGCCGCTGACCGTCTCGTCGCGTACCAGGTCGATCGTGCCGCCATGGAGTTCCACCAGCCGCCGCGCCAGCGACAAGCCGATTCCAAGTCCGCCCTGGGCGCGGTCGAGCGAGGCGCCCACCTGCGAAAACATCTCGAACACCGTCAGCGCCGATTCGGGCGGGATGCCGATGCCGGTATCGCGCACCGACAGCACCGCCTGCGCGCCATCGCGCCACGCCGCCAGCGTGATGCGCCCGCCGGCCGGCGTGTACTTGGCCGCGTTATTGAGCACGTTGCCGATCACCTGGGCGATGCGGGTCGGGTCGGCGTCGAGCATGAGCGACTCAGGCGCGACGTCGACCGTCAGCGCGTGGCGGTTGGCGTCGATCAGCGGCATGGACGTTTCGACGGCGCTGGCGATCAGTTCGCGCAGCTCGACGCGCACCGGCTTGAGTTCGAGGTTGCCGCGCGTGATGCGGGCGATGTCGAGCAGGTCGTTGACCAGGGTGACCATCTGCGTGACCTGGCGTTCCATCATGTCGCGCACGCGCGCCACGGTGGCCTGGTCATGTTCGGCCATGCGCATGACCTGCAGGCCGTTGCGGATGGGGGCGAGCGGATTGCGCAGTTCGTGCGCGAGGATCGCCAGAAACTCGGTCTTGCGGCGGTCGGCCTCGCGCAGCGCTTCGGTGGCGCGTGCCCGTTCGATGTGAGCCCACGAGCGTTCGACGGTCTGTTCGACCAGCGCCACTTCGGCATCGGTCCACTGGCGCGGACGGTCCTGGTGCACCGCCATCATCGCTACCAGCTTGCCTTCCTTGACCAGCGGGCAGCAGATGATGGCACGGCAAGCGATGGCGTTGAACATGGCGCCGCCGCCGGCTTCGTCCAGTTCGCGGTCGACGTCGCAGATGCGCAGGGTGCGTCCTTCGCGCATGTCGCTGGCGGCGCGCGTACCGAACAGGTCGAGCGAGTAGACCCCGACGGTGCTCATGGCGCCGGGCGCGGTCCAGTCGTGGCGGATGGTGAAGCGGTCGTTGTCGCCTTCCACGTCGGCGTAAGGACAGCGCGTGACGCTCAGGTGCTGGCCGAGCAGGCGCGTGGTGACCTCCATGATGGTCTTGGGGTCGTCCGCGTTGCGGGTGGCCTGGCTCATGGCGTCGAGCAGGCGCAGGCGCTCTTCGACCCGTTTGCGTTCGTCGATGTCGATATGGATGCCGACCCACTCGGTGATGGCCCCGGCGGCGTCGAAAATCGGCACCGCGCGCGCATTCATGTAGCGGTACTGGCCGTCGGCGCGGCGCACGCGGTGTTCGATCTGGTACATGCTGCTGGCGTCGAGCGCGGCGCGCCAGGCGGCGGCCGTGCGGTCGCGGTCGTCGGGATGGATGGCGTCGAGCCACCCCCAGCCGTCGAACTGATCGCTGGACTGCCCGGTATATATAGTCCAACTCGGTTGGGCGCCCTCAAGACGGCCGGCCGCCGAGGCCAGCCACATGATGGTGCTGCTGGCCTGCACCAGCGAGCGGTAGCGCGCCTCGCTGGAGCGCAGTTCATCGGCGGCCTGGCGGACGGCCGCCAGTTCGGCGGCGCCGGACGGGCTCGGGTCAGGCGGGGGCAAGGCTTGGGACATGGGTCGTTTTGTACGGAGATGAAATCGGTCGCATTTAACCATGAGCTTGCCAGAAAAAGGTTTTTCCTGTCGCCACTGCTGTAAAAAAATTCTCGCAGCCGGGGTTTGATGTGCAGCAAGACCCGGCCGGGTGCGCTCACTTACTCTGAACTGGACAATGTTTATTTTGATAAGCACCATGAAAACACACACATCCCTCCTGAGAACGCTGCCAGCCCTGCTTTTGCTGGCCAGCCTGGCCGGCTGCGCCGGCTTCCGCATCACCGGCGACCCGCGTTCGGGCATCGCCGGCGAGCCGGCGCCGCCCACCCAGCTGATTACCGCGCAGCTGATTGACGCCGAGAAAGCCTTGCGCGCCCGGCGCAGCAGCGAAAGCGTGGCCCACCTGATCGTGCGCAATCCGCCGCCGTACGCCATCGGCCGCGGCGACATCCTGTCGATCGTGGTGTGGGACCATCCGGAACTGGCGGGCCAGGGCGTGGCCGCCTCGGCCACGGCGGCCGATGCCCAGAGCCCGGGCGCGCCGCCGGCCGGCTTCGTGGTGGACCACGACGGGCGGGTGCAGTTCCCGTTCGCCGGTGCGCTCACCCTGGCCGGGCTGACCGAGGATGAGGCGCGCGCGCTGCTGACCAAGCGCCTGGCGCGCTACATCACCAATCCGCTGGTGACCTTGCGCGTGCAATCCTACCGCAGCAAGCGCGTGTATATCGATGGCGAGGTACGCTTGCCGGGCTTGCAGTCGATTAACGATATTCCCATGACCCTGGTCGAGGCGCTCAACCGCGCCGGCGGCATGCTGCCCAGCGCCGACCAGAGCCGCATCGTGCTGGAACGGGGCGATGCGCGCTACCAGGTCGGCTTGCGCGGCCTGGTGGCGCGCGGCATCAATCCGGGCAGCATCCTGCTGGCGCCCGGCGACGTGGTGCGCGTCCATTCGCGCGACGAGAGCAAGGTGTTCGTCTCGGGCGAGGTGGTCACGCCCAAGGCGCTGACCATGCACGACGGCCGCCTGACCCTGAACGAAGCGCTGGGCGAGTCGGGCGGCATCAGTCCGCTCAGCGGCGATGCGCGCCAGATCTATGTAATCCGCAGGGCGGTCGACGGCACCCGCGTCTACCAGCTCGACGCGCGGCGCGCCGGCGCGCTGGCGCTGGCCGAGGCCTTCGAGCTCGAACCGCGCGATCTGATCTATGTGGCTGCCTCTCCGCTGGCCAACTGGTACCGCAGCGTCAGCATGCTGTTCCCGGGCGCGCTGACGCAAGTGGTCAATATCAGCCGCCCCTGAACCCGCTTCAAGGACCTTGCCATGAACCATGCCGACCAAGCTCAACCGCTGTCAGCTTCCCCCAATACCCTGCCAATGCCCAGCCTGCCGCCAGCCGCCCCGCCGCCCGGGCGCGAGGCGGAGCCGCACGAGATCGACCTGCAGGGCTACGTGAATATCCTGTACGACAGCCGCTGGCTGATCGGCGGGGTCACCGCGCTGGTGACCTTGCTGGCGATTATCTATGCGCTCGTCGTCAACCCGGTGTACGAAGCGAACCTGATGATCCACGTCGAGGAAGAAAGTCCGAATGCATCGAAGAATATCCTCAGCGAAGTATCGTCCCTGTTTGAAACCAAGAAGGCGGCGATTGCCGAAATGGAGCTGCTGCGCTCGCGCATGGTGATTTCGCATGCGGTCGACAACTTGCAGCTGTTTATTAATGTGCGGCCCAAGTATTTCCCTGTGGTCGGGTTCTGGTTTGCCAACCGCAAGTCGAACGAGTTGTCCGAACCCGGCATTTTCGGGCGCGGCGGCTATGTATGGGGGCCGGAGAAGGCCGAGGTGTCGGTATTCGAGGTCCCGGAAGCCTGGTACAACCGCGAATTCACGCTGACCGCGCGCGGCAACGGGCGCTACCACCTGTCCGGCGGCGCTCTGGCGGCGGCCTATGAAGGCACCGTCGGCACCACGCTCAGGGCCAAGGCGGGGGGTGCCAGCCTGGAGTTGCGGGTGGACCGGCTGCGCGCGCAGCCGGGCGCCCAGTTCCGCCTGATGCGCAGCTCGCGCCTGGCGGCGATCGAGCGGATCCAGACGGCGCTGGTGATTACCGAGCAGGGCAAGCAGTCGGGCATCATCGAAGTGCGGCTGCAAGGGGAGGATGCGCAGCGCATCAACAGCCTGCTGGGCGAAATCGGGCGCGAGTACATGCGCCAGAACCTGGCGCGCAAGACCGAGGAGGCCGAAAAATCGCTGGCGTTCCTGAACCTGCAGTTGCCGACGCTGAAACGCCAGCTGGAAGAGTCCGAGGAAAAGTACAACGGTTTTCGTAACAGCAAGGGCAGTATCGACATGCGCGAGGAAGCACGCATCAGCCTGCAGCAGGCCGCCGCGGCGCAGACCCGGCGTCTCGAACTGGAGCAGCGCAAGACCGCCTTGCTGACGCGCTTCACCGAGAACCATCCGATCATCATGGGCATCAACCAGCAGCGGCGCGAGGTGGAAGCCGAGATTGCGGAAGTGGCCAGGCGGATCCGCACCCTGCCGGTGCTGGAGCAGGACGAATCGCGCCTGCTGCGCGAAATCAAGGTCAATACCGACCTGTACACGGCACTGTCGAACACGGCCCAGCAACTGCGCCTGATTTCCGTGGGCCGGGTCAGCAACGTGCGCCTGATCGATGCCCCGATGGCGCCGGAACGCGCGCTCAAGCCGAACCGGCCGCTGATCGTGGCGCTGGCGGTGGTCACCGGCCTGTTTCTGGGCGTGATGCTGGCGTTTGCGCGCAAGGCGTTTTTCGGCGGCATCGACAATCCGCAGCGCATCGAAACGCTGCTGGGCGCGCGGATCGTGTATGCCAGCATTCCCCGCAGCACGCATCAGGAGCGCCTGCTGCGCGGGGCCCGCGGCGGCACCGTGCTGCCGATCCTGGCGCAAGTGGCGCCGGAAGACATCGCCATCGAGAGCTTGCGCAGTTTTCGCGCGGCGCTGACGTATGCGATGCCTTCCCTCAAGAACAACATCGTGATGCTGGCCGGGCCGGGGCGGAATCTTGGCAAGTCGTTTCTGTCTGTTAATTTCGCTGCCGTGATGGCGGCCAGCGGCAAGCGCGTGCTGCTGATCGACGCCGATTTGCGCAACGGCCACCTGCACCGCTATTTCGGCGTCAGCCGCGAGCAGGGGCTGACCAAGGCGATTGCCGGTTCGCTGCCTTTGGACGAGGTGATTCACCAGGGCGTGCTGGAGAACCTCGACTTCATTCCGACCGGCGCACTGCCGCCGAACCGGTCCGAGTTCTTGCAGCACTTGAATTTTTCCAATTTGCTCGACGTGGTCAGCAGCCAGTACGACATCGTGCTGATCGATACGCCACCGATCCTGGCGGTGTCGGATGCGCTCATTATCGGCGCGCACGCCGGGGCCGTGTTCATCCTTGCGCGCGCCGGGGTGACGACCGAGGGCGAGATCACCGAATCGATCAAGCGCCTGAATCATGCCGGCATCGCGCCGCAGGGCGTGCTGTTCAATGACATGGCCTTGCGTGTCGGCAGCTATGCGTATCAGTTCAAATACACCAAGGCGCCCCAGCTGGAGCACTGAGCAAGTTGCGGTAAAAATAGTTGCTGGCGTGGCTGGCTCCTTCCTCCCGACTTAACAAGTCTTCTCTCTAAGAAACGCGACATGCCGGCGTCGGCGAGTCGCGTTTTTTCTCGTTTACATTCCCTTTAGGAAAACTTCTTTGATCATTTGATTACTCAGGTAAATTTACTTGGGTAAACACTGAACTTAAACATTTGACGCAAATCAAACCTTATTCATTTACTTGATTGAATGAGGAACTTTTGATGAATAAGCTATCCAGTTTTGCGTCTGATTTCCGCTTCAACGCCAGCATCTGCGGCGGCGTCGCCGTGCTGCTCTCCGCTTGCGGCGGCAGCACCGGCAACAACGGCAACAATGCGACCCCGGCTCCGCAGTTTGCCGCCGTTACCTACAATGGCGCGCTGGCGCCGCTCGACCTGTTCGTCTCGCCCAGCGGCGCCGACAGCAATGCGGGCACCCAGGCCGCGCCGTTCAAGACCATCGCCCGCGCGGCCCAGGCGGCAACGCCGGGCGTCACCATTCGCGTGCTGCCGGGGACCTACCCCGGGGGCTTTCGCACCACTGCCAGCGGCACGGCCGAAGCGCATATCCGCTATGTGTCCGAAGTGAAGTGGGGCGCCAGAATCGTTCCTCCGGCCAGCTCGAGCACCACCTCGGCCTGGGACAACCGCGGCAGCTATGTGGAGATCGACGGCTTCGAGGTCGACGGCAGCGCCGCCCAGGCCGGCACCAAATGGCTGCTCGGCCTGTACACCGCCGGCTCCTACAGCACCGTGCGCAACAATCACGTGCATCACATCGCGCGCACGGTCCCGTGCGCCGGCAGCGGCGGCGGCATCGGCTCGGACAGCTATTACAAGGGAACCGCCAACGATGTCAGCGCGAATGTCGTGCACGACGTCGGGCCGGCCGGCTGCCCCACGTATCTCGGCATCTTTATCAACACGGCTGGCAGCCGGGTGGATAACAACCTCGTGTACGCCATCAGCGATGCCGGTATCCGCATGTGGCATGACGCCACGCAGGGAATCGTGGTCAACAACACCGTGTTTAATGCCAGCACGGGGATTGTGATCAGCGGCGACGGCGGCTACAACGGCAGCGTGCCCAACGACAACACCCGGGTCAGCAATAATATTCTTTACGACAATGCTCGCTATGGCTTGCTGGAAGTCGGGTCGACGGGCGTCAACAATCGCTACAGCAACAATCTGATATTCCGAAACGGCACGCCGGTGATGCTGAACAACGGCCTGCAGGCGGTCGGCACGGTGGCGGCCGAACCGCAGTTCGTCAACTACGTGCGCACCGGCGGCGGCGATTACCGGCCGGCCGGCACGTCGCCGGCCAAGGGCGCGGCACTGGTGGCGGACGCACCGGCCACCGACCTTGACGGCAAGCCGCGCACGGCGGAAACCGGCATCGATATCGGCGCCTATCAGCATGTGGGAGGGACCACGCCGACGCCGACGCCGACGCCGACGCCGACGCCCACACCGACGCCGACACCAACGCCTGAGCCGACTACGCCACCGACCACGTACAACTATTATGTGACAACCACCGGCTCGGATACCGCGGCCGGTACCAAGGCGGCGCCTTTCAGGACGATCGCACGGGCTTCGCGCGCCGCGTTGCCCAGCACCACGATCCATGTGGCCGCCGGCACCTATCCGGGCGGCTTCAAGACCACGGTCAGCGGCACCGCGGCCGGGCGTATCTATTACGTGTCAACCACCAAATGGGGGGCGAAAATCGTACCTCCGGCAAGCTCCTCGAACGATACCGCGTGGGACAACCGTGGAAACTATACCGACATTATCGGTTTCCACATCGATGGCACCACGTCGCAGAGCGGCACCAAGTGGACCCATGGCATCTACAACGGCGGTTCCTACGACATGACGCGCGGTAACTGGGTTCACCATATTGCCAAGAACGTCCCCTGTACAAGCGCGGGCGGCTCGGGCATTGGGGTGGACAGCTACTACCGCGGCATCAAGTCCGATGTGGTGGGCAACCTCGTTCATGATATTGGACCGGCGGGCTGCCGATTCGTTCAGGGGATTTACGTCAGCACCTCGGGAACCGTCAAAAATAATGTGGTGTACCGGGTTGCCGAAGGAGCGATTCACCTCTGGCATGACGCGAACAATGTGATCATCACCAACAACACGGTGACCGCATCGAACACCGGCATCATTGTCGGCGGTGGCGACTACTACCATACCTCCGGCCCCAACAACGACACCATCGTCGCCAACAACATCGTGTACGACAATGCGATGGGAATTTCGGAGCAGGGGCAGACCGGCACGCGCAACCGCTACACGAATAACCTGGTGTTCAAGAACTCGACCTACAACTTCCGACTCAAGAACGGATTGACGCACAGCGGCACCATCAGTGCCGACCCGCAATTTGTCGCCTATACGCGCACCGGTACGCCGGACCTGCATCTGCGGCCGACCTCGCCCGCCATCGGAAAAGGCACACCCACCAACGCGCCGCCGACCGATTTCGACGGCAAGCCGCGCAATGCGACCACCGGCTTTGACATGGGGGCGTACCAGCACTGACCGGTTTGTGGTCGGCGTCAAGGAGGCCCATGCCATCGTGGCTAAGATGGTGGACATGGACCCTCTTGACGATCACTCATCGGAACAGGAACGTATCCGTTCCGTCTACCGCGACTGGCTGGCGGACGAGCGCATTTCCGCGTACGCCTGGCACCGGGTGGACGTCATGGAGCAGGACGCGGCGCGGCGGCGCGTTGCCGGTGCCTTGCTCGCGCGCACGCTGGGGCCGGAACTGGGCAAGCTGCGCGTGGTCGATGTCGGGTGCGGCTCGGGAGGCTTCCTGCGTCAACTGATCGACTGGGGCGCCGACCCGTGCAGGCTGGCGGGCACCGAGTACCAGGAACAGCGGCTGGTGCTGGCGCGCATGCGCAGCGCGCCGGGCATCCACTGGCACCTTGGCGATCTCGACTTTGCAGAGCCGGGCAGCTTCGACCTGGCCGTGGCCAATACCGTCTTCTCATCGATCCTCGCGCCGGACCTCAGGGCGGCGCTGGCGCGTGACATGTGGCGCAGCGTGGCGCCCGGTGGCTGGTGCATGCTGTTCGACTTCCGCTACAACAATCCACGCAACCCCAACGTGCGCCGGGTGACGCGCGACGAACTGCGCCGCATGTGGCCGGCGGCGGAAAGTCACTATCGCAGCCTGCTGCTGGCGCCGCCCATCGCGCGGCGCCTGCTGGGCGCGCCGCGCATCGTGGCCGAGCTGCTTGCCACGCTGGCGCCGCCGCTGCGCTCGCACTTCATCTACATGGCGCGCAAGCCAGCGTAGCGATCCGCCGTTCTTCCGACCCTGCGCCCGTTCTGCCGGCATGCGCGACATTGACGCGCAGCCGATCATGCTCCTCATTCGGCCTTCCTCATCCGCCGTGACGACGGCCCCAGTCAACTGCATCAGCCACATGCGCCACATGCTCCATATCCGCCACATGCGCGGACCGTGCCGCGTCCCCGAGGCGCAGGCATGCATCGCGCCGCCCGGCATCGCACGTCATGAAGATCGGCCGGCCCGGTTGAATCGTCAAAACCCGTGCTCGCGTTTACTGTTTCGCTGGCGCCGTTTTCTGCGCTACCGCCTCCTTTCCCATCAACAGGTTCTTCACCGAGCGCCGCACCGCATACGTACGTGCCTCGAACATCAGATAAAAGCCGTACGCGGAGACAAGCACCACGGCAAGCATGGCGAGGTAAACGCCCAGGTCGGCCAGGCTGTTCGCCGCCAGCTGCCGGCAGCCGAACAGGGTCATGCCAAGGTAGCCAATGATGCCCAGTACCGGCACGTGCACCACATACAGCGTGAACGAAAAATTAGAGAAAAACACGGCCACCCGATGCAGCGGCCCGACGAATTTTTGCGCCCTGGGAAGCTGGGTCACCGTACTCGACAGAAACAGCAGGAACAAGACGCTCAGCAGCAAATCCTGCGGGAACGACGCGACCGTCATATCGTCATTGCTGCCCTTTAACCTGAAGACCACCGATGCGATCGCCAGCACCACCAGCAGCATCATGCGCAAGGGCGCACCGCACTCCACCCGCACGCGCGAAAACGCCGCGCCGAGCAGCCAGATCGTAAAATACAGCACCATTTCGACCGGCAACAGGGCACCTGCCACCAGCAAGGCGCTCGCCGCCAGGGCCCGCCGCACGCCCGTACTGGCCGCCACGCACATCAGCAGCAGCGGAAACATCACGTAATACCATGTTTCGTTCGACAGACTCCAGAGCGGGAAGTTCCCTCCGAATTCAGGAACGACGATGGTTTGCAGTCCGACCAGATTACCGGCCAGCGCAGCCGCCGAATAGTCGTTGGCCGGCGAAAAATCGGGTGCGCGCGGATCGATCACGCCACTGGCGATGCCGGCGGCAAGAATGAGCACGAACGTGGGCAGCAACACCGTCCACAGGCGCGTGATGCGGTCGATCACATACAGCCTGATGGCCTGCGGCTGGCCCAGCTTGTTGAGCAGGCTGCCTCCGACCAGCCAGCCGCTGATCAGGAAAAACACGACCACGGCCTGGTGCGCGAAACCGGTCAGGAAAGCCAGGCCCTGGTACCACAAGGCCGGATTTTCCAGGGTGCGCAGGCCGGGGAAAAATTCGCTGCGCAGGTGGGCGGCGGCCACCTGGATGGCCGCCAGGCCGCGCAATAGCGATATGAGCAAGGAATGCCAGGAATCTTCCCCCAACTGGCTTTCCTTCAAGAAGCGGATGCTGGGCATCGGATGCGAGTTCATGGTGCGGTATCCCGGTTGAATTAGTCGATTGAAAGCGGATAAAGGCGCGCGTTGCCGGACAGCAGGCGCGCGGCGCGGATCATCCAGTAGCCGAGGTGGGCGAACTTCATCAGCCACGCCGCGGCGAGCAGGGTCGGCACGGCCCACAGCAGGCCGTGCAGCGGCAGGGCAGGCACGCTGGCGGCGCCGAGCCGGATGCTGGCGAGGCTCACCGCCGCGCCCAGCATCCACCCGGCCACGGCTTCCGCCAGGCTGTGCTGCCCGTCGGCGACCAGCAGCACGCCGACCAGTGCGCCGAGCGCCAGGCCGAGCGCGACCCCGGCGCGGCGCCAGCCTTCGGCGCGGCCATGCAGGAGCATCCAGAACAGCATCGGAAAGAGGGCGCTGGCCCCGGCCGCATGGCCGCTGAGCGCCTTGAAGCCGAGCGACGGCACACCGCCTCCCCAGCCGAGAAACCAGATCTTGCTGGCAGCGACCAGTCCCAGCGCGCCGCACAGCAGCACGCCCCAGCACAGTGCCATGCGCCAGGCGCGGGCAGCCAGCAGCCAGGCGAACAGGGCGGCGCCGAGCGCGATGGCCAGGCGCGGATCGCCAAGGTGCAGCAGGGGCGTGAGCATGTTCATGGCAGTCGCTGGCGCGTCAGCGCGGCCAGGGTGCTGAAAATGATGCGCAGGTCGGTCCAGAATCCGCGCTCGCGCACATAGCGCACGTTGTAGTCGAGCTTGGCGGGCAGGATGACGTCCAGGTAAGCCCGTTCGGGGTCGGCGCTGCGTCCGAGGATGGCGTTCTCGTCCTTGTAGCAGATCGACGCCCAGTCCGTGATGCCCGGCTTGACCGAAAGCACGACGGCGCGCACCTCGGCCGGATAGCAGGCGACGTAGCGCGGCACTTCGGGACGCGGCCCGACCAGGCTCATGCTGCCCAGGACCACATTGATCAGCTGCGGCAATTCGTCGATCTTGTAGCGGCGCAAAAACTTGCCGATGCGTGTAATGCGCGCATCCGCGCCGACGGTGAGCTGGGGGCCGTGGCCGTCGACGCGCATGGTGCGGAATTTGATGATGTCGAACGGCACGCCGAAACGCCCGACGCGTTGTTGACGGAACCAAGCCGGCCCTGGCGAGTCCAATCGAATACAGATGGCGATGACGGCAAACAGCGGGGCCAGCACCACCAGCCCGGCCAGCGCCGCCACGATGTCGAAAAGGCGCTTGCTCATGTCAGCAGCTCGCGCAGGGTGTCGATGATGCGCTGCTGGTCGGCGTCGCTCATGCGCGTGTACAGGGGCAGCGACAGCATGCAGGCAAAGCTGGCCTCCGCCACGGGGAACTGTTCCGGGCTCAGGCGGCAGCTGTCGCGCCAGAACGGATGGCGGTGCAGTGGAATGAAATGCACGCTGGTGCCGATGCCGCGCTCGGAGAGGCGGGCGATCAGTTCGTCGCGGCCGAGCCGGGCGCCAGCTTCCAGCCGCACCACGTACAGGTGCCAGGCGTGGCTGCTGCCCGGGCCGGGCGCGCAGGGCAGGCGCAGCGGCAAGCCTTGCAGGCCGATGGCGTAGGCTCGCGCCAGTTCCTGGCGGCGCAGCAGGAAGCGGTCGATCTTGCGCAACTGCTCGATGCCCATGGCGGAGGCCAGATCGGTCAGGTTGTACTTGAAGCCGGCGGCCACCACATCGTAGAACCAGGCCGGCGTGCGCGAGGTGTAGCGGTCGAAGGCGTCCTGGCTGATGCCGTGGATGCGCATCAGGCGCACGCGCTTCGCCAGGCTGGCGTCGCGGGTGACCACCATGCCGCCTTCGCCGGTGGTCATGGTCTTGTTGGCATAGAAGCTGAATACGGTGGCGTCGCTCGCCAGGGTACCGACCAGCCGGCCCTTGTAGCGCGTCGGGAAGGCGTGCGCTGCGTCTTCCACGACGTTGAGCTGGTAGGTGGCGGCCAGGGCCAGCACGGCGTCCATGTCGCAGGCCAGGCCGGCGTAATGCACGGGGATGATGGCGCGCGTGCGTGGCCCGATGGCGGCCTCGACCGCTGCCAGGTCGAGATTGAGGGTATCCGGGTCGACGTCGACCAGGACAGGGTGCGCGCCGAGGTAGTGCACGACTTCGGCGGTGGCGGTAAAGGTCAGGGTCGGCACGATGACTTCGTCGCCAGGGCCGATGCCGAGCGCTTCAAGCGCCAGGTGCAGGCCGGCGGTGGCGGAGTTGACCGAGATCGCTTCCACGCCGTCGCCGAGGTAGGCGGCGAAGTCGTGCTCGAACTGGCGCGTGCGCGGGCCGGTCGTGACCCAGCCTGAGCGCAGGCACTCGACCACGGCGGCGATTTCCTCGTCGCCGATGTCGGGCAGGGCGAACGGCAGGAAGGGAGGTGCAACGGGCAGGGCCGGGTCCGGCTTGGGTGTCAGGTCTTCAGGCATGATGGGTGCTCCGTGAAGTTGATGGTCGCTTGCGGGTGTTCCGCACGCCGATGCGTTGCTTGCCCGGCGCTGCAGCGCCGTACGCAGATCGTTCAGGATGGAGTGCACGCGTGGCTGCTGACATGGCCATACCCGCCGTCCCACGGGTATCGCTGGACGGTGCACACAGCGTTTGCAGGTGCAGCGCACCCAGATGCGTTAGCTGGTCGGCGCTGCAGCGCCGTGCGTCAATCTTTACAGGAAGGAGGGCCGGCGTGGCGGTCTCCACAGGAAGGACGGCAAGCATGGCTGTTGCTACGGCATCACTCGCCGCTCGATGGAGGTCGCGAAACGGTGCACGCGGCTTTTGCAGACGTATCGCACCAACCACCGACGTTCCCGCGCCAAGGCGGCCCTCGGCGCGGCGGCAAGTTGGCTTGACAGCCGCCGGCGCAACGACACCAGGCGCATCGTCGCGATGACGCGCCGGGACTGCTCCTGCTGGCAAAGTTGCCTCTGCCGGTGGCATCAGGGACCGGACCGGCGCTGCCGGCGGGATAAAGCAGCGCCGGCCCGCATCGGACATGGCAGCGCCGTCTCGTGATCGTCGCTGGGAATGGACGGTATCCATCATGCGCACGCCTGCAAGAAGCGCCGCCCCAGCACCGGGTAGCTCAGGTTGGCCATGGCGTAGGCGCGGCCGCGTTGTCCGGCCGCTTCGCGCTCGGTCGGGTCGAGCGTGAACAGGGCCAGCAGACCGTGCGCCACGGCGGCGGGGTCCTGCGGCGCAACGGTCAGGCCGCAACGCGCGTCGGCCACCGGATCGTTGCCTGCTTCGACCGAATGCAGGATGGGCCGGCCAGCCATCATGTAGTCGATCAGCTTGTTGGGCGCGATGCCATACCGGTACAGGCGCTGGCGCTGCCAGCCGATGTAGGCGACGTCGAAGCAGGCCAGCAAGGCCGGCACCTGTTCCTTCGGTACCGGATCGAGAAAATGCACATTGTGCAGGCCGCGTTCGCGCGCCAGCTGCACCAGCCGGGGCTTGTCGGGACCGCCACCGGCCAGTACGAAGGCGACGCGCCGGTCGGCCACCAGGGCGGCGGCGTCGAGCAGGGTATCGAGGGCATTGGCGACGCCATGCGTGCCGGCATAGCCGACGATGAACTTGCCCTCGTGCCGCAGTGCCGCCAGAACGGTGCCGGCCTGTTCGGAAAGGGCAGGCGGCTCGGCCAGCCATTCGGCCGGGTCGGCGCCGTTGGGCACGATATGCAGTTTATGCGGGGCCATGCCGTGCGCTTCCAGATGATCGCGCACCTTGGGCAGGATCGACACGATGGCGCAGGCGTTGCGGCAGGCATAGTTTTCGGCCGCCTGCAGCAACATGATGAAAGGATGCCAGCGAGAATAGCCGCCCAGTTCCATGGGCGAGAGCGGCCACAGGTCGTGCAGCTCGAACAGCAGGCGCGCGCCTGCCAGCCGGGCAATGCGATGCGCCGGCCAGATGTCTAGCGGATAGGTACTTGAGGCAATGACGACGTCGGGCGCCATCTCGGCGGCGAGCCGGCGCGCGTGCCGTTGCAGGTGGGCGACGAAGGCAAGCATATTGACCACGCGCGCCGCGCCGTTGCCGCGGTAGGCAGGCGTGGCGATCCAGCGGTAGCTGACGCCGTCGATGGTTTCGTCCAGCCGCGGCCGGCCGTGCAGCTGCGGCGCCTGGGCCCGGATGTGCGACTGTGCCGATGCGATGATGCGCACCGTGTGGCCCAGCCGTACCCATTCGCGCGCGAGGTAGAAGGGGCGGTATTCCATGCCATGCCGCAGGGAGCCGGCGTAGTGGTTAATGAGGACAATGTTCATGCTGGAACCTCCTGCGGGCGGCGCGCGCTTGCCATGTCAGCCCCTCGGCCAGGCGGCGCAGGTTGCAGCGCGTGTTTTCGCGCCAGTTGGTTTCCCGCCGCGCCGGATGGGTCAGCAGGCACATCGTGCGCCAGGATCGCGGCGCGGCCCGCAGGCGCCATCGGGTGGTACGCCCGGGGCGGCGCTCGCTCGCCGATGTCCCTGTCGAACTGGCCGGGCACGGCGCCGTCATGTGTTTCACGGACGATGCCGCAGTGCGCGCTCAGGGCGGCCACCGGGTAATCGCTGTACAGGCGTCTGAAAAGTCGTTTCATCGGAGGTGGTAAATCGCGCGGTGGGGGATAAAGCCGAGCATGGTCTTGAACTGGCGCAGCCCGGGCAAGGCGCCGTAGTAGGTGTCGTACATCAGGTAGCGCGCCAGGCCCTGGTCGATCAGCCCGGCTGCAATGTCGCCCACCAGCAAATGCATGATGCCGTCGTTGTTGCGGTAACCCATGAGCTGCTCGAATGCATGGAAATTGCCGTAGCGCCCGACGTTGGCGTACGCCACCAGCTTGCCGTCGGAATCGAGCACGCCGTAATAGGTGAAGTTGCTCAGCTTGTCGTAGCAGCGCTGTTTTTGCAAGTAATGCTGGTCCATGGGACGTCCCTGGCGCGCTCCGACCGAGGTGTTGATGGCGTGGATGGCATCCACATGGTCGTTGCGGTCGATCCGGGCCAGGGTGTAGCCGCGCGCGCGCGCCCGCTTGATGTGGTGCGCGCCCCAGTTCCTGCCTTTGATGCTGTCGACATAGGCGCTGCGCCCCTGGAAACCGTGCAGGTCGATCAGTGCGGCGCCCCAGCTTTTGTGCTGGATGATTTTGTAGCGTGGATGGCGCTTGGTGTAATACTGGTAGGTCGAGCGCACATTGATGGGGGCGATGGCCAGGTCGAAATACAAATGCGCGACAGGAAGCCGCAGCACTTGCCTGACGGTGGCGATATGGTTCGAAACGGTGGAGAGTAGGCTGTTCATTGCAGTCGTCGCGGCTTGAAACCGCCTCTTCTTGTCGGTTGATGTAAATGTCTGGCGCGTAAAGTCCTGCGCCTCCTGGCCGGAAATGGTTCGGGCTTTTCTTACTGTAGCCAGATGAAGCGGGAGGGTATTTGAAGTTGCGTAAGTCGATACGGCGCAAGCGCGGTTCTTTGTTATTCATCAGGGGTGCTGCAGGTATTTGTTTCGGCGAGGACAGGCATGGTTATCCGGATGCGCCGTGGCGGTCCGCAATGCGCCGATTCGCCGCCGGCGCTGGCAGCTCCTGATAAAGCCTGATCAGTTTTTCCGCCTCGGCCGGCCAGTTATATTTATCGAGAATCGCGCGCCGTCCATTGCGACCCATGCGGCTGGCAATGTGCGGATGGCGCACGAAATAATCGATGGCGGCCGCAATGGCGGCCGGATCGAATGGATCGACACACACGCCGCATTGATTACTTTGAATAATCCCGTGCCATAGGGGAATATCGGAGGCGATCACGGGAATGCCGGCCGCCATATATTCGAACATCTTGACGGGCAGGGCCTCGAGGTAATTGGGTTCGGGATGCAGCGTCACCAGGCCGGCGAGGCTGCGCGCCATGAGCGCGCACACGCCGTCGCGGTCCAGGTGGCCCGGGCGATTCAGGCGCTGCCAGCCGGGCAGTGCGCTCAGGGCGTTTTCCAGCGCCACCTCGGAAAAGCGCCCGGCCACGGTGATGCGGGCGGGCGACTGCAGCAACTGCGCTGCGCTGACCAGTTCGCCGATGCCGCGCATCGCGGACAGGCCGCCGACATAGCACACCTCCTGCTGTTTCTCGCCCCACGGGGCGTCGGCGTCGAATTCGGTGGGCATCGGGTAATTGTTGATATTGACCGTGTTCGGGTTGATCTGCAAGAACTTGTCCCGGATAAACGGCGTTGCGGCAACGATCGCATCGAAACGGCGGCAGGCGTGGCGTTCATAGGCGGCGCAAGTACTGGCGAGCAGGCGCCGCAGGGCCGGCGCGAGGTGGGGCTTGCCCAGTATTTGCAGCGGTAGATCTTCATGGGCGTCGAAGATGACGATCTTGCCCAGGCGCTTGAGGCGCAGCCCGATGGGAATCAGTTCCGGATCGTGCAGGTGATAAATGTCGGCATCGATCAGGCGCGCGCGCCGCAAGACGCGGCGCGTGCCGAGCAGCATGCGTCCCAGGCGGCCCGGGTGATGCCCGACGTCGGTGATGTGGACGCCGCTGTCGCGCTCGTCCCCGAGGCCGTCCGCGACGACCAGGGTGACCTTATATCCTTGCCGCGCCAGCGTCCGGCATTGCTTGACGAAGATCCGGGTGTCGCGGCGCGGATGGGCCGATGTCAGATGTGCGATTGAGAGCATGTGTCATTCCATACCGGTAGGATGAATACGCCGCCATGGTGGCGCCGATGAGCATGTCGGTAAAATAATGCGAGGTAATCAGGAGCAGCAGTGTGATGCCGCAAAGGGAAAAACCCAGAATGAATTCGCCGGAGCGCTGGCGTGAGAAAAATCCTTTGAAAAACATGGGAATCGCCGGCAGCATCAATATGCTCAGCACAAACAGAAATCCGAACAGGCCGGTATCGACCCAGGCCGACAGCACATTATGCGAATACAGGCCCGGCGAATAACTGGCGTAGTCGCCGAAGACCGGAAACTGCGCGATCGTATTGATCGCATACGCGCTCAGATGATGACGCTTGTTGGCCGAGGTCGAATGTGACAAATCGAGCAGTTCCAGTACCCGGTTATTGGGCAGCATGGACAATAGCTGGTCCAGGTTGGAGAAAATCACTAGGCACAGGATGATAAAAATGGAGGTCATTAATAACTTCTGGCGCGCGTGATACAGCTCGATGATGGGAATCATGAACAGCATGGCGGCAAATTCGCTGCGCGCCGTATTCAGGAACAGGGTGAGCGCCCCCAGGCAATACAGCATCACGCGCAGCGGCAGGGAACGGGTGTACGCGATGGCCACCGCAAAGGTAAATAAGTACGAGCGCGAAAACCCCTGGTAGGTGGCCAGGCTTTCCGGATTCCTGGCCGTGCCAAGCGGCGCCAGGTAGAACGAACCATCGACGGCATAGGCGAACACGATGGCCGACATGCCCAGCAGGCTGCCCAGCGCCATCTGGCGAAAGCGCCGCTGGTCCGGGTCGCACAGGCGGAAGGCGAAGAACACGTTCAGCATGAAGATGATCCCCAGCACATGATTGGTGACGATCAGCGTATTCGCGCCAGCCACGGCATTGACGGCGACGATCAGCGCGAAGTAGGCCAGGTACAGGAAGAAGGCGATATCGGTCTTGCCCAGGTAATCGCAGTCGCGCCGGACCCGCGCCGCGTAGAAGAAAAACAGCATGGGCAACAGCAGCAGTGATACCGGAGCGAAATAGCCGCCCAGTACGGCCGGAATCTTTCCCAGCCCCAGTGCCGTGTGATAAAAGAAGAAGCCGGGAAACAGCGCAAAGAAGGCCAGCATGCCGGCCAACTGCTCGTGTCCCGTGGTGCGCGCGATCGGTTTCATATGGCCGCCATGCGGTTTTGCGAGCACCGGTACGACATGTGCAAATAGACGAGATAGAGCAGGGAGTAGCCGACCGCATACCACAGCACGCTTTGCTGCAGGGTGCCGGGCGCGGCGAACACCGACACCGTCATCACGAACAGTGCCACCTGCCACACCAGGTCGATCTTCTGCTTGCCGGCGACAAAGAACACATAGCTCAGCGGGCTGGCGATGAAATTGAGGAAGTACAGCGGCGCCAGGATTTGCGCCAGCTCGCCGGCGGCGCGCCAGTTTTCGCCGAACACAAACGCGAACAGTTGCGGCGAAAACAGCAGCAGCGCCAGCGAGGGGCCGATGCCCAGCAGCACCAGCGCCTTGAAGGTGTAGCGGTAGGCATCGCGGCAATTGCCCTGGGTCTGGAAGTCATGCACCGACTGGCGCTTGAACACTTCCAGCACCGACGAGGCCAGCAGCGCAATCGGCGCGCCCAGCACGCGCTGGGTGAGGGCGAACAGGCCGGCCGCGAGGGCGCCGTGGCGCGCGCCGATCATCAGCAGCGGCAATTGTCCGACGATCACGTTGAGCAGGTTCGAGGGCAGCGAGAAGCGCCAGAACTTGTCATGGCGGCGCAGGTAGCGGCGCTGCCCGTCGTCCAGGCGCCAGCCCGGCCATGCCTGCGGCGGCGCCAGCAGCAGCATGGCGGCCAGCAAGCCCGCGGCCAGCCCGATCAGCTGGCCGGCGATCAGGGCCACGCCGCCCACGCCCAGCGCCAGCAGGCCGACCTGCGCCAGCGCGATGCCGCCCGCGCTCCAGATGCGCGCGCGGGCGGCCTTGCCGAAGGCATTGCGCGAGGTGGCATAGGCCAGCGTGGTTTGCATGTAGGCCGTCATCCAGGTGGCCAGGCCGAGCGTCAGCAGCGCCGGCCACGACAGGTGCGCGGCGATGGGCAGCTCCAGCAGGCGCGCCAGCACCGCGCACGCGGTCATCAGGATGGCGCTGAGGGTGGCGCTGTAGGCCACCACCGAAAAGCAGGTGCGCTGCGCCTCGCTTTCGTGGTCGAGGATCATCGCCGCTTCCAGCCGCAGCGTGGCGCCGATGGCCGCCACCGCCACCACGCCCAGCCAGACGCTGAACGCGCCCACGTCGGCCGGCGTGCACAGGCGGGTGATGAGCGGCGCCGCCAGCAGCGGCAGGGCCTGGGCCCCGAGCGCGCCGCAGAGCACGGTCATCACGTTGCGCCAGTAAGCCGGTAGCCGCGCTGTCATGGCCGTGTCCACGTCAATCCTGTCGGCACGACGCGGCGCCGCTGCCGGCGGCGCGCAGCAGCACCGCGCACACCTGGCCGATGCTGTCGTCGTCGAGGTAGGGCCCCATCGGCAGGCTGAGCACCCTGGCGGCCATGGCTTGCGCGACCGGCGCGCTGTCCGGGTCGCACCAGCGCGCATAGGCCGGCTGCAAATGCATGGGCACGGGATAATGCACGGCGGTCGGAATGGCGGCCTCGTGCAGTGCGGCGCGCACCCGGTCGCGCTCGTCCACGACCACGGTGTACTGCGCAAACACGCTGCTGCGGTCGCGCGGACGCGCCACCTTGCCGATTTTCCCCGACAGCAGGGCATCGTAGCTGGCCGCGGCGCGCGCGCGTTGCTTCAGTTCCCAGTCGAAATTATCGAGCTTGGCCAGCACGATCGCGCATTGCAAGGTATCCATGCGGCCGCCCACGCCGACGCGCGTGTGCACGTAGCGCTGGGACTGGCCGTGGACGCGGATTTCGCGCATGGCCGTGGCCAGCTGCGCATCGCTGGTGAAGATGGCGCCGCCGTCGCCGTAGCAGCCGAGCGGCTTGCTGGGGAAAAAGCTGGTGCAGCCGATGGTCGACAGATTGCAGCTGCGCTTGCCGCCGTAGGTGGCGCCGAAACTCTGGGCCGCGTCTTCGATCACGCTCAAGCCATGGCGGTAGGCAATCGCATTGATCGCTTCCATGTCGGCCGGCTGGCCGTACAGCGACACCGGCATGATGGCGCGCGTGCGCTCCGTGATCCTTTCTTCGATCAGGGTCGGATCGATATTGCAGGTGGCCGGGTCGATGTCCACGAACACCGGCGTGGCCCCCAGCAGCACGATGGCCTCGGCCGTGGCGATGAAGGAAAACGGCGTGGTGATGACTTCGTCGCCGGGCTTGATGCCGAGCGCCATCAGCGAAATGAGCAGCGCTTCGGTGCCCGACGACACCGTGATGCAGTGCCTGGCCCCGGTCAACGCGGCCAGGCGCGCTTCGAGCTCGTCCACTTCCGGTCCCATGATGTACTGGCCGTGGTCGAGCACGGCCTGGATGCGGGCATTGATGTTCTCGCGTCCAGCCTGGTATTGCGCTTTGAGGTCGATAAATTCCATGATGGTCGGTCCGTTCGCTGGCAGGTCAATCGATCAATAAGGAGGCGCGCTCGCCGGCCAGGGTGCACACCCCGCCGCGCACCCGGTAGCGTTCGCCCGTATGGGGACAGGTGGCCTCGCCGTCCTGTCCCATGGGCAGGGCCAGGCGCTCGCCATGGCGCCCGATCCAGCCGCTCTGGCGCGCCGGCACGCCCACCATCAGTGCGTAATCGGGCACGTCGCGCGTGACCACGGCCCCGGCGCCAATCAACGCGTAGCGCCCGATGGTGACCCCGCACACGATGGTGGCGTTGGCGCCGATGCTGGCCCCGCGCCGCACCAGCGTATGCCGGTAGGCATCCTTGCGCACGATGGCCGCGCGCGGATTCCAGACGTTGGTAAAGACCATGCTGGGGCCGCAGAACACCTCGTCCTCGATGGTCACGGCGTCGTACACCGACACATTGTTCTGGATCTTGACCCGGTCGCCGATCAGCACATCGTTACCGACGAACACGTTTTGCCCCAGCGAACAGCCGGCGCCGATGCGCGCGC
Organism: Massilia scottii; assembly: GCF_030846495.1. Lineage (NCBI taxonomy): Bacteria > Pseudomonadati > Pseudomonadota > Betaproteobacteria > Burkholderiales > Oxalobacteraceae > Massilia > Massilia scottii. The sequence goes on along the minus strand of NZ_JAVCWM010000004.1, from coordinate 322,058 downwards.
CGCCGCACACGTGGGCGAAATGCCAGACGCGGGTGCCGGCGCCCAGGGTGGCGCCGGGGTCGACGATGGCGCTCGCTTCAATGATGGCCTGGTCCATGTTCAATACTCCAGCGGCAAGGCCACGCGCTTGCCGTCGCGTGCCGATTTGTAGGCGGCAATGAGCACTTCGAGCGACTTGAGCCCCTCGCGGCCATCGGTTTCCGGCTCGGCTTCGCCGCGCAGCACCTTGATGACGTTGTCGTAATACAGCGGATGGCCGAAGCCGTAGACCGAGGTGGTCTGGTAGCTGGCGTCATTCACCCGCGCATCGTCCTCGTCCGGTTCGGCGAACTCCCATTGCTGCACTTCATTGACCGCCACGCCGCCGATGCGCACCGTGCCGCGTTCGCCCAGGATGGTGATCGAGCCTTCCAGGTTGCGCGGATAGGTCAGCATGGTCACGTTCATCGACCCCAGCGCGCCGTTGCGCCAGCGCAGGCTGATGACGCCCGTATCCTCGACTTCGATATCGCGTGCCAGGGTCGCCGTGTAGGCTTGCAGGCTTTCGACCGGGCCGACGATCCAGTCGATCAGGTCGACGTAGTGGCTGGCCTGGTTCATGAAGGCGCCGCCGTCGTATTCCCAGGTGCCGCGCCATTTGGCGCTGTTGTAATAGTCGTCCGGGCGGGTCCAGAACACGTTCAGGTTGACCATGTAGATGCGCCCGAAACGCTTTTTATCGACCGCACTTTTGAGCAGCTGCAAGGTGGCGTTGCGCCGGTTCTGCTTGACCACGAACATGCGCACGCCCGCCGCATCGCAGGCGGCGACCATGCGCTTGCCGTCTTCCCAGCGCGTGGCCATGGGTTTTTCGGTGATCACGTGGCGCCCGCTGGCGGCGATCTGGACCGCCTGCTCCGGATGCAGGCCGGACGGGGTGCAGATGATGAAGGCGTCGGCATTGCACTTGGCCAGCATTTCGCCCAGGCTGCGGTAGGGCCGCGCGCCGGTGCGCTTGCTGGCCGCGGCCAGCGCCACCGGGTCGATGTCGCACACGCCGGTCAGCTCGCAACGGTCCTGGTGCTGGGCGATGGCATTGAAATGGTTGTGGGCAATACGGCCGCAACCGACCAGCGCAAAGCGGATGCGGCGGTCGAGAACGGGGGGCGGGAAATAGTGCATGATCACTCTCCAGATCGAAGGTTCAAGCCTTGACGACATTCGGCAGGCGGTCCAGGTAGACCCCGCGCGTATCGATGATCAAGGCGGCGTGCCGCTGTATCAGCGCGTAATCGAAGGCGCTGTGGCTGGTGGCCAGCAGCAGTACGTCGTAGGACGCGATGGACGCTGGCGTCAGGGGCACGCTGGCGAGGTCGAAATGGTGTTCTCGCATGGGCGGAAACACCGGCACGTGCGGATCGGAATAGTCGACCAGGGCGCCCTTGGCGCGCAGGATTTCCATCAGCTCGACCGAGGGCGATTCGCGCATGTCCTCGACGTTTTTCTTGTAGGCGATGCCGAGCACCAGCACGCGGCTGCCGCGGATCGCGCGCGAACGCTCGTTGAGCGCGTCGGCCAGCTTGCCGATGACCCAGTGCGGCATGTCGCTGTTGATTTCGCCGGCCAGCTCGATGAAACGCGTGTGCAGGCCGTACTGGCGCGCCTTCCAGGTCAGGTAGAAGGGGTCGATCGGAATGCAGTGCCCGCCCAGGCCCGGCCCCGGATAGTAGGGCGTGAAGCCGAACGGCTTGGTGGCGGCGGCGCGGATCACCTCGTGGATATCGATATCCATCCTGTCGGCGATGATCTTCATTTCATTGACCAGGCCGATGTTGACGGCGCGGTGGATGTTCTCGAGCAGCTTGGTCAGTTCGGCGGCGCGGGTGGAACTGACCGGCACCACCTGGTCGATGGCCGGGCTGTACAGGGCGATGCCGGCGCGCAGGCAGGCCGGCGTGTCGCCGCCGCAGACCTTGGGAATGGTGCGCGTTTCGTAATCGGGGTTGCCGGGGTCTTCGCGCTCGGGCGAAAACACCAGGAAGATGTCGTCGCCCACGGTCAGGCCGCGCGAGGCCAGGCGCGGGCGCAGTTCCTCGTCGGTGGTGCCGGGGTAGGTGGTGCTTTCGAGCGAGACCACCTGGCCGGGGCGCAGGTAAGGCAGCAGGGCGTCGGCGGTGGCCAGCACGAACGACAGGTCCGGTTCGCGGTAAGCGTTCAGCGGGGTCGGCACGCAGATGATCAGGGCGTCGGCCTCGGCCGCGCGCGCAAAGTCGTGGGTGGCCTCGAAGCCGGCCGCCAGCGCCGCCCCGATGGCGCTAGTGGAAATATGCTCGATATAGCTGGCGCCGCCGTTCAGGCGCGTCACCTTGGCCGGATCGATATCGATGCCGAGCACCCGGAAGCCGGCCTGGGCATAGCGCAGGCTGAGCGGCAAGCCCACATAGCCCAGCCCGATAATGCCGATCACAGCGCTGCGTCGATCGAGTTTCTCGATTAACTGCGCTAAATGGCGGCTTGAATGTTGGTCGCGCATGGATATTATCTCCGTACTGAACATTGGGTAAATCCGGATCAGACGCCGGAAAGCGTTTCGGGCCGATCTTGTTTATGCCGGACCTTATTTATTCGATGCGGTCGGGCGAGAAATTGCGCAATAGCGCGGGCCGGTTTTTATCAGGCGCGGCCACCGCCGCCGGTGAACGGTGGCCTGGCGCGCCATTCGGCTGCGGCGTATATTCGGACACAATTGCCTTGACCATCGATTCGATCATGCCGCGGTCGTGGGTATTACAAGCCAGCATCAGGCAGGTAATATAGGTATCGAGCACGCCGGGATCGAGCGCGTGTTCCTTCATGCGCATGATGCGCGGATGGTCGCTGGGAAAAACCTTGCCGTCCGTAAGTAATTCCTCGTACAGTTTTTCGCCGGGAAACAGGCCGACAAACTTGAGGCCGATGTCGCCCGCCGGGTTTTGCGCCGTCTTCTCGGTCAGTCCCGACATCATGATCATGGTGCGCGCCAGGTCGACGATACGGACCGGCTCGCCCATGTCGAGCACGAACACATCGCCGCCCTCGGCCATGGCGCCGGCCTGGATCACCAGTTGCGCCGCCTCGGCGATCAGCATGAAATAGCGCGACACGTCCGGATGGGTAATCGTCAGCGGCCCGCCGTGCGCCAGCTGGCGCTGGAACAGGGGAATCACCGAGCCCGACGAACCCAGGACGTTGCCGAAACGCACCATGCAAAAGGTGGTGTCCGGCCCGTGGGTGGCGGCGGCCGCCTGGAAGATCAGCTCGGCGATACGCTTGCTCGCCCCCATGATGTTGGTCGGGCGCACCGCCTTGTCGCTGGAAATGAGCACGCAGGTGCGCACCTTGAACCTGGCGGCGGCGGCCGCGATCACTTGCGAACCGAGCACGTTGTTGCGCAGGCCGGCGACGATATTGCTCTCGACCAGGGGCACATGCTTGTAGGCGGCGGCGTGGTAGATGGTGTCGATGGTGTTTTCCTGCAGGATGCGCTCGACCAGGCGCGCGCTGCAAACCGAGCCCAGGTGGGCGCTGATGCGCATGTCCGGATGCCGGCCCAGCAATTCCTGGCGGATGGTGTACAGCGCGAATTCGGAATGGTCGACCAGGTGCAGGTGGGCCGGGGCCAGGGTGACGATCTGGCGGCACAGCTCGCTTCCGATGGAGCCGCCAGCGCCGGTCACCAGCACGCGCTTGCCGCGCACGCAGCGGTCGAACAGGTCGGTGCGCGGCGGCACGGGTTTGCGGCCCAGCAAGTCCTCCAACTTGAGGTCGCGCACCGCTTGCAGCGGTGTGGCGTCGTCGGCCAGGTCGAGCAGGCGGCACAGGATGCGGGTGTTCACGCCGGCCAGCGCCAGGCGCTGCATGATGTCGCGCAGGCGCTGGGGCGATACCGAGGGCAGGGCGATGATCACCGAACGCACGCCCAGGCTGCGCACCGCGTCCGCCAGGTGTTCCGTATGGAACACGCGCAGGCCGGCGATGGTGCGCTCGTTGAAGGCGCGCTTGTCGTCGAAAAAGCATACGGGGCGGTATTGATTGCTGGTACGCATAGTCAGCGCCAGCTGTGCGCCCGGCTCGCCGGCGCCGTAGATGGCCACCGCATGGTCGGCCGCGGGCGCGTCGTTCATCTGCTTGCGCAGGAAATTGCGCACTGTCATGCGCGAGGTGACCACGTAGGAAAACGCGATAAACCAGTAAATGACCAGCGCACTGCGCGGGAACGTGTGGTTGTTGATGCCCACCATGATCAGGTACACCGACAGCGTCGCCAGCGCCAGGGTGAAGCCGGTCACGGCCAGCATGCGCTGGTCGATGAAGCGGATGACGGCGCGGTACAGGTCCGACAGCGAAAAGGCGCCGACCGTCAGCAGCGGCACCAGCAGAAAGGCGGCCGGATACTGCAGCGCCGATGCGGCGTCGCCCAGCCGCAGCAGCATGGCGACCAGGAAACACACCGGCAGGGCCAGCAGATCGACCATGACCATCAGCGCGATTTTGGCGGTCCGGTTCATGGCGACCAATCCGGTACAGAATTGGCGAAGCGGCTTTGTCATGGGCGTCTGCATGGCGGAGAGGGAAAATGAAATAGCTTGGGTTTATATGGTGAATATCATGGAATACTGGCGCTGCGTATTCACGTATTCACGTCTTTATAATCAGCGTCACGCGGCGGCTTAGAGCATTTTTCCACGTGTAAGTTTATTATCCTGCCGGCTTGATGTAGTTGATTTGATAATCATCAACGGCTGACTTAGCGTAAAAATTGCTAACTGGATTTGATTGGGATTTAGAATCAATTGTAATTGGAAATATTATTTGTGGCGGCTCAGGGGAGGAATGAAGGATTATCCGAAGACCTGTGGGAAAGGGCGCGAGAATGAGCGGCATATGGCAATCGGACTGGGCCGAGATGCGCCTTGTGAAAACCGTTATGTTTGATATAGATCGTGTCCGCGAACGTTAGCGGGAGCGTTTTGGCGCGCGCGCGGTCTATTTATAGGTGACTGCGGGCGCACCTCGGGTGCGCGCGCTGGCAAACTCATCCACGGAGGAGGAAATGAGCAAGATCATCGGTATCGATCTCGGCACCACCAACTCCTGCGTCGCCGTGATGGAAGGCGGCCAGGCGCGGGTGATCGAGAACGCGGAGGGGGCGCGCACCACGCCCTCGGTGGTGGCCTACCAGGACCATGGCGAAATCCTGGTGGGGGCGCCGGCCAAGCGCCAGGCGGTGACGAATCCGCAAAACACGCTGTTCGCCGTCAAGCGCCTGATCGGACGCAAGTTCGACGAGGCGGAAGTGCAGAAAGACATCCATCTGATGCCTTTCAAGATTGTGCGCGCCGACAATGGCGACGCCTGGGTCGAGGTGCGCGGCAAGCGCCTGGCGCCCCAGCAGGTGTCGGCCGAGGTGCTGCGCAAGATGAAAAAGACGGCCGAAGACTATCTGGGCGGGCCGGTCAGCGACGCCGTCATCACGGTGCCCGCCTATTTTAATGACGCCCAGCGCCAGGCCACGAAAGATGCCGGCCGCATCGCCGGCCTGGAAGTGCGCCGCATCATCAACGAACCGACCGCCGCCGCGCTCGCCTTCGGCCTCGACAAGGCCGCGCGCGGCGACCGCAAGGTGGCCGTGTACGACCTGGGCGGCGGCACCTTCGACATTTCCATCATCGAAATCGCCGAGCTGGAAGGCGACAAGCAGTTCGAGGTGCTGTCCACCAACGGCGACACCTTCCTCGGCGGCGAAGATTTCGACCAGCGCGTGATCGACCACATCATCGCCGAGTTCAGGAAGCAGAGCGGCATCGACCTGGGGCGCGACCCGATCGCCTTGCAGCGCATCAAGAGCGCGGCCGAGCGCGCCAAGATCGAACTGTCCTCGACCCAGCAGACCGACATCAACGAGCCCTACATTGCCATGTCCAACGGCGCTCCGGCCCACCTCAACCTGCGCATCTCGCGCGCCACACTGGAAGCCCTGGTCGACGAGCTGATCGACCGCACCATCGCGCCGTGCCAGCTTGCGCTCAAGGATGCCAACCTGAGCAAGGAGCAGATCGGCGACGTCATTCTGGTGGGCGGCATGACGCGCATGCCCAGGGTGCAGGAAAAGGTGCGCGAATTTTTCGGGCGCGACGCCCGCAAGGATGTCAATCCCGATGAGGCGGTGGCGGTCGGTGCGGCCATCCAGGGCGCGGTGCTCTCCGGCGAGCGTTCCGACGTGCTGCTGATGGACGTGACCCCGCTCTCGCTCGGCATCGAAACCCTGGGCGGGGTGATGACCAAAATGATCCCCCGCAACACCACCATTCCCACCAAATTCAGCCAGGTGTTCTCGACCGCCGACGACAACCAGCCGGCCGTGACGGTCAAGGTCTACCAGGGCGAACGCGAAATTGTCGCGGGCAACAAGTTACTGGGGGAATTCAATCTGGTCGGCATCGCACCGGCGCCGCGCGGAATGCCGCAGATCGAGGTCAGCTTCGATATCGACGCCAACGGCATCCTGCATGTCAGCGCGCTGGACAAGGCTACGGGCAAGGCCAACCAGGTCACCATCAAGGCCAATTCCGGGCTGAGCGAAGCCGAGATCCAGAAAATGGTGCAGGACGCGCTGGCCCACGCCGACGAAGACCGCCGCGCGCGCGACCTGGCCGACGCCCGCAACCGCGGCGATGCGCTGGTCCATGCGACCCGCAAGCAACTCGACGAACATGGCGCTGGCCTCGATGCCCCGGTGCGCGAGCGGATCCAGGCGGCCATCGATAGCCTTGATGCGGCCTTGAAAACCGGCAGCAAGGAAGACATCGACACCCGTATCGCAGCCTTGTCCAGCGCGGCGCAGGGCATTGGCGAAAAACTGTACCAGCAGCAAGGCGACGGAGCGGGACAGGGACAGCAGGGCGGCGCGCAGGCCGGTTCCGGGCCAGGGGGGGCGGGGCGGGGCGACGACGTGGTCGATGCCGATTTCCGGGAGGTGAAAGGGGGCTGACAGCGATGAAGAGGGGGCGGGGCGCGCTAACGCCGCATCGTTTGATGCGCTTGGTGTCCGGCGGCGGCAGAGTCAATACGATGGGAGCTACCGCACCGCGAAGGAGCCCGCCATGGCCGAGCCCGTCGTCATCACGCTTGGCCAGGTCGACCAGCTCGCCCCGCGCGCGCTCCCCGTCTACCGCACCACCTTCACCATGGAGCAACATTTCCTGGTTCATTTCGGCATCGCAGTGTCAGCGTTGCGGGTAAGCCATTTCATGGCGCAGGTGCTGCATGAAACCGTGGCCCTCACGCGCACGGTGGAAAACCTGCGTTACAGCGCGCAGCGTTTGCCGAAGGTATGGCCGCAGCGTTTCTTGCCGCGCGGGCCGCTCGATCCGGCCATGTATGCCAACGATGAAGTCCGGCTTGCCAACGCGGTGTACGGCGGTCGTTTGGGCAACGACCTGCCCGGCGACGGCTACCTGTACCGCGGTCGCGGATTGTTGCAGCTGACTGGAAAGGACAGCTACGCACAGGCGACGGCGGCGTTGAGAACCGGCTATCCGTCCGCGCCGGATTTTGTTGCCGACCCCGACACGGTGCTCTCGGCCCGCTGGTGCCTGGGCGCGGCGGCCGCCATCTGGATCGCGAAAGGCTGCAACGAGGCGGCCGATGATGATGATGTCGTGGAGATAACGAGGCGCATCAACGGAGGCACGGTGGGACTGGCCGAGCGCCGCCGCTGGCTGGCGCGCACGCGGGCAGTGTGGCGGGGCTGAAGGGGGGCGGGCGTCGAGTGTGGCCGTCGCCAGCCGCGGCACCGCTGCCCCCCGCCGCGTGCGCCTCAGCGCGGGGGCGATGGCTCTTACGGCAACGCCATCCGCGTCTGTCTCCCCGGTTTTACAATCAGCGCGTCACCGCGCCTGCCGGCCCTTTGATGGCCGCCGCCGTCGTGACGGTCGCCGTGGCTTTCACCACCGCCGCAAGCGGCGCGCCCGGACGTGGCTGGGGCGCGGCCGGCGGCACCACGACATGGTCATTCAAGCGCAAGAACTTGAACCCCGCCAGCTTTTGTCCATTCTTGCCATTGCGCTCTTCGCGCGCCGCCGTTCGTGCAAAAAATGCCTCGAAGCTTTCTTCGCGCACCTGCGGCTCGGCCGAGTTCAGGAAATTGCGCTGCCCGTAGGCGTCCACCACAATGAAGCCGACGTGCGACGCCCAGAACTTGCCCCCGCGCGTGGAAATCACGTTGACCAGGTCGCCATCCTGCAATTGCCCGACCACGCTTGCCACCTTGTCCTTGGTCACGTACGCTTCCTGACTGAGCTGCACGGGAATATTGCTGGCCGTGTTATGCCGCATCTTGAGAAAACCCGTACGGTCGATCTTCATGTCATACGCCGGACCATCGGGTCCGGCCAGCAGCGCGCTGACGTCGGATACCAGCCAGGCATTATTGATATTCCAGTCCACCTCGGTGTAATGATTGCGCGTTGCCACGCCGATCACGCCATCCTTGTAGCGGATGCGCTGCAGCATCCAGAAAAATTCTTCCCACGACTGGCTCAGCGCCATCGCATACGTGTGCTCGGCGAACACCACGCAGTCGCTCGCCTGCAGGCTGAACATCGGCAGGTTGTCGTGCAGTTCATACGGATACTCGCCCAGCAGATTGAGCACATACGGCTGGCCGATATTCTTGCGTCCGATCGCGGCGATGCGCTTGCGCAGGTCCGGTTCGGCGGTATGCATATAAGCGATATAACGCCCGACTTCGGCCGGCGTCATCTGATAAATCTGCTTGCGCTGCAAGGTGGCCAGGTCGAACGGCGGCGCGGCAGGGGCCAGCGGCGCCGCGGCGACAGGCTCAGGCACTGGCGGCGCAACCGCTTCCGGTGCAGCCGGCGGCGGCGCCACGGCAACCGGCGCCACGACAGGGGGAGCGGGTGGCGCGCTTGCGCAACCAGCCAGGACGGCACTGAGCAAAACGAGGGGAGCAAGACGCATCGGAAACCAATATTGAACGCTAAAGCGACACGCTAACCGCTGGCACGGTGTTTGACAATGGAAATGTGTTGCGCGAACACAAGGAAATTGCAGGCTTGCCGATCCGGCATTGCCCACTCTGATAGATGAAATGACACCGGCAATGCCGTGGCCCGCCTGTCATTGTCAGAACACGACCGCACAACATGGCGCAAGTCGATTCCACAACGAAATAGCCCGGCAACGAACGGGAGAACGCTAGAGAGCGCTCAAGTAGCGCTCAGGTCCGCCTTGCATGTCGCCAATGGCTTCGATACGTTGGAATGACAGGCCTGGCGCGCTGAAGGACGTCGTTATTGCAGATGGAAATAACACAAAGTTGAACGCCAGGGCGGCGCCCAGGTCGATTGCGTCTTCATCGGCACCGATGGCGCCGTGTACGTGATGTGGACGGTGGCCCCTGGTGTGTGGTCGAGCCCGGTGGCACTGACGCCCTCCCGACATCGCGCCACCGGGTGCGCCGGTGGCCTTGCACCATCAGGTCAATGCCAATCAGCTCGACGCCGTGTTCGTGGACCGCCATGGCGTCGTAAGCGTGATGTGGGTGATCGGCGGTGGCGCGTGGCAAGGACCGGTCGGCATCAGCTGACACCGCGTAGCGCAGATGGCGTGCCGGCAAAAGCCTGAATCGCCGCGCACGATGATGCGCGTCGCTGGCCATGCCTCGCATCGCCGCGGCGCGGGATGAGGCGACCAATGGCGCCCCGTCCCGCGCCATTCATAGCCGCACAGGCCGTGCGGCGACAGCGCGGCCGGCAACAGCGCGCCATCGCGTGGCGCCTTCAGGTAAGGGCGCTCTGCGATTCGCCGCCACGATCGCGATGATGATTTTCGCGCAAGTGTGCGGCAACGAACGGTTGGGTTACCGCTCAGCCCTTAAGATGAAGCTGTGTGAGTGAGGGGCCAGCGGCAAAGTCCAAAGGTGACACCTCCTCAGCAGGTTAGCCGGTCGCCTCAAGGATCGGCACCAATTCTTCATGCCGGCGCAAAGCATCGCGCTGGCCTTGATCAACAAAACGACGCGGAGGTCATCATGCCTGCCATTACCCACCCACCCAAGCATCTTGTGCGCGAATATCTTCAGCGCCGCTCGCGTGATCCCAAACCGCCGCCATCGCCGGAAGAAATCCGGCGCGAGCTGGGATGGGCGTTGCTGCTTCCAGGATTGAAACTGGCCCGGAGCCGCAGCTGACCTCCTCCTGTCCTACAAGAACCTTGCACTTTGTCCTATTTTTTCTGTAGCACCGCACTACCATAATCCTAAAAACATCAACACAGGAGTCTCACATGACAAATCGCATCGGTAACAAAGACGAAGCCCAGCACCGTGGCAAAGCCGAGAAAAAAGACATCAAGCGCACCAACATCGCGCGTGAGGCCATCAAGAAAGCCATCGCCGCTTCCAAGTACCGCAACCAGGTCCGCAACCAGCCAGCGCCAGAGGCATTCCTGCCACCTGCCTGATCGCCGCCTGACCGCAGCACCAGCAACCCGCACCGGCAACGCTGCGGGTTTTTTGTTGTCCGTCACTCATCAAGTACAATCCGCCGGCACCCCAGTGCAAATTTGTTAATTTTGCAGCTTAAAACGGAGCAAGTCGATGAGCAAGTTCCCCCAGCGTCACGCGGTGTTGATGTGTTTAACGGCCATGTTGGTATTGTCCGCGTGCAGTGACAAGTCCAAGGAAGTTGCGTCAGAAAATACCGAGGCGGCCGACACCGCCGTCGAGGAAGTGGCCGACAACGAACCGGCATTGCCGACAGCCGATTATTTTGCGCCCATCCTGGCCACGGCGGAGGGTACGTACAGCGAGTGCGCGGCGATCGGTACGGGGGCTGCAGCGGGATCGAAGGCCGGCGGGGCGGTCGTGGTCGCTGCAAATGGCAAGGCCAGCGGTGCCGGTATCGCCGGAGAAGTGACGGCGGACATGCAAGTCCTGCTGGTGCGCCAGCGCGAGGGGAACGCTGCCCCGACGCTCGCGATGACGGTCCAGAATGACAAATTCATGCTCTCGCTGATGGAGCACGATGACGGAAAAAAACAAGCCGGTTTCGGGATGCAGCCCAATGTGGTCCAGTGCAAGGTCACCAAGCCGATCAAACTGTCCAGCCAGAGTTTGTACGCCTCGTATGCCTACCTGATGGATGCCAAGACCACGATCAAGTGCCTCAGCAGCGGTACGCTCAGCTTCAACGACGTCGCCTATCAGGTGGCGAAAGGCGTGTTGAAGATCGGTGATGAGACTTACGATCTGAACACACTGAAGATGGAAACGGTGAACATTGGCAGCGACAAGCGCATGTCCTACCTTGGACAGACAGCGGACGACAGATCGATCATGGTCTTTCTGGACCCACAGGGAAAGGTCAGCAATCTCCAGGTGAACGGCAAGGGCGACAAGGCGTTCGCGTGCGACGTCAGCCCGTAAGCAAGCCCGTGCCCCCGCTCACGCAGGCTGCCGCAAGGCCGCGCGCGTGACCGCGATCAGGCGCGCACTGAGCCGCTCCAGCTTGGGCGACTGCACCCGCCACGCATGCCAGTACAGCATCACGTCGGTCGGCTTGGCGGGCGCCAGGTCGATCAGCGTGCCGTTGTCGATATCGTCGCCAAACTGCTGTTCCGGCACCATGCCATACCCCAGCCCCAGCCGCACGGCCTGCGTGAATGCATCGCTCGACGGAATGTAGTGGCAGGGATAGCTCCCGGCCGGCAGTCCCAGCTCGCGCAGCAGAAACGCCGACTGCAAGGCATCCTTGCGGTCGAACACCATCAGCGGCGCCCGCCGCGCCGCCTCGCGCCGCAAGCCGTCGGGAAACCAGCGCGCGACGAACGCGGGCGTGGCAAGCAGGCGGTAGCGCATCGCGCCCAGCCGCTCCACCGTGCAGCCGCGCATCGGCTGCGCTTCGCTCGACACCCCCGCCAGCGCCGATCCCTGCGACAACAAGGTGTAGGTGTGATCCTGGTCGTCCAGCGCGATATCGAGCAGGATCTGTTCCTCGATCAGGAACGATGCCAGTCCCGGCAGCAGCCAGGTGGCCAGGGTATCGTTGTTGACGGCCAGGGCGATCGTCAGCGGATGCGCGTCGCTGTCGGCCGATTCGGCCAGGAATTCGGCCTCCAGCAACCGGCTGCGGCGCAGGTATTGCACCAGGCGCTGGCCGGCCGGGGTCGCGCGGCAGGGCTTGCTGCGGATCAGCAGCGGCATGCCCAGCTCGTTTTCCATGGCGCTGACCCGTTGCGACACGGCCGACGGCGTCAGATGGAGCAGGGCGGCGGCCTGCTCGAAACTGCCGCTGTCGATGACGGCCAGCAGCGCTTCCCCTTTGCGCGTATCGAGCATGCGACTCTCCCGGATTAGAAAAATTTAATTATACGTAATTGGATTAAATCCGCTTCACTTCATAATTACTCTCCTGCAAACTCCCAGCTCATCCAGTTATCGCCAGGAGTGTGCATGCCCTACGTATCCCCCTTTTTCAACGGCCTCGTCTTGTGCTCCGGGCTCATCGTCGCCATCGGATCGCAGAATGCGCATGTCCTGCGCACCGGCCTCAAGCGCGAACACGTGGGCTTGACCGTGGCTGCCTGCATCGTCATCGACGCCGTGCTGATCGGGCTGGGCGTGGCCGGCGTCGGCACCCTGGTGCAATCGTCGCCGCTGCTCCTTGGGGCGGCGCGCTGGGGCGGGGCGGCGTTTCTGCTCTGGTACGGCCTGCGCAGCTGGCGCGCCGTGTTCGCGAGCGCCGCGCTGACGGTGGCGCCCGAGGCCGCACGCACCGGCGCGCGCCAGGCACTGGTGAGCGTGGTGGCGCTGTCGCTGCTCAATCCGCATGTCTATCTCGATACGGTGGTCCTGCTCGGCGCCATCGGTGGCAACTTTACTCCGCCAGAACGCCCGGCCTTTGCGCTGGGCGCGATGAGCGCCTCGGCCCTGTGGTTCTGCGCGCTCGGCTATGGCGCCACGCGGCTGTCCGGCCTGTTTGCCCGTCCCGCCGCCTGGAAATGGATCGACGGCCTGACCGGCACCATGATGCTGGCGCTGTCGGCCTCGATCGCCTTCGGCGCCTGAAGTCCAGCACCGTCATTCGCCGGCCGCCATACGCCATTCGCCGAAATCCGCTGGGCACCGCCGCCGCGCCGTTGTATCGTTGCGCCTGAACTGACTACAGGAGCAAACGTGTCCAATAAATCCTCTTACGAGTGGCGCAAGCAATTGATGTGGGGCTTGCTGCTGATCGGCTTCGGCACCATCGTCCTGCTCGAGCAGATGGACGTGATTCACGTCGACGGCCTCTGGCATTACGCACCGCTGGTGCTGACCGTCATGGGCCTGAACAAGATGATCGGCTTTCCGACCGCGAAAGACTTCACCACCGGCCTGTGGATGGTGTTCCTGAGCCTGTGGCTGCTGGCCACGTTCGAAAACCTGTTCGGACTGACCTTCAGCAACGGCTGGCCGATCCCGGTCATCTTCTGCGGCGTCACCATGATCCTCGAACCGTTCATCGAACGCCGCCTCGCGCCCGAGCAGGAGACCCACGATGAAACATGATTCCCGCACCTCCGGCGTGCCCAACCAGGTCTGGATCGGCCTGGCGGTGATCGGCTTCGGTTTGCTGTTCCTGCTCGATAACCTGAACATCATCGACCGCCACCGCGTGCTGTATTTCTGGCCCGTGCTGGTCGTCATCGTCGGACTGGTCAAGTTTGCCGGGGCCGAATCGCGCCACGAACGCCTGGTGTTCGGCCTGATCGCCGCCGCCGGCGCCGTTCTCACCCTCAACCGGCTCGGATACGGTTACTTTTTCAACGCCCGCACCCTGTGGCCGGTGCTGATCATTTTGTTCGGCATCGGCGTGATCCACAAAGCCATGCGCAAGCGCGTCACGCCGCCCGGCGTGCCGCTCAAGGACGGTGGCGCGGCCACGCCGGACGCCGATGCCGACGCCGTCGTCGATATCACGGCCATTCTCGGCGCCTTCCAGCGCCGCATCAGCACCCCGGCCTTCCGCGGCGGCGACATCAGCACCATCATGGGCGACTGCGTGCTGGACCTGCGCGAATCGTCGATCGTCGGCGAGGCCGAACTGAATGTGTTCGCCGTCATGGGCGGCATCACCATCATGTGCCCGCCCGACTGGAGCATCGTGCTCAAAGGGGTGCCGATTCTCGGCGGCTTCGAGGAAAAAACCTCGCCCGCGCCAGGCACCGGCAAGCGCCTCACCATCCGGGGCTACGCGATCATGGGCGGCGTGGAAGTGCGCAACTGATGCAGGGGCCGTTTTCCACGCGGCGCGGCGCGGGCCTGTACCTGCTCGCGTGGCTGCTGCTGGCGATCGTGTTCGCGGGCCTGATCGTGGCCGCCACCGGCGCCGCCTGGACCAACGGCTTGCTCTTTGCTGTACCGGTGACGCTGGTGTATGCCTGCGCCACCGGCTTTTCCAGCTATTACCTGTGCCGCGCCTATCCGCTGGGCGAACGCAGCGCCATCTCGGTGCTGCTGGTCTTTTTCGTGGCATCGCTATTTGCCGGCTTGCTGTGGACCGCGCTGTGCGCCGCGTGGAACAGTGCCTGCGAATCGCTTGGCCTGTCCTGGGCCGGCGTTCCCATGACCGCCCCCCTGCAAGCGATGATCGTGGGCCTGGGCGTGATTTTGTACGCGATGGCCGCGGTGGCGCACTACCTGGCGCTCGAATTCCAGCGCGCGCGTGCGGCCGAACGGCGCGGACTCGAAGCGGCCCTGATGGCGCAGGACGCCGAGCTGCGCATGCTGCGCACCCAGATCGATCCGCATTTTCTGTTCAACAGCCTCAATTCGATCAGCGCGCTCACGTCCATCGACCCGGCCCGCGCGCGCGACATGACCTTGCGCCTCGCGGATTTTTTCCGTCACAGCCTGGGGCTGGAAGCGAACCGCAAGGTCACCCTGGAAGCGGAAGCGACGTTGGCGATGCACTTCATCGCCATCGAAAAAGTGCGTTTCGGCGCGCGCCTGAACGTCGAGCAGGAGATCGACGCCGGCGCGCTCGATTGCCTGCTGCCGCCGATGATCCTGCAGCCGCTGGTCGAAAACGCCGTCAAGCATGGCATCGCCAACCTGACCGGCGGCGGCACCATCCGCATCGCGGCGCAGCGCGCCGGCTCGGTCCTGAAAATCGTCGTGGAAAACGATGTCGACGACGATCCGTCCGTCGCCGGAAAGGGGATCGGACTGGCCAACGTACGCCAGCGCCTCGCCGTCGCCTACGGCCACGAGGCCGGCATCCACTGGACGCGCGAAGCGCGCCTGTTCCGGGTCGCGCTGACGCTGCCCGCCCACACGAAAGAACTGGAACCATCATGCGCGTCATAATCGTCGACGATGAAGACCTCGCGCGCGGCCTGGTGCGCGAGTTTTTGGGCAAGCATGCCGATATCGACATCGTGGCCGAATGCGCGAACGGCTTCGACGCCGTCAAGGCCATCACCGAACTGGAACCGGACCTGGTTTTCCTCGATATCCAGATGCCCAAGCTGAATGGTTTCGAGGTCGTGGAACTGGCCGGCGCCAAGGCGCGCTACATATTCGTTACCGCTTTCGACCAGTACGCGCTCAAGGCCTTCGACATCCACGCCGTCGACTACCTGCTCAAACCCTTCAGCCAGCAGCGCCTCGATGCCGCGCTGGCGCATGCGCGCACCAGCGTCGCCAAAGTCGGGGTCGACGCCGTGCTGCGCGAGACCGCGCTGCGCAACAAGCCGCTGGAGCGGGTCCTGATCCGCGATGGCGCGCGCGTCCACATCATCGCCGCCGGCCAGATCGACTACATCGAAGCGCAGGACGACTACGTGCGCATCAGCGCCGACGGCAAGCATTACCTGAAAAACCAGCGCCTGTCGGAACTCGAAAGCCAGCTCGATGCGGCCCTTTTCGTGCGCATTCACCGTTCCTGGCTGCTTAATCTCGGCGCCATCGAGCGCATCGAGCAGGGCAGGGACAGCCACACCGCGATCCTCAGGGATGGCACCCGCCTCCCGGTCAGCCGCAGCGGCTACCAGAAGGTCAGGGCCTTGATCGGCTGATCTGCGACGGTGATAAGTAGTTAGGTCGACGCCGTGCGCGCCTGGTCCACATGCCACCAGCGCGGCAGCAGTTCGCGCACCTCGGGCTGGGCGAAGCGGTCGTCGATCAGGTACACCACGCCGCGGTCGCCCTCGGTGCGGATCACGCGGCCGGCTGCCTGCACCACCTTCTGCATGCCCGGATACAGATACGTGTAGTCGTAGCCCGCACCAAACGTCGCCTGCATGCGCTGGCGTATCTGCTCATTGACCGGGTTCATTTGCGGCAGCCCGAGCGTGGCGATGAAGGCGCCGATCAGGCGCGCGCCCGGCAGGTCGATGCCTTCGCCGAAGGAGCCGCCCAGCACCGCAAAGCCAACCCCGCGGCTCTCGAGCGTGAAGCGCCCCAGAAAAGCATCGCGCTCCGTTTCGGCCATGCGGCGCGGCTGGCGGAACACGGGGATGCCGGGGAATTCGCGTTCCACCCGGTCGGCCACCTGGTCGAGATAATCGAAGCTGCTGAAAAACGCCAGGTAATTGCCTGGCTCCTGCGCGTACTGGCGCGCGATCAGCGCCGCGATCGGCTCCACCGATCTGGCGCGGTGGGTAAAGCGCGTGGAAATGTCGCGCACCACATGCACGCTTAACTGATCGGCCACGAAGGGCGAGTCGATGTCGACCCAGGCCGTGTCCGGCGGCAGGCCAAGCGCATCGCTGTAGTAGTTCCAGGGGCTGAGCGTGGCCGAAAACAGGGCCGTCGCGTGGGCCAGCGCAAAGCGCGGTTTCAAAAACGGCGCCGGCACGATGTTGCGGATCGCGAGCGTGGACGCGTGCGCGCCATCGCGCGTGCAGTCGACCATGGAGTGCTCGGCAAAGGTCTCGGCCAGCCGGGCGAAGTGCATGGCGTTGAAGTAAAAGCGCTGCAGGTCCGGCTCCATCGGCCCCGGGTTCTCCGCCAAAAAATCGGTGATCGCGCTCGACGCAGCCTGCAGCGCTTCGAGCAGCTTCCCGGGCGGCGCGGCGAGTACCTCATAGTCCGCGCCATCCTTGGACGGCCAGCTGCGCCCCACCTTATCGAGCGCCTTTTTCAGGTGCGCCGGCGCCACCGCGCGTGCCGCCCGCAATTGGCCGCGTTCCAGGTCGGCCGAATACATCTTGCGCGCGCGCGACACCATGTTGTGCGCCTCGTCCACCAGCACGCTGACCCGCCACTGGTTCGCCAGCGCCAGCCCGTACAGCATCGCGCCCATGTCGAAGTAGTAGTTGTAGTCGCCCACCACCACGTCGCTCCAGCGCGCCATTTCGCTGCCCAGGTAGTACGGGCACACCTGGTGCGCCAGCGCGACTTCGCGCAAGCCTTCGCGGTCGAGCAGCGTCACCTCGCGCGCCGCGCTGCGCGCCGCGGGCAAGCGCTCGTAGAAGCCCTTGGCCAGCGGGCAGGAGTCGCCGTGACAGGCTTTGTCGGGATGCTCGCACGCCTTGTCGCGCGCGACCAGTTCCAGCACGCGCAGCGGCATGCCGGGCGCGCTGCGCTTGATCGCCTGCGCCGCGTCGAGCGCCAGCTTGCGCCCGGGAGTCTTGGCGGCGAGGTAAAACACCTTGTCCAGGCGGTGCAGCGGCGCCGCTTTGAGCACCGGGAACAGGGTGCCGACGGTCTTGCCGATGCCGGTCGGCGCCTGCGCCAGCACGCAGCGCGCGCTGCTGTTGGCGCGGAAGATGGTTTCGGCCAGGTCGCGCTGGCCCGGACGAAAGGCCGGATGCGGGAAGCGCAGCGCGCCCAGCGCCGCGTCGCGCGCTGCGCGGTGCGCCAGTTCCTGCGCGGCCCACGCCACGAAGCGCTCGCACTGTTCGGCGAACATCGTGCGCAGGTCGTCGGCGCTGCGGGTTTCGCGCAGCACGGTTTCGGTCTGCTTGCCGATGTCGAAATACACCAGGGCCAGCGACACCTCGTCAAGCCCGAGCTGCGCGCACAGCAGGTGCCCGTATACGCGCACCTGCGCCCAGTGCAGGTGGCGGTGGTTGGCCGGCATCCGTTCAAGGTCGCCGCGGCAGGTCTTGATTTCTTCGATCAGGTTCCGGGCCGGATCGTAGCCGTCGGCCCGTCCGCGCACCAGCAGCGGGCCGTATTCGCCGGACAGGCTGACCTCTTTCTGGTAGCCCGGGCCGCGCCGCTCGGCCACCACGGCGTGGCCGGCGATGCCTTCCTGGGCCGTGGGCGAGGGCGTGAAGCGCAGATCGAGGTCGCCCTGCTTGGCTGAAAATTCGCACAGGGCGCGCACCGCCACAACGTAGCTCACGCGCGCCTCACGAACACGGCTGCGCCCACTGCAGGTAGCACACTGAAATGGGCATCTGGTGCGCGGCGCAGTATTCGATCCAGCGCAGCTGGTTGTCCTGCAGGCGGTCGCCCGGGCCCTTCACTTCGATCATGTTGTAGCGCCGCTCGACGGGCCAGAACTGGATCAGGTCGGGGAAGCCGTTGCGGTTGGCCTTGATGTCGAGCAGGATGCGCTCGCACCATTTTTTCAGGTGCGGCGCGGGGATGCAGGCCAGCGCCATCTCCAGCAGGTCGGCGCTGAGCGCTTCCCACGCCACGAACGGTGACTGGATGCCGCGCTTGCCGTCGTAGTTGGCGCGGATCGTGTCGTGGTAGCGGCCGTCGTCGAGCTGGTCGAGGCAGGCGCGGAACTCGCGCTCGCGCCGGCGGTAAAAATCGGCGCTGTGCAGGTCGGCCGGGCCGCGGTGGAACGGGTGGAAAAACGCCCCCGGAATGGCGCTGAAGATCGGACGCCAGCACAGCAGGCCGAACAGGGAGTTGATCAGCGCATTCTCGACGTAGTACACGGGCGCGTCGGCGCGCGCCAGATGGTCGCGCACGATGCCTTCGACCCACCAGCCGGGTTCAGGCGGCATCGGCAGGCTCAGGTCGAGCCGCGCCACAAACGGATTGCGGCGCGACGGCAGCGGCTGGTGCCCGAGTTTGCGGCGCAGGCGCGGCGCGATGCGCAGCAGCTGCTGGCGCTCGGCGTCGCTTTCGGGTGCGGCCTGGGCCCGTTCGAGCAGCGCGTGCGCCTCGGCATGGCGCTCGTGTTTTTCCAGCACACGGATGGCGCGCGCCCGCGCCCCGGGATAGTTGCAGCAGGCGTAGAGCGCGAACGCCTGGCCCCAGTCTTTTTGCTTTTCCACATGCTGGGCGATCTGGAACATCAACCGTTCGCGCCGGCTGTCGATCCATTCGTTGTCGAATTGGTCGCGCGGCAGGCTGGCCAGCACCTCGGGCAGGGCGTCGCCGGCGCGAAAGCGCTCCTTGCACTGGTGCAGCGCCAGGTAGTCGTCGACATCGCGCCGGGCGCGAAATCCGCGCGAGGAGGCCGAAAACTCGACCTTTTCATACTGAAACAAGCCGAGGTCGGACAGCACGAATTCGGTCCAGTCCTGGCGCAGGTTGCCGAAGAAGATCAGGCGCAGGCGGTCGCACAGGGCCTTGACGGGGATGCTGTAGACGGTGTCGGGCGAGTCGCGGTACCAGGCGGAAAATGCGCGGGCGTCGCCGAACGCTTCGCGCAGGGCGGCCAGCTGCTCGGCCTTGCGCGCGTTTTTCTCGTGCAGGGACAGGCTGAAAATGCTCCCGATTTCGGCCTTGAGCAGCAGCTCGAACAGTTCGTCGAGCGTGATCACCGGGTCGCACTGGACCCAGCCTGTGGGCAGCAGGTGGCGCGCGGCCTCGACCGCGCAGCCGATTTCCGCATAGTTCAGCTTGCTCGCGCGGAAGACCATGCCCTTGCGCATGACCATGCGCACCAGCAGCGCGCGCGATGCCTGCGGCAGCGACGGGAACGTGGCGATGAACGCTTGCTCCTCATCGGTGAGCAAGTCGCTGTAACGCCCGGCAATCCATTCCAATACCTGATGGAAGTTGTCCAGGTAGTAGAACTCATTCTCAAGAACTTTGCGCATCGTACTGCGGGCAATCGACCGATACCTGTAATTATGTACAGTATATCGCCAGTGGCCGTCAAACCCCAGCAAAATCACGTCAAGTGCGTGCGGCCGTGGTTTTCAGGGTTCGCTCAGGTAGTGCCGGCGCGGCAGCGTCAGCCGGGCCGCCGCCGTCGGCACGGGTTGGCCCAGGTAGCGCCGCGGCAGGCTGGCGAAGGAGAACAGGGTGTCGAGCGCACCGGTGTCGGCATGCCGGGCCTGCTGCACCTGACTGGCGGCAGCGGAGGCCGACACCTTGCGCTTCACCGGAACCGGCGCCTTGCGCGCGGCCTTGCGCGCCGCCGCGCTGTTGGCGGCCTGCGGATGTGCCGGTTTTCCCGCCTTCAAGGCGACATGCTTGACCGTCGCGGCGGCCAGCTTGCCGCGCTCGCGCACCTTGACGCTCGTTTTGACCACCGCCGCCGGCCGCGCCTGGACCATCGCCGGGGCCATCGCCGGCGCAGGCCGCGCCTCGGCGGGCGTGAGCAGCACCAGTGGCGGAATGGGCCCCGAGGCAAGCACCGGCCGCCTGGGCGCATCGTCCTTTTCATCGATGATCACCACCGGCTTGCCCTTGGCCGGCTCGGGCGCGGCCTGGCTGGCGGCGGCGATCTTGAGCGCATGGGGCGAGCTGACGTTTTCCTGGGTCAGCATGGCCACCGCCGCAATCAGGATCATGATCGTCACCACCGCCACCGCGGCGAAGACAATGCGCAGATGGCGGTTCTTCGCCTCGCTGCCGGCGGCGAAGCTGCGCCCGACCGCGGCATAGGCTTGCTGCTCGATATCGTAGGCCCGCCGGGTGCTCAGGCGCTGGTCGGGCAGGGTGCTGGGATAGCTGTTTTGGGCGGGAATGGACACGGACAACTCCTGGAGGTGAGAACACGGACATTCCGATTAGAAACAATTCCAGTCGGAATGCTTCTGATATTTGTCGTGCTTTCGGGTCCAGCTGTCAGGTCGTTTGAGCCGCATCAAATGTCGGCAGATTTTGCAACACCGTGAAGGGAACCAAGAGTGGCTTGATCAATCGCAACCGGCGGTTGCATCGCTGATCCAATAATGGTGTTTGCACCCACATGCCGCGGCCCAGGTCGCGGCGCCACCAGGAGAACACGTTGAGAGATTTTGCACACAAGGCGGTCGGCCGCCTCGCGACACGCAAGCGCATTACCTTGCTGGTGCTGGTATTGGTGGTGTGCGGGGGCGCCGTGGCCTGACGCGCGCTGCCGGACAATAAAAAACCGTCGTTGCCGCAAGCGCGGCAACGACGGTTTTTTATTGTCAGAGCGGAATGGAGCTTGTTACGCCGCGTTCTTTTCAGCCGGCGCCACCTGCGCGGTGGCCTTGGCGATCTGGTCTTCCACCACCTGCACCGCCTGGCGCGTTGCCTTGGTTACCTGTTCGTAGCCCTGGAATGCATTGTCGATCGCGGTCTTGATGATTTCCACCGCATTTTCGCTGCCCGGCTTGACGTTTTGCGTCACGTCGTAGATCAGCGCCGTGAGGGTGCTTTTGGCTTCGGCGATATGGGCGTCGGCAGCCTGCGTGAATTCGCTGTGGATGTCGTCGATGATCACCTTGAGCTGTTCGCCGTACACCACCGCGCCCGCCATCGGCCTGGCGTGGGCCGCTGCCACGTCCATCGCCGCTTTCGGGTCCTTGGCCTGGCTCATTTCCTTGCCCATGGCCATGGTGCCTTGCACCGAATTTTTTGCAGTCGTCATGTTCAGCGAGACAACCTGTTCCACGCCCTGTACCGCTTTGCTGGTCAGGGCGTTAAAGGTCATCATCTGGAGTTCAAAAAGCGTCTTGGTGGCGGATGCAAATTGTTCGGGATTCGTAAACATTGACTTCTCCTCAGTTGGAATGGATGCAACGGACAGCTTTCAGTCTTCTCCTCTGTGTTTTTTTACCTATCATTTGGCTATTATTTAGCAATAAGCAACTTCGTGCAATGGCTATCTCGATAGGGACCGCCCGCCTTTTCCCAGCCGGGTCCGAGCGGCGTCTGGTGACAGACCAGTTTGCCGTCGGCCTTGCTGCGCCAGGTGAACCAGGGTGCGGGCGCGGCAAGCAGCGCTGCGCAGGCGCAGGCGAGCAGGGCGGTTACACCGAGTTTGCGGAAAGTTATCATATGCCAGAGCGAGCATAGTCTCTTCACGCCGCAAGTCAAGCGTGCCGCGTGCCGGACCCGGCCGTCAGCCGCTGTCCTGGCCGTTCATGGCGGGGGCGATCGCAGGCAGGCGCAGGCGGAAGGTGGAACCCTTGCCCAGTTCGCTATCGAGTTCGATGGTGCCGCCCAGCACGCCGCTGACGATGTTGTGCACCACATGCAGTCCCAGTCCCGATCCGCCCGTGCCGAGCCTGGTGGTGACGAAGGGGTCGTACACGCGCGGCATCAGCGGCGCGGCGATGCCGGCGCCGTTGTCGGCGACCGACACGACCACGCTCGCTTCCGGCCCGGCGCCCGCGCCGATCACGATGGCGCCGCGCGCATCGTCGGCGAATGCGTGCACCAGGCAGTTGTCGACCAGGTGGGTCAGCACTTCGGCCAGCGGGCCCGGGTAGCTGTCCATCGCCAGCCCGGGCGCGACCTCGGCGCGGATGTCGACCTCGCGATGGCGCGCCAGGATGCGCAGCGGCGGCAGCAATTCGTCGACCAGTTCGCACAGCATGAAAGCGCGCCGCTCCGAACTGCTGCGGTCCACCGCCACCTGCTTGAAGCTGGCCACCAGCCGCGCCGCGCGCTCCAGATTGCGTGCCAGGATCTGGGCGGCTTCGTCGGCCTCGCCGAGGAATTGTTCCAGCTGCGAGCGGCGCAGGCCGGCCTCGAGGCTGCCACTGACGGTGCGCGTTTTCTCGGCCAGGCAGGTGGCGACCACCAGGCTGTTGCCTATGGGCGTATTGAGTTCGTGCGCGACGCCGGCCACCAGCGCGCCGAGCGCCGCCAGTTTTTCGCGCCGCACCAGTTCTTCCTGCGCGCGCGACAGGTCGGCGGTGCGCACCGCCACCAGTTCCTGCAGGTGGTCGCGGTGCTGGGCCAGTTCCGCTTCGCGCCGCGTGCGTTCGATGGCAATCGCCGCCAGGTGGGTCGCCACGCCGATCAGGCGCAGCTCATCCTGGCCGGGGGCGCGCGTATCGCGGTAATACATGGCGAAGGAGCCGAGGATCTGGTCCCGGTCGAGGCTGATCGGGGTCGCCCAGCACGCCCGCAAGCCATGCGGCGCGATCAGCGCGCGGTAATCGTCCCACAGGGGATCGCTCATCACGTCGGTGACGATCACCGTTTCCCCCCGGTACATGGCGGTGCCGCAGGAGCCCGCGGTGGGTCCGATCATGGCGCCGTCGAACGCGGCCAGGAAGTCCGCCGGCAGGCTGGGGCCGGATGCCGAACGAACCGTCACGCTGTCGTCGTCGAGCAGCATCACCGAGCACAGCACGCCGTCGCACTGGCGCTCGATCAGCAGCATCAGGCTGTCGAGAATGTCCTTGAGCGGGGCGCCGCGCGCGATCATGTCGAGCAGGCGATTCTGGCCGCGGCGCAGTTCGTCGTCGAGAACGCGGCGCGTAACGTCGGCAAAGCGCGCGTGCACCAGATGGGCGTGCGGCGGCGGCAGCGCCAGCAGCCGCACTTCGCACGTCATCTCGCGTCCGCCGGCGGGGAGAAAACGGGCCTCGAACAGGCCCCCTTGGCCGGCCAGCGCGCGTTCGATCTGGGTGGCCAGCAGCTGCGCCGACGCTTGCCCGTCTGGCTGGCAGGGCGGGCACAGCTCGCCGAATGCGCGCGTCAGCAACATCTGTTCGCTCATGCCGAACAGCTCGCACGCGCCGCGGTTGGCATCGGCCAGGCAGCCGCTGGCGACGTTGATGAGGATGACATTATCGGGCAAGCGCGCGAGCAGGGCGCGGTAGTTCACTTGCAATTCGGCGCTCGCGCGCGCATCGGGCGGCGGCACGGGGACCTTGCTGCACTCGGTTTCGGAGGGCGACTTCACCACACAGACCATGGGATCCGGACAGAGTATCAGTGTAGCCAAGCGGCGCCGCCAGCGCAAATGTCAGCGTGGCGCGCGCAGGTAGTGTGCGGCAACCAGTTCGAGCAGCTTGTCGACCTTCGCTTCCGAGCGGTTGGTCAGCACCACTACCGCCAGGCCATCGTCGACGAAGCGCGTGCCCTGGGTGGTGAAGCCCTGCCACGCGCCGTCGTGCCAGAGCGAGCGCCGCTCCAGCGTCGGCGACGTCTCCCAGCCGAAACCGTAGGGAACCGTGCTGCCATCCGTGAGCGTGGTGGGCGTCCACATGGCTTGCCTGATTGCCGCGCCCAGCAGATGGTCGCCATCGAGCGCGAGATGCCACTTCGCCAGGTCGCGCACGGTCAGGTACAAGCTCCCGTCGGCGGTGGTGTTGAGCGTGGGCGACACCCATTCCTGGTTCTTGAATTCGCCCTTGACCACGTCATAGCCGGCGGCGCGGTGCGGCACGATGTCGCGTTCGCTGATGATGCGCGCCTGCATGCCCGCTGGTGCAAAGATGCGCTCGCGCAGCTGCTCTCCGTAAAACTTGCCGCCAACCCGGGTGCACAGGATGCCCAGCAATTGGTAGCCGAAATTACTGTAAGCCCATTTCGTGCCCGGCGCCCACTGCAGCGGCAGCGTGCTGCCCGCGCGTTGCAACTGCGTATCGGTGTAATCCTGGTTCAGCTTGAGGATGTCGTCCGGATCGCGCAAGCCGGCGGTGTGATTGAGCAAATGGCGCACCGTGATCCTTTTCCAGGCCGGCGGCGTGCCCGCAAGGTGGCGCGAGATCGGATCGTCGAGCCGCAGTTTGCCGTCCGCTGCCAGCAGCAAGACCAGCGCGGCGGTAAATTGCTTGCCGACCGAGCCGGACTGGAAGACGGTATCGGGCGTGACGGCCACCCGGTGCTCCAGGTTGGCCATGCCGTAACCGGCTTCCTTGATGACCCGCCCATCCTTGATGACGGCAATGCTGGCGCCGGGAATCTGCTGGCGTGCGATTTCGGCATTGACGATATCGTCGACGGGGTCGGCGCGCACGGCGCCGGACAAGGCAAACATGGCAACGGCCAACAGGCCGCCGAGAAAACGAGAGCGCATGGCGTCTTTCTGAATGGCGCAGATGTGCGCTGCATGAAAGCGGCCGCACAACGCAAAACGCCGCAGCCTTTATGCAAGGACTGCGGCGCTGATGGAATTTTGCGGGAATATACTAACCCGGTAGAGTGGTGCCCACGGAGGGACTCGAACCCCCACACCTCGCGGCACATGGACCTGAACCATGCGCGTCTACCAATTCCGCCACGTGGGCACTGATACAGCTACTACAACAGTTACTACTGACTACTTGGTACTCTCGGAAAACATCTTCCAGGGAGTGGTGCCCACGGAGGGACTCGAACCCCCACACCTCGCGGCACATGGACCTGAACCATGCGCGTCTACCAATTCCGCCACGTGGGCATTGATACAGCTACTACAACTACTTGACTACTTGGTACTCTCAGGAAAACATCTTCCAGGGAGTGGTGCCCACGGAGGGACTCGAACCCCCACACCTCGCGGCACATGGACCTGAACCATGCGCGTCTACCAATTCCGCCACGTGGGCATTGTGTTGCCTGCTTCTTTTGCTGCAAACCGGCGTTGCCGCCGACTTCTGCTATCATACTCGCTTTCGGAGTTTTGCGCCAGACTAACTTTCGTTACTCTTTTTGCTCAACACGATGCGAATATGCTGCTTTTTTCTTCCGCCTCGACCTTACGTTTCCGCGAAAGACCAAAATTATAGCCGAAGATTTGGAAATGTCACAGTCCTGGCCGAAGAATCTTTCAAAGCACGCTTCGTTAGGCGAATCGGACCGTACTCCGTTACACTACGCCTATCACCGTGTCAATAATCACTGTGTCAGCTATCCGGTCAGGCATTTCCCGTGAGCGCTGCCAAAAACAAATATAGAAAACCATTTGAACCAAATTACTCATACCATTCCCAGCCGCGAGGACATTCTCGGCATTTTCCGCAACGCGGGCACGACGCTTGATCTTGAAGCCATCGCCCGCACGCTCAAGGTCAAGCCAGCCGCGCTGGAGGTGTTAACCAGGCGTTTGAATGCCATGCAGCGCGACGGCCAGATCCACGCCGACGCCGATGGCAATTACGCCCTGGCCGACCATTCCGGCTTCATCGCCGGCAAGGTCAGTGCGCACCGCGACGGTTTCGGCTTCGTCATTCCCGACGAACCGGGCGAAGACCTGTTCCTGTCAGACAAAGAGATGCAGAAAGTTCTGCATGGCGACCGTGTGCTCGCCAAAGTCACAGGAACCGATCGCCGCGGCCGCCTTGAAGGCACCATCGTCGAAGTCGTCACGCGCGCCAATAGTCATGTGATCGGCCGCCTTCTCAATGAGAACGGCGTCTGGATCGTCGCCCCCGAAGACAAGCGCATCGGCCAGGATATCCTGGTTGCCGGTTCGCCGGGCAAGGCCAAGGCAGGGCAGATCGTCAGCGTCGAGCTGAGCGAGCAGCCCTCGCGCTTCAAGCAGCCGGCCGGCCGCGTGGTCGAAGTGCTCGGCGACCTGGACGATCCCGGCATGGAAATCGAAATTGCCGTGCGCAAGTTCGGCGTGCCGCATATCTTTTCCGCCGCCGCGCTCAAATCGGCCGCCAAGCTGCCCGGCGAAGTACGCGAAGCCGACCTTGCCGACCGGGTCGACCTGCGCGATGTGCCGCTGGTTACCATCGACGGCGAAGACGCGCGCGACTTCGACGATGCGGTGTACTGCGAGCCGGTCAAGGTCGGCAAGGCCAACTGCTTCCGCCTGATCGTCGCCATTGCCGACGTCAGCCACTACGTCAAGCCGAACGATGCGCTCGACGTCGATGCGCTCGAACGCAGCACCTCGGTGTATTTCCCGCGCCGCGTGATTCCCATGCTGCCCGAGAAGCTCTCGAACGGCCTGTGTTCGCTGAACCCTGCCGTCGACCGCCTCACGCTGGTGTGCGACGCCGTCATTTCGGACAAGGGCGAGATCAAGGCTTACCAGTTCTATCCGGCCGTGATCCACTCGGCTGCGCGCCTGACCTATAACGAGGTGGCCGATATCCTCGGCAACACCGCCGGTCCGGAAGCGGCGCGCCGCCCGGCCATCGTGCCGCACCTGCTCAATCTGTACGATGTGTACCACGCGCTGCACAAGGCGCGCCAGGTACGCGGTGCGATCGACTTCGAAACCACCGAAACCTATATCGTCTGCAATGCGCTGGGCAAGATCGAAAAGATCATTCCGCGCACCCGCAACGATGCGCACAAGGTGATCGAGGAATGCATGCTGGCCGCCAACGTCTGCGCGGCCGACCTCCTGATCCGCCACAAGCATCCGGGCACCTACCGCATCCACGCCTCGCCGACCAAGGAAAAGCTCACGCAAGTGCGCACCTTCCTCAAGCAGGTTGGCTTGAATCTGAACGGCGGCGACAAGCCGGCTGCCAACGATTACGCCGAACTGATGAAGCAGATCAAGGACCGTCCGGACGCGTCGCTGCTGCAAACCATGCTGCTGCGTTCGATGCAGCAAGCGGTCTACAGCCCCGACAATATCGGCCACTTCGGCCTGGCGTACGAGGCGTATGCCCACTTCACCAGCCCGATCCGCCGTTATCCCGACTTGCTGACGCACCGCGCCATCAAGGCCATTTTGCTCGGTAAAAAGTACGAGCCGAAAGGGATCGACCTGACCGGCCTGAACTCCACCGTGTCGAACGCCACGCGCAAGCAGCAGGCCAAGGACAAGGCGGACGGCAAGCAAAAGAACGAAAAAGACCTGACCATCTGGGACGCCCTGGGCGTGCACTGCTCGGCCAACGAGCGCCGCGCCGATGAAGCCTCGCGCGACGTCGAAGCCTGGCTCAAGTGC
This sequence comes from Massilia scottii, assembly GCF_030846495.1. NCBI lineage: Bacteria > Pseudomonadati > Pseudomonadota > Betaproteobacteria > Burkholderiales > Oxalobacteraceae > Massilia > Massilia scottii. The sequence goes on along the minus strand of NZ_JAVCWM010000004.1, from coordinate 294,066 downwards.
TACTTCATCAAGGACAAGCTCGGTGAAGAATTCACCGGCGTGGTCTCGGGTGTGACCACCTTCGGCATCTTCGTGCAGCTCGACGCGCTGTTCGTCGAAGGCCTGGTGCACATCACCGAACTGGGTACCGATTACTTCCAGTACGACGATGCGCGCCACGAACTGCGCGGCGAACGCACCGGCAAGCGCTACCAGCTGACCGACCGCGTGACGGTGCAGGTCTCGCGCGTCGATCTGGAAGCGCGCAAGATCGACCTGGTGCTGGCAGGCAGCAGCGTGCAGGCCGATAGCGGCGCGGGCAAGCCGAAAAGCGCCGCGCACAAGGCGCTCGACGCCAAGCCGGCCAAGTCGGGCAAGTCGGGCCGCACCTCGGGCGGCGGCGCCGGCAATACGCCATCGCGATACGAACTCGACGAGAGCGTCGGCGCCGAAGCGTCGGGCAGCAAGCCAAAACGCAGCAAGTCCGGTTCGACGGCCAGCAAGGCGACCAGCCGTTCCGCAAAACCAGCAGCTGGTACCAGCAATTCAAGCAGTAAATCAACAAGCAAATCGAACAAGAGCAAGCGATAACACATGAAGAATAAAATGATTTTCGGGTTCCACGCGGTGACCTCGCGTCTGCGTCACGAGGCCTCGTCGGTGGAAGAAATTTTTGTCGATGCGACCCGCCAGGATCGCCGCATGCACGATCTCGTCGCCAATGCCAAGGCCTTGGGCGTGCGCGTCATGCCGGTCGATTCGGCCCGCCTCGACAAGATTGTCGGAACCCGGCGCCACCAGGGCGTGATTGCCTTTGCCAGCCAGCTGGCGCTGGCGCGCAACCTCGATGAACTGCTCGACGCCATCGAAGGTCCGCCGCTGCTGCTGATCCTCGACGGCATCACCGATCCGCACAACCTGGGCGCCTGCCTGCGCGTGGCCGACGGTGTCGGCGCGCACGCGGTCATCGTGCCCAAGGACCGCGCGGTCGGCTTGAATGCCACGGCGGCCAAGGTCGCCAGCGGTGCGGCCGAAACCGTGCCGTACATCACCGTCACGAACCTGGCGCGCACCATGCGCGAGCTCAAAGAGCGCGACATCTTGCTGATCGGCACCACCGACGACGCGGACAAGGGCTTGTACGAAGCCGATTTCAGTGGTCCGGCCGCACTCGTCATGGGTTCGGAAGGCGAGGGCATGCGCCGCCTCACCCGCGAAACCTGCGACGTGCTCGTCGGCATCCCCATGTTCGGCTCCGTCGAGAGTCTGAACGTCTCGGTCGCGTCGGGCGTCTGCCTGTACGAAGCACGCCGCCAGCGCATCGCGCGCGAAGGCCAGGGCTAAAGGCCAGGCCCGGAGGCGCCGGCGCGGAACATCCGGGCCGGCGCGTCCTCTCCTTACTTGCAGGTTCTCATGGTGTTGCGGCTCTCCGTGGTGCACTTGCAGGCACTCGCCACGTCCGTGAATGCGGCAAGGTAGCCCACTTCCATCATCCGCGATTCTTGCAAGCATGTTTATGCGCATCGGGCAAATTGACCGTACATAAGCGGGAGACGGTCGGATACGCTACCATGCCTGTATCGCAACTGTCCCCACGTCCCTGTTTATGTTTCTACACCTGCGCGAAGATATCAAGAGCATCATTGAACGCGACCCGGCCGCCCGTAACGGATGGGAAGTGTTCACTTGTTATCCTGGCTTTCAGGCCATCATGATGCACCGCTGGGCGCAGGCTTGCTGGACCCGCAAGCTGAAGTGGATCGGGCGCTTCATTTCCTACCTGGCGCGCATTCTTACCGGTATCGAGATTCACCCGGGCGCGACCATCGGCCGGCGGGTCTTCATCGACCACGGCTTCGGCGTGGTCATCGGCGAGACCGCCATCGTCGGCGACGACTGCACCATCTACCAGGGCGTGACCCTGGGCGGGACCTCGCTCAACAGCGGCACCAAGCGCCATCCGACCTTGGAACGCGGCGTCATCATCGGCGCCGGCGCCAAGGTGCTCGGTTCGTTCACGGTGGGCGAGTACGCCAAGGTCGGCTCGAACGCGGTGGTGATCAAGCCGGTGCCGGCCGGCGCCACGGCGGTCGGCAACCCCGCCCACATCGTGCAGAAAGAGGCCGATACGCGCTCGAGCGCGCATCTGTTCTCGGCCTACGGGGTCACCCCGAACGGCGACGATCCGCTCTCGAAGGCCTTGCATGGCCTGATCAATCACGCGGCGCGCCAGGACGAACAGCTCGACCGGCTGATGGCCCTGATGAAGACGGCCGGAATCGCCTGCCAGAGCACGCCCGAGTGTGATAAATTGGATTCGGAAAAGCTCAATAAACTGGTCGAGTAAGGACATACGCATGACACTAGAAACAACGGGCGGCGCCGACGGCGCTGCCTTGCTGGACCCGTTCGAAATCCGCGTGCTGGCGGTGCTGGCCGAAAAAGAAGGCCTCACGCCCGACAACTATCCGATGTCGCTCAACGCCATCACCAACGGCTGCAACCAGCTCTCGAGCCGCGATCCGGTGATGCAGCTGTCCGACGAAACCGTGCAGGACGTGCTGCAGCGCCTGATGCAGCGCAAGTTCGTCAACGGCATCACCCAGGCCGGCGCGCGCGTGACCAAGTACGAGCACCGCATGCGCATCAAATGGTCGCTGGAGCAGGACAAGCTGGCCGTGCTGACGATCCTGATGCTGCGCGGCTTGCAGACGGCAGGCGAGATCCGCACCCGCAGCGGGCGCCTGCACGAATTCAAGTCGGTGGCCGATGTCGAGGCCTGCCTGCAATTTCTGATCGATAAATACCCGCCGATCGTGGCCCGCCTGGCGCTCGCGCCGGGCACCAAGGAGCCGCGCTACGGCCAGCTCCTGGGCGGCGACGCGGCGCTGTCGCAGCAGGAATCGTCGTTCGGGGTGGTCAGCGCGCCGGCCCAGGGCAGCAGGGTGGCGCAGCTGGAACAGGAAGTGGCATCCCTGCGCGCCGAGGTCGACGACCTCAAGCTGCAGTTCATCGCCTTCAAGACGCAGTTCGAGTAAGCGGCGCTGACGTTTCTGCCCTTGCAGAAACGTCAGCAGTGGCCCGGCCGCCGGTATCAGCCTTCGTCGCGGAACCGGCGCAGCCGGATCGCCGCGTACAGCATCGCCATCCCCGCAACCGCCCCGACCCACACGCCCGGTGTTGCCAGGCTGGTCCATGATTCGGACAGCAGACTGCTCACGCGTTCGATCGTGATCTGTCCGCCGCGCCCATCCATGGCGCTCGCCTCACCGCCCAGCCAGCTGCCGGGCACCAGGCCGAACAGGATGCGGGCAACCACCGTTTCCATCAGCGTTAGCGCGGCGTGCCCGGCGCCCAGCACGTACGCGATCCACTTGACGAGCACCAGCGCAATCACCGGCACGCCCACCGCCCACAGAAACACCTTGGACCTGGCCCAGGCCGACACCATCAGCAGCCAGCCGACCGTCGGCAGCGCCCAGATCAGGTACACCGGCAGCATGCCCAGCGCCCGCAGCGGCGCCAGCAGGATAATCGGGTTGGTCAGCAGGGCGCCGAACACGTTCACACCGTTCAGGGCGGCGATCACGCCGGCGAACAGCACCAGCAGCACCGAGGTCGCCGTGCTCACGCCGATGACGATCAGGGGCGCCACGATGGTCACCGTGATCGCTTTCGACAGCACCGTGTGCGTGTCCGAGAGCGGCAGCGACTTCCAGAACAGGATGCTGCGGTCGCGCCGCTCGTCGTACAGCGCGCCCAGGCAGTAGAAGAACGTGGTGGCGGTCAGCATCAGCAGCAGCGGCAAGGTGCCGACCAGGCTGAGCATGGCCAGGACGTCGGCCACGCCCTTGAGGGCGCCGGGCACCAGCGCCTGGCCCTGCAAGGTGCCGGTCAGCAGGCGCCGGAACGGCGAGTCCGATGAGCCGATGCCGAAGCCGACCGTCAGGACCGTGACGGCGACCATCACGATGGCCAGAATGACGGGCGCACGCAGGAACGATCCCTTGTGCTCCCAGTACTCGCGCTTGAGCAACCAGGTCAGTGTGTTCATGCGTAGCTTCCTTTCATGGTCGCGACAAACAGGTCGGCGACGCTGGGATTGCGGGTTTCGCCGAGGACGGCGAGCTGCTCGCGCGCCACGCCGTCGAACAGCATGACGGCCTTGCCGAACACGGTGCGCTGGTCGATCGGCTGCAAGGCGTTGGCGGCGATGACTTTGTCGGGCGCGACCATCACCTCGACGAAGCGCTCGCCGACCTCGTCCATCGAGGCTGACAGCACGATCTTGCCGTCGCGGATGAACATCAGGTCGGTGAGGATGTGCTCGACTTCCTCGACCTGATGGGTGGTGATGATGATGGTCTTGTTTTCGTCAAAATAATCTTCCAGCAGGTTCTGGTAGAACTGCTTGCGGTACAAGATGTCCAGGCCCAGGGTCGGCTCGTCGAGCACCAGCAGCTTGGCGTCGATGGCCATCACCAGCGCCAGGTGCAGCTGCACGATCATGCCCTTGGACATGGCCTTGACCTGCATCTCCGGCTTGAGCTTGGTCGCGGCCAGGTAGCGTTCGGCCTTGGCGCGGTCGAAGCGCGGATGCACGCCGGCCACGAAGTCGATCGCTTCCGACACGCGCAGCCAGCGCGGCAGGATCGCCACGTCGGCGATGAAGCACACCTGCTGCATCAGTTCGTCGCGCTCGGTGCGCGGGTCGAAGCCGAGCACCGACAGCCCGCCCTCGAAGGCGGTCAGGCCGAGCGCGGCCTTGAGGGTGGTGGTCTTGCCGGAGCCGTTGGGGCCGATCAAGCCGACGATCTTGCCAGCCGGGATGTCAAAGCTGATATTGTCGATCGCCACCGACTTGCCGAAGCGCTTGCTCAAACCCCGCGCCGTCATGACGGGCTTTGCCACGGCGCTCATGATTGGCCTCCGTTTGGCGCGCGCAGCAGCTGGTCGAGGTCGAGGCCGAGGCGGCGGATGCGTTCGAGCATGGCCGGCCATTCTTCGCGCACGAAGCGCTCGCGTTCGCTGGCGAGCAGTTTCTCGCTCGCGCCTTCGGTCACATACATGCCAATTCCCCTTCGTTTTTCTACAAGGTTCTCGTCCACCAGTTCCTGGTAGGCGCGCGAGACCGTGATCGGATTGAGTTGGTATTCGGCCGCCACCTGGCGGACCGAGGGCAGGGCGTCGCCGGCTTTCAGGGCGCCATCGAGCATCATGCCGATGACCTTGTCCTTGAGCTGGCGGTAGATGGGCGTGTTGTCGTTCCAGCCGATTGTCATGGCGGGCCCTTCCGGTAGTGTGGTACTGCCTGGTGAGACATGGTTCCTCCCTGTTGGTGAGGTGATGAGGTGGTGATGTAGTTAACTATAACACCGAAGCTCAAGAATGGAAGAAACAATTTGGCGGCGCAAGGCCGGAGCGCCTCAGGCCGGAAAATGAAAGCTGTTGTCTATTTTCTTCATGCAAATATTGCCAAGAAGATTCTGCTATATTCACGGCCACAAGTATTCTTAAAGGCAAGAACCTCATGCGGCATCATCCTATCCCGGCGGCTTTTCCTCGTTTTCACGCGCTGTCGCGCTCCACGGCGCTGCTGCTCTGCTGCGCGCTGGCGGCATGCGGCGGCTCTGGCGGCTCGTCGCCCGCGCCTGTGCCGGTAGCGGCACCGGAAACGCCGGTGGTTCCCGTCACGCCACCGCAGGCGTCACGTTTGCCGCACGTGCTCTCCGGAGTCCCATCCTTGTTGCAAGCGCCGGCCGGCGTTGCCGTCGATAAGGATAGCAATACGTTTGTGATCGACTCCACCAGGCAGCTTGTCCTGAAAATGACGCCCGCAGGGGCCGTCACCACGCTCGCCGGCTCCGACTTGTCGTACGGTAGCCAGGACGGGCAAGGGGCTGACGCCAGCTTTCGGTTTACGAAAAACTCCCGCATGCTGATCGATCGAGCCGGGAACCTGATTGTCGCGGACACGTGTAATTCTTCGATACGGCGGATTACCCTCCAGGGAATGGTGAGTACCGTGGCTGGTGCTCGTACGCAAGGGTGCTCCGGCTATCCGGAAGTGCGCGACGGCGTGGGCGCCGACGCATCGTTCCAGCGTCCCGAGAGCATTGCGCTCGATGTCAATGGGGATTATCTGGTGGGGGGCGCGACGTACCCGATGCGGCGCGTCACGCCGGACGGCAAAGTGAGCACCATCGAGTGGGCCCAGCCCGATATGAATGGTCCGGCCGCCTCTGGCAAGCTCCGTGGGCTGGCCGTCGACCGGAACGGCGTCATCTATTTCTCGATGCGGGAGTTGATCTATCGGATCAAGGATGGGGTGGCCTTGCGCTGGGCAGGTACCTTGGAGGGTAGCGTACCCGACGGGCCACGTCTGAACGCCAAATTCGATATGGTCACCGACATGGCGTTCAATGCATCCGGCGATCTGTACGTCAGCGATTCCTCATCGGTCCGCAAGATTTCATCCGACGGCATCGTGAGCACCGTGGCGGGAGCATTCGCCAGTCCAGGCGCCCGCGACGGGAATAAATACGTTGCGCGTTTCAGTGGCCTGGGTGCGCTGGCCATTGATCCCCAAGGGCAGATGATCGTTGTCGACGGGGCCGTCATGCGCAAGGTGACGATGGGGGGCGACGTCAGCACCTTCGCGGCGACGCCAGCGACCAGCGGCATGGTGGACGGACCGGCTGGCGTAGCGCGCTTCCAGCACGGAATCAGCATGGCGGCCGATTCCAAAGGAAACGTTTACGTTCTCGACCTCCTTGCGAACGTGGTGCGGCGGGTCAGCCCGGACGGAACGGCGAGTTTGTTTGCGGGGGTTGCAGGGGTCCGGAACAGCGAGGAGAGGGGGCGCTTTCGCGCCGACGCGTTTGCCGAACAAAAATCGATCGCGGTCGATGCCAGGGACGTGGTGTATGTCTCCGATGTCGACAGGATCGTCAGGATCGAGGACGGTGTCCTGACCACGGTGGTGGCGCAGGACGAGCGCACGATGGTGGAGCATATTGCGGTCGATTCCGCCGGCAATATCGCCACGGCCGGGCGGAAAGGGGTGCGCGTGCTGAACCCGCGCGGCGATATATTGATGACGGTCGAACAGAGCGATGTCGCCAAACTGGCACCGCCTGCACGGGGGTTACATGGTTTTACCCCCGCCGGCGTTGCCTTCGATAGGGCTGGAAACCTGTATATCGCCGATCAGGAAGGCCATACGATCCTGAAGCGGGACACGCTCGGCTCTTTATCGGTTTTTGCGGGCACCTTCGACGGTGACGGCAACGCCGATGGCGCCCCCGGCAAGGGACGTTTGGGCTTCGAAGGTCCGGTGCACATGACGTTTGCCCCGAATGGCGACATGTACCTGACCGGCTCGGGCAAGGTGCGCAAGATCGCGCCGGACGGCACGGTATCGACGCCCGTGCTGGCCTGGGGCTACCCCAGCCTGGCCAGCATCGTGTACAGCCAGAAACGGTTGCTGGGCATGACTGCCTTCGCCGTCCTCGCGACCCCGCTGCCGCAGTAAGTATCGCCGCGCGCTGCCAGCCTTGTTGGCCGATGCGCGGCGCCCCGGTCCGAACATTTGAGTAGTGTTGTGCAAGCAAAATGGGTATATTCCGCCTTCTCAGATATTTTCCAGATAGTTAAAAGATCCAATGCGACACGACCCACTGCCATTTCCCCCTTCTATGGCCACGCGCCGCGGCGCTGCACTGCTTGCATGCCTGTTTTTCACGGCTTGCGGCGGCGGAGGATCGGGCGGCTCGTCCACGCCGACACCGCCGGCGGCCTTGGCGCCACCCGCATCCACATGCGGCGCCGGTGCAGCCGACTACATGGCGGCGGGCGATGAAGACATGGCCGCGCTCGGCATCACCTGCGTGCAGTCCGTGCGCGCCGGCAAGGAAACCGTGCTGCAGATCCCGCATGGCATGGCGCTCGACAAGGCGGGCAATACGTATATTCTCGACCGCGCCAAGCAAGTCATCTTCAAGCTCACGCCCTCGGGCGCGATGTCGGTGCTGGCCGGTTCGATCGCCAGCTACGGCAGCCAGAATGGTGCCGGCAGCGCGGCCAGCTTCAACTTCAACCACCTGTCGCGCCTCATCGTCGACACGGCGGGCAACCTGATCGTGACCGATACGTGCAACAACACGCTGCGCAAGATTACCCCGGGCGGCGTGGTCAGCACGCTCGCCGGGGTGACCGAGCTGGTGTGCCTGCGCGGCGCCACCGATACGCCGACCACCGACGGCGCGCTCGCGCAAGCGCCGTTCGACCGTCCGGCGGACATTGCGCTTGATGTCAACGGCGACTACCTGGTCCTCGATCAAAGGGGCATCCGCCGCGTCACCCCCACCGGTGCGGTGAGCCGGGTCACATGGAGCAACGACCCCGCCAATGAATGGCGGCTGGCCCAGCCCTCGCGCATTGCCGTGACGGGCGACGGCACGCTCTACCTGGCCGAGTACATGCGGATTTACCGCATCGCCGGCGGCGTCGCCACTTTTGTTGCCGGGGGCACCTATGGGGACGCGCGCGACGGGACCGGCGCGGCCGCCGTTCTGAAGGCGCCGCGTGCCCTGGTAGCCGACGCGGCGGGCGATGTGTACATCAGCGACTATGACACCTTGCGCAAGGTCACGAAGGCCGGCGTGGTGACGACCGTGGCCGGCAAGAGCATGGCCGGCGGCGTGCGCGACGGGACCGGGGCGGAAGCCCGCTTCTCGTATCTCGGCCCGCTGCTGCTCACGTCCTCGGGCAATATTCTCGCGCTCGACAGCGGGGCACCGACCATCCGCACCATCACCCCCTCCGGCGTGGTGACGACCTCGGCCGCCACCCCGGTCACCAGCGCGAGCGTGGATGGCAAGGGCAGCGCGGCGCGCTTCAACCGGCGCGAAGGCACGGCGGCCGATGCGGCCGGCAATCTGTATATTGCGGACGCCGAGACCAACGTCGTGCGCATGGTCAGCCCCGATGGCGTGACCAGTGTGTTTGCCGGCAATGGCGTCAAGGGCGCCACGTTCAGGCGGCCATACAGCGTCGCGGTCAGCCCGAACGGCGCCGTGTATGTCGCCGATGGCGACAGCATTTTCAGGATCGAGCGTGGCGCGACCACGTCTGTGCACTCGTATCAGCCGGTAAACAGCGGTGTGGTGGATATTGCCGTCGATGCCGAAGAGAACGTGGCCATCGCCGGCGACTATTGGGTACGGCAGATTTCGCCGTCAGGCAAGGTCACCGACTTGCTCACCAACGTGGGCCGCGGTTCCGCCTTGCTGGGAGATGGCTCTTTCCAGCCGACCAGCATCGCCTACGACCGCCCGGGCAACCTGTATGTGGCCGACGCCAGCAGCGTGGCCATCTACAAATTGACCAAGGCGGGCAAACTGACGGTGTTCGCCGGCTCGCCCGGCTGGATGGGCGACCTCGATGGCCCGGCCGGCAATGCCATGCTGGGCTTTCACGGGACCGTGGAAATGGCGTTTGCGCCGAACGGCGACATGTATCTGAGCGGGCAGGGCTTGCTGCGCAAGGTCAGGCCCGACGGCACGGTGTCGACCCCGGCGCTGGCTTGGGGCAAACCCGTGCTCGGCGGTATCGCCATCGGCAACGGGATGCTGATCGGCATGACGGGCTACGCCGTGCTGCACACGCCGCTGCCGGCGGACTGAGCGCCGGATGGTTCAGCCGAGCACTTTGCCGTCCAGGTCATGGCGCGTGATGGCGCCGTCCTCGCCGATGGCGATCCAGCCGCCGCGCGGCGGCTCGCCATCCGGCTCCCAGTCCGGCAGCACGTAGCGGCGTTTGCCATCCCTCTCGTGCAGCGCCGGGCGGTGCGTGTGGCCGTGGATCAGCACGGTGGTGCCGGTGGCGGCGAACAGCGCGTCGATCGCCTGCGGCGTGACGTCCATGATTTCCATGGTCTTGGTGCTGTGCGCTTCCTTGCTGCCTTCGCGCAGGTTGGCGATGATCGCCTTGCGCTGGACCAGCGGCATGGCGAGAAATTGCGCCTGCCACGCCGGCTGGCGTACCTGCTTGCGAAATGCCATGTAGTTGATGTCGTCGGTGCATTCGGCGTCGCCGTGCACGAGCGTGATGTTCTGCCCGCCGATGTCGGCGATGTGCGGCTCGGCCAGCAGTTGCATGCCGGCGGCGTCGGCAAAGGCCTGGCCGACCAGGAAGTCGCGGTTGCCGGCGATCCAGTAGACCGGAATGCCGGCCTCGCGCACCGCACGGATGGCCGTGGCGATCTGGCGGTGCAGGGGGGCGTCGAGGTCGTCGTCGCCCGCCCAGTACTCGAACAGGTCGCCGAGAATGTACAGCGCGCGCGCGGCCATGGCGCGTTCTTCCAGGAAAGCGAAGAAAGCGTCCACGGTGCGCGGATGCGCGGCCTGCAGATGCAGGTCGGAGATAAACAGCGCGAGCGTTCGCGCGGGCAGGGTCATCGCTGCACTGCCGGTGTGGTTTGCCCGCGCATCATGCTCAGATGACGGTGATTTTTTCGATGATCACCGGCTCGACCGGCACATCGGCGAACATGCCGCTGTTGGCGGTCTTGACCTTGCGGATCTTGTCGACCACGTCGGTGCCTTCGCTGACCTTGCCGAACACGGCGTAGCCCCAGCCGTCCTGGCCTGGATAGTCGAGGAAGCTGTTGTTCTTGACGTTGATGAAGAACTGGGCCGATGCCGAGTGCGGCGCCGAGGTGCGGGCCATGGCCAGGGTGTACATTTCGTTCTTGAGGCCGTTCTTGCCTTCGTTTTCCACGGTCTGCTCGGCTGGCTTTTGCTTCATGCCTGGCTCGAAACCGCCGCCCTGGACCATGAAGTCGCCGATGACGCGGTGGAAAATCGTGTTGTCGTAGTGGCCCTTGGCCACGTAGTCGAGGAAGTTGGCAACCGATTTCGGTGCTTTTTCGGCGTCGAGTTCGACGGTGATGTTGCCCATGTTGGTGGTGATGAGTACGGCCATGTTGGTGTCCTGTTGGTTGAGTTGTTGTGAGGGTGCTTTCAGTTTGCTACGAAAGGCGCCCGCTATTTTACTGCTTCACGATGGTTGCCGACTTGATGATGATAGGCATCACAGGCACGTTCTGGTTGCCGCGCACGTCGTCGACCATCACGCCCTTGATCTTGTCGACCACTTCCTGGCCGGAAATGACCTTGCCGAAGACGGTGTAGCCGAAGCCGTCGCGGCCCGGATAGTCGAGATTGGTGTTTTCGGCGACGTTGATGAAAAACTGCGAGGTGGCCGAATTCGGGTCCTGGGTGCGCGCCATGGCGACCGAGTAGGGCACGTTCAGCAAGCCATTCTTGGCTTCGTTCTGGACCGGTTTGTTGGTGCGGCGCGGGATCATCTTTTCATCCATGCCGCCGCCCTGGATCATGAAGTCGTTGATGACGCGGTGGAAAATCAATCCCTTGTAATGGCCGCTTTTAACGTACTGCAGGAAATTGGCGACCGTTTTCGGCGCTTTTTCCTGGTCCAGTTCAAGGACGATTTCGCCCATGTTGGTCTTGAGCGAGACTTGCGGCGTATCGCTGGCGAGGACGGCGGTGCTGAGGGTCAGGCCGCAGAACAGGGTGAGAAACCGGGCAACCAGTGGCATGCGGAACAATAACGAATCTTGCATTTAGAATCCTTGACGTGAGGTGCTTGTTGTTATATGGAGGCGAGGCTGTCAAGCCTTTACCGCAAAAATAAACCTGATCCATATGCGGCCAGCCGGGATTTTAACAATGCTATACTTTGTACAGAACGTCCCATTCTATCAAAGAAGAACAAGACAGAGGGCTCCGACGATCTCGATGCAAACCACGCCTGACCGGCGCGCGCCCACCGCGGCGATCGCGCCCGGTTGTCGTTTTGCCCGAGCGCGGCGCGCGCTGTAACGAGTAAGAATCCGATGAGCCAATTAAAGATCTACAACACGCTTGCGCGTGAAAAGCAGGTATTCACCCCGATCGAGCCCGGCAAAGCCGGCATGTACGTGTGCGGGATGACGATCTACGACTACTGCCATATCGGCCATGCGCGCATGATGATGGCGTTCGACGTCATCTATCGCTGGCTCAAGGTATCGGGCTACCAGGTCACGTACGTGCGCAACATTACCGATATCGAAGACAAGATCATCAGGCGCGCCGTCGAGAACGGCGAGTCGATTTTCTCGCTGACCTCGCGCTTCGAAAAGTACATGGACGAAGACACCACCGCGCTCGGCATCCTGCCGCCCGACGTGGTGCCGCATGCGACCGCCTACGTGCCGCAGATGCTGTCGATCATCGCCCAGCTCGAACAGAAGGGCCTGGCCTACAAGTCGGACGATGGCGACGTGAACTATGCGGTGCGCAATTTTCCCGGCTACGGAAAGCTTTCCGGCAAGTCGCTCGACGACCTGCGCGCGGGCGAACGGGTTGACGTCAATACCGGCAAACGCGATCCGCTCGACTTCGTGCTGTGGAAGGCATCCAAGGAATCCGAACCCGACGAAGTCAAATGGGAATCGACCTGGGGCAGCGGCCGTCCGGGCTGGCATATCGAATGCTCGGCCATGTCGTGCGCGACCCTGGGCGAGCATTTCGATATCCACGGCGGCGGCGCCGACCTGCAGTTCCCGCACCACGAGAACGAGATCGCCCAGTCCGAAGGCGCGTTCGGCCATCCGATGGCCAACTACTGGGTGCACAACGGCTTCGTGCGCGTGGTCGACGAACAGACCAAGGTCGCCGAAAAGATGTCTAAGTCGCTGAACAATTTCTTCACGATCCGCGACGTGCTCAAGCTGTACGACGCCGAAGTGATCCGCTTCTTTATCTTGCGCGGGCATTACCGCAGTCCGCTGAACTATGGCGCCGCCAATCTCGACGACGCCAAGGCTGCATTGACACGCCTGTACACGGCGCTGGCCGGTATCGACCTGGGTGTGGATACTGCCGGCGCCGGTGCGCTGGAAGTCGACTGGAACGAAGCGCACGCAATCCGTTTCCGCGAAGCGATGGACGACGACTTCAACACGCCGATCGCGATCGCCGTGCTGTTCGACCTCGTCACCGAGCTCAACAAAAGCAAGTCGGTCGCCCATGCGCGCCAGTTCAAGGCGCTCGCTGCCGTGCTGGGCCTGCTCGAACGCGCGCCGCAGGCATTCCTGCAGGCTGGCGGCGAGGAGGGCGGCCTGGACGAAGCGGCGATCGTGGCGGCCATCACCAGGCGCAGCGAAGCGAAAAAGGCACGCAACTTCGCCGAGTCCGACACCATACGCGCCGAGTTGCTGGCGGCCGGCATCGTCCTCGAGGACAAGCCGGACGGCACGACCAACTGGCGCCGCGCATGATGGCGCCAACCAAGGAAACGGCGGGGACCGCTCCGCCGCCGCTGGAGGTGCCTGAGTACTGGGAACAAGCCAAGATCGAACTCATGAAGCGCGACCGCATCATGAAAAAGCTGATCCCGCAGTTCGGCGACCTGCATCTGGTCGGCCATGGCGACCCGTTTACGACCCTGGCGCGCTCGGTGGTGGGCCAGCAGGTCACCACCAAGGCGGCCGATGCGGCATGGAACAAGCTGCTCACCGCCTGTCCCAGGATCACGCCGGCACAGGTGATCAAGGCCGGCGCCGAGCAATTGTCGGCCTGCGGGCTGTCCAAGCGCAAGACCGAGTACATCCTCGACCTGGCCGACCACTTCAAGGCCAAGCGCGTGCACGCGAACCAGTGGGCCGAAATGGATGACGAAGCCGTCATCGCCGAGCTGGTGCAGATTCGCGGCATCGGACGCTGGACAGCGGAAATGTTTCTGATCTTCAATCTGCTGCGTCCCAATGTCTTGCCGCTGGACGACCCTGGCCTGATTCAAGGTATCAGCCAGAACTACTTTTCCGGCGAACCGGTATCGCGCAGCGATGCGCGCGAGGTATCGGCCAATTGGGAGCCGTGGAGAACGGTCGCTACGTGGTATTTGTGGCGTAGCCTCGATCCGGTTCCGGTAGAATAGCGCCTGACGTGGCCGTGCGGTGGGGTATGCTGCGGCCAGAATTTACCCGGAGGTATCATGATTAAACAAACTTTCCTCAGTTTTGAGCAGCCAATTGCAGAGCTTGATGCCAAAATTGAAGAGCTGCGCTTCGTCCAGGACGATTCGGCTGTCGACATCTCCGAAGAAATCGACCGTCTGGCCAAGAAGAGCCAGCAACTGACCAAAGATATCTACGCCAAGCTCACGCCATGGCAGGTGTCGCAGATTGCGCGCCATCAGCAACGTCCGTACACCATGGACTACGTGAACGAAATCTTTACCGACTTCCACGAACTGCACGGCGACCGCACCTACGCGGACGACCTGTCGATCGTCGGCGGCCTGGCGCGCTTCAACGGGCAGGCCTGCATGGTCATCGGCCACCAGAAGGGCCGCGACACCAAGGAACGCGCAATGCGCAACTTCGGCATGCCGAAGCCCGAAGGCTACCGCAAGGCCATGCGCCTGATGAAGCTGGCCGAAAAATTCGGCTTGCCGATCTTCACCTTCGTCGACACCCCGGGCGCGTTCCCCGGCATCGATGCCGAAGAGCGCGGCCAGTCCGAAGCCATCGGCCACAATCTGTACGTGATGGCCGAACTCAAGGTGCCGCTGATCGCCACCATCATCGGCGAAGGCGGCTCCGGCGGCGCGCTGGCGATTGCCGTGGGCGATGCCGTGCTGATGCTGCAATACGCCACCTACTCGGTGATCTCGCCGGAAGGCTGCGCATCGATCCTCTGGAAGACGTCCGAGCGCGCGTCCGACGCGGCCGATGCGCTGGGCCTGACCGCGCACCGCCTGAAGGCGATGGGCCTGATCGACAAGATCATCAACGAACCGCTCGGCGGCGCCCACCGCGATCCGAAGGGCATGGCTGTCATGCTCAAGCGCGCGCTGGCCGACACCCTGCGCCAGTTCCACGGCATGAAGACCAAGGATCTGATCGAAGCCCGTCACAACAAGTTGATGAGCTACGGCAAATTCAAAGAAACGACGCCGGCCGAAGAGTGAACCAGACCACCAACGCAGCGCTTGCAGCGCAGTTTGCGCAAGCGCTTGACGCGTTGCGTGCACAAGGCGGGGCCATCGCGCCGTCGGTGGCCATCGCCTACAGCGGCGGGCTCGATTCCTCGGCCCTGCTGCACCTGGCGGCGCAGTACGCGTGCGCCAACGACATTCCCCTGTTTGCCTTCCACGTTCACCATGGCATCAGCCCCAACGCCGATGCCTGGCTGGCGCATTGCGAAGCGACCTGCGCCGGTCTCGGCGTGCGCTTCGCGGCGCGCCGCGTGGTGCTGGAAAAAACCAGATCCGGTGTCGAAGCGGCGGCCCGCAAGCTGCGCTACGCCGCCCTGGGCGCCCTGTGCCTCGAGCACGGCGTGCGCCTGATGCTGACCGCCCACCATCTCGATGACCAGGCCGAAACCGTGCTGCTGCAACTGCTGCGCGGCTCCGGCACGGCCGGCTTGTCCGGCATGGATGCGGCCAACGCCGCGCCCGAACTGCTGGGCAACCCGGATCTGGTGATGGCGCGTCCCTTGCTGCCGGTGTCGCGCCAGCAGCTCGAAGCGTACGTGGCCGCGTACGAGGTGGCCTACGTCGAGGACGAATCGAACACCCACCCGCGCTATGCGCGCAATGCCCTGCGCCACCAGGTGATGCCGGCCCTGGCCACGGCCTTTCCCGGCTACCAGGAACGCTTTGCGCGCAGCGCCGCGCACGCGCAGTCGGCCCAGCGCCTGTTGACCGAACTGGCCGTGCAAGACCTGGCCGGCTGCCTGATCGAGGATTGCATCGACGTCGCCAAGCTGCGCACGATGAGCCTGGACCGCGCCTACAACATGCTGCGCTACTGGTTCGGCCTGCGCGCGCTGCGCATGCCGTCGACCGCCTGGCTGACCGAAATGGTGACCCAGCTGGTCGAAGCGCGCCACGACGCGCAGCTGCTGGTGACCCATCCCGACTGCCACATCCGGCGCCACCGCGACCGCTTGTACATCACGCCCAGGCTGGCCGACCTGGCCGGCCAGCGCGATCCGGACGATGAAGGCATTTTTGTGAAGGAAGGCGAGCGCTTCACCTGGACCGGCGCAGCGAGCATGGCATTCCCGGCTTACGGCGGCGTGCTGCATTTCGACGCGGCGGAGCAGGGCTTCGATGCCGCCTGGCTGCGCGCGCAAGCCTTGCAGATCGACTTCCGCAAGGGCGGCGAGCGCCTGAAGCCGGCCGCCAACCGGCCCACGCGTCCGCTCAAGTATCACTACCAGGCCTGCAACGTGCCGGCATGGGAGCGCGAGCGCTTGCCGGTTGTCACCAGCGGCAAGGACTTGCTGTTCGCGGCCGGCATCGGCATGGATTGCCATCACTTCGGGGCTGCTCCCGGCCCCCTGATCAGCCTGCGCTGGGAAGCGCATCCGGCCTGACGACTACCCGGAAACGTAATTTCGATATAGCAATAACGTATAGGTTTGTCCACCGACTGCCTTGTTTTTTTGCATCGCAGCATGTAGAGTAAAGCCCTCCTTTTTCATTTAACCGAGCGGAAACTTCACTCTTATGGCTTTAATCGTCCACAAATATGGCGGAACGTCGATGGGCTCGACCGACCGCATCAAGAACGTTGCGGCACGCGTCGCCAAGTGGCATGACGCGGGGCACCAGATTATTGTTGTGCCTTCGGCAATGTCCGGCGAAACCAATCGCCTGATCGGCCTGGCAAAACAACTGATGGACCAGCCTGATCCGCGCGAATTGGACATGATTGCCTCCACCGGTGAACAGGTTTCCGTTGGCTTGCTGGCGATGGCCTTGCTGGCGATCGGCAAGCCGGCTGTTTCGTATGCGGGCTGGCAAGTGGCGATCAAGACCGACTCGGCCTTTACCAAGGCGCGCATCGAGTCGATCGACGACGTCAAGGTCAAGGCCGATCTCGATGCCGGCAAGATCGTCATCATCACCGGTTTCCAGGGTGTCGATGCGAACGGCAACATCGCCACGCTCGGCCGCGGCGGTTCGGATACGTCGGCGGTGGCGATCGCGGCGGCGATGAAGGCCCAGGAATGCCTGATCTACACCGACGTCGACGGCGTCTACACGACCGACCCGCGCGTGGTGTCCGAGGCGCGCCGCCTGAAAACCATTACGTTTGAAGAAATGCTGGAGCTGGCCTCGCTGGGCTCGAAAGTGCTGCAGAGCCGCTCCGTAGAATTCGCCGGCAATTACCGTGTTCCCACCCGCGTGTTGTCGTCGCTGACCGATCCCCTGATGCCGCTCGAAGAAGAAGCCAACTCGGGCACCCTGATTTCGTTTGAGGAAGATACAAATATGGAACAAGCCGTCATCTCCGGCATCGCATTCAACCGCGATGAGGCCAAAATCACCATCCTGGGCGTGCCGGACAAGCCGGGCGTGGCGTACCACATCCTGGGGCCGGTGGCCGATGCCAATATCGAAGTCGACATGATCATCCAGAACCAGTCGGTGGAAGGCAAGACCGACTTCACGTTCACGGTGACGCGCGGCGAGTATGCGAAGGCGATGGGTGTGCTCGAAGGCGTCAAGAACGATATCGGCGCGGCCAGCATTTCGGGCGACGCCAAGGTGTCGAAAGTGTCGGTCGTCGGGGTGGGCATGCGCAGCCACGTGGGCGTGGCCTCGCAGATGTTCCGCACCCTGTCGGAAGAGGGCATCAACATCCTGATGATCTCGACCTCGGAGATCAAGATCTCGGTGCTGATCGATGAAAAGTACATGGAACTGGCGGTGCGCGCGCTGCACAAGGCGTTCGATTTGGAAAAAGCATAATATTTCCAAAAAGTGGATGCGCATCATTGCAAAATCCACGCCCAGCCGGTATGATCTTGGTCTTCTGATCTGGTGAAACCTACCGGGCAGAATGGAGATGTGGCCGAGTGGCCGAAGGCACGTCCCTGCTAAGGACGCATATGGGGTAACCTGTATCGTGAGTTCGAATCTCACCATCTCCGCCAGAATCCTGTTCAGGTTGCTCCTGGACTGACAAGAACCCGCAGCGCTCGTCATGAGACTGCGGGTTTTTTGTTTTTTCTTCCCGGCACGCCTCGGCGAAGCGTGAATTTTTCGGTGGGAAGGGTGCCGCGGCCCTGTTCGGCGCCGCTGGAATCCGGTATGATCCTCATCTTCTGGCTTAGCAATATCGTGTAGGCCAGAATGGAGATGTGGCCGAGTGGCCGAAGGCACGTCCCTGCTAAGGACGCATATGGGGTAACCTGTATCGTGAGTTCGAATCTCACCATCTCCGCCAAAATTCTGTCCAGGTTGCTCCCGGACTGTCAAAAAACCCGTAGTCTCTATCCTGAGGCGCCGGGTTTTTTTGTTTTCAAGGTCCAGCTTTGCCCATCTATGTCTTCTCCACTTGGGGGCATGTTTGGGGCAGATTTCGTGCCCCCAAAAGCCCATGCCCCCAAAATTTCATGACCCCACGATCATGGCTAAGCGAATTGCCCCTTTGACTGACCTGGCTATCCGAAACGCCAAGCCGGGGGAGAAGTCACTGAAGCTGTTCGACGGGGGTGGGCTATACCTTGAAGTCATGCCCAGCGGCTCCAAGCTATGGCGTATGAAGTACCGGCAGCTTGATGGCAAAGAAAACCGGTTGAGCTTTGGCAGCTACCCCGAGATATCACTCGCCGACGCGCGCGCGAAGCGCACTGCCGCTCGTGCGCTCTTGGCCGCTGGTACCGATCCTGGTCGCGAACGCGATGTCGCGGCCGCCAGCGCGTCCCACGTCGCCGGCAATACTTTCGAACGCGTTGCACGTGAATGGCACCACACGTTCGTCGAATCCTGGCAACCCCAGACGGCTGAAAACATGTTGCACCGCATGGAAGTGAACGTCTTTCCCCTGCTTGGTCGCCTGCCGATCACGGACAGTCGGTTGAGCTGTCGGCACATACGGCGCCAAGGCTGAACCAGGTGTCAGCTTCAGATCAAGCAGAAAGTTGCTGTCGAGTGCACCGCGCCCGCGAACCAGAATCACATAGCGCTCCAATCCCAGGCTACCCGTACCGGCGATGCGGCGTGCCACATCCACCACACTGAAGAAGTCGGGCACAGGCTGCGTCTCCGCATAAGCGGCCATGAAGTCCTTCACCTTCTCGCGTTGCGCCTCGTCGACCGGCAGCGCCGTAATGCCGTCCAGGCGCAGCCTACGCTTACCCTTAGTATGTCAGTACGGCGGTCGAGAAACGCGGGACGCTCCCGCATGCGCAGGTCGCGCAGCAATTCACGAACCATGCCATCGGCAGTGAGGCGTTCCACCCAGCGCGCCTTGCCTTCGGTGAGGTTTGCCGCGTAGGCGTCGAGGAAGCAGTGAGAAAGGGCGATGGCTTCGGCAGGCCGCACCTTCAGCGTGTCCACCGCCACCAGAACGCTGACCAAAAAGCGGCTCAACTCCCAACTCGCTGGCGCCAACACCGCTTCGCCAAAGTCATTCTGGTCGAAGTAAGACAGGCGATTGTCACCCTTGTAGGCGCCGAAATTTTCAAGGTGAAGATCTCCGCAAATCCAGGCAGGCGGCGCGCTGTTGAGCAGAGGGTCACAAGGAAAGTCCGTCGTTCGTTCAACAACGCGACAGAACCTGCACAATTCCACGACAGATTGATTGTATTTATTCGCCATAATGTCCTGCCAGTATTTATTTTCTCCCAATACCCAACAGGACAATGCCATGCAACGACTATCTAGTAAGCACCTGTCTGCCGGACTGACACTCTGCCTCGCGCTGTTCTTGAGCGCGTGCGGCGGCACCAGCGCTCCCCAGCCAACGCCGGAACCGGTCCCGCCTCCTCCCGCAGTGTTGAGCGGGCGCACCAGTTTCGTTTCGGCCGACAGCGGCGCCAACCAGTCCACCCTCGGCCTGGACGGCACGCTCAAGCTGACCGTCGCCGACTCCGCTGTCCCGCCCGTCGCCGCTGCGCCCACCCGCACCGTGCAGGAGGGCGACATTTTCCGCATGCTGGAGAACGGCAAATCCATTCTTAGCCTGAACCGCTTCCGCGGCCTGCAGATCATCGATATCAGCAACACCGCGAGTCCGCGCGTTGTGGGCCGTGCCGCCATCAATGGCGAGCCGGTGGAAATGTACCGGATGGGCAACCGCGTGTACATCTTGCTCAATAACTGGACCGAGTACAAGCGCATCGCCACGGGGGGGGCCGAATCGCTCGATCAGTTCAGCGGCGGCGCCGTGATCACGGTCGATATTGCCGATCTGTCGGCCCCGAAAATTCTGGCCACGGAGCGCGTGCCTGGCAACATTGACACCTCGCGCCTGACCAGCGGCGCCGGCAAGAATGCCTTGTACGTCACTGCCAGCGACTACACCGCCTCGGTGATGCCGATGGATGTCGTGCCTGCTACGCCATCCTTGTATTACCCGGGAGTGAGCAAGACGCACGTCCTGAGCTACAGCATCAACGAACAGGGTCAGCTGATCAGCAAATCGACCCTGCAGCTGGGCGGCAATGTGCAGGCGGTCCAAGCCTCGGGCGATCGCCTGATGGTGGCGCGCGCGGCCGACGACCTGGGTCGCCAGAGCGGCTCGCGGGTGGCGCTGATCGATATCTCCAGCCCGGATGGCGTGATGGTCCAGGGCGCCGATGTGGGCGTCAGCGGCATGGTGCAGAAGAAGACCAATATGCACATGCACGGCGACGTGCTGCGCGTCGTGTCCGGCAACTGGTGGTCCTCCGGCGCCAATGTGAATCATGTCGAAACCTTCAATATGGCCGACATCGGGCGTCCGAAGCCCATCGACCACGACACCTTCGGCGCCGGCCAGCAGTTGTTCGGCACCTCCTTCTTCGCCGACAAGGCGTTCTTCGTGACCTATTTGCGCAAAGACCCGTTCCACGCGTTTTCGATCACGCCTGACGGTACCATGAAGGAAGAGAGCGAGTTTATCGTCTCTGGCTGGAACGATTTCTTCGTGCCGGTGCAAAACCAGACGCGCTTGATCGGGGTGGGCCACAACGACGAGAATGACCGGCGCAGCCTGGCCATCAGCCTGTACGACGTGACCGACCTGAAGAACACCAAGCCGCTGCTGATGCGCGCCGAAGTCGATCTGGCCAACAGCTGGTCCCAGGCCAACTGGGATGACCGCGCATTCACCGTGCTGGAAAACGCCGCGAACGCCATCGCTCCCGACGGCAAGACGCGCGAAACCGGTCTGATTCTGCTGCCCTTTACCGGCTTCAATGCCAACACCCGGGAAAACAGCGCCGGCGTACAGATCTTCACCTTCTCCGCCAGCACCGTCACCCGGCGCGGCATCATGAAACAGGACACGGAAGTGCGGCGCAGTTTCATGGGCGATACGGCCAATAACCTGGCGGCCAACCTGTCCGACAGCGAGCTGTCCCTGTTCAGCATCGTCAATGCCGAGTCGCCGCAAGTCAAGGGCCGCCTGCCCCTGGCGCCGAACTATGGTCAGTTCGTGCTGTTCAAGAATGTCGACGTGCGTTATCACGTCAACGACAATCAGTGGTGGTCAAGCACTGCGGCCCGCACCGATCAGGTGGAACTGGTACCGCTGGCCAATCCGGATGGCGCCGCGCCCTTGTCCAGCATCACGGTACCGAGCAACGCCAAGCTCTACAACGTGGCCGAGAAGCTGGTCGTCGTGTCCAGCGCCGGCGGAAACGATGGCACCGTGAACACCACCATCACCACCTACGACCTGGCCGATGCCGCCAAGCCGGTGCGGCTCGGTTCGCTCACCACCACAGAGCTGGCGCAGACCAACATCTATCCGATGATGGGTAAAACCATCTGCCCCATGATCGGGCCGTGCGGTGGCTGGTACGGCACGCTCGATGCCACCGTGGTGGGCAATGCCCTGGTATTTGCCACCCAGGTAACACCGATCCTGTTGCGTGGACCGAAGCCTGCTGCCGCTCTGGCCATGAGTTCGCTGCCTTACGGATATTATTCCTCCAGCTACACGCTGCACGTGCTCGACTTGAGCAAGCCTGCGCAACCTGTGCTGCTGCCAAAAATCGCCATGGCCGAAAATGAACAGGCCGTCGGGCTGGTCAAGAGCGGCAACACGGTGTGGGTCAATTACAAGCAAGCCGAGGCAGTGACGAGCAGCGGCCAGGCGCAGGCGAAATACTACGTCAAGGCGCTCGACGTATCGAACGCCAGCGCCCCAAAACTGGGCAGTGCCATCAACGTGCCGGGTCGGGTGATGGCCGTCGTTGGCGACGTCATGTATACAGTGGACGAGTCCTGGGGAGACAAGACCGTGACAAACTCGGTCAATATGCTGATCGTGCGTGACAATCTGGCATATCTGCAAGCATCCCAGGCGCTGGGAGGGCAGTACGCGCGCGACCTAAGCATCGAGGGCAAGAACCTGGTGCTGGCCCTTGCCGAGAATGGGACCGGCAAGAACGCGCTGGCGGTCATCGAGGTGGGCAGCCAGTCGCTGACCCGTAAAGCCACGCTCGATGTGCCCTTCTACCCGATGCTGCATCATGCCGGTCCGGGCAAGGTGCTGGTACAGGCCGGCTATGGTTTCCTGCTGTATGACGTGAGTACCGCGGCCCCGTTCGCCCAGGCATTTTTCCCGACCGCCAACTGGGGCGGTCAGGTCAGCGTACTCGGCAAAGACATTTATGTGCCCGCGAACGCCTACGGCATCTATCAGTTCAACCTCGATACGGTCAATTTGAGCAAGCCCTAAGGCAAGCAGGCGGCGCCTACGCACCGCGTCAAGCAGCACCCTTGAGGGTTCTGTCGCATTGTTGGACGAACGACGGAATTTCCCGGCGTCCCGCATCCTGTCGGTGCCGAGGAGGAAAGACATGATGAGCCAAGAAAATAAATTGCATCGTGCTGCGGAGTTGTTCGACAAAGCGGTCGCCTCATTGCCGCCAGCATACAAGGCACTGCTGGCCGGCGCTGCGTTCTCGGCGCTAAACGATCACGGGACCGTGAAGATGGTATCGGAGGGGACCGGCTGTAGCTCACTGTATACAGGGGAAATCAGGCATCTTGGTAAATTCCCTCTCGCAATATGCAAGCGAGGCCGAGGTGCTGTTTAAACCAGGCACAAAATTTGCGATAACCAAAGTAATCGATGCCGTCCCTGGGATAAATACAACCATCATTCTTGAAGAGATACTGAAATGAACAAAAGCACTCTACTAAAATCGCCGGAAGAGGAGGAAAGATCGGCCAGATTGGTAAGAGAAGTAGAAGCCCACCTGGCCCGTCAGCAGAAATACCCGTCGGACATGGGGTTTTCCCCGTTACAGGATAAATTTTGCGAAGGCGCTCAAGTGAAGGCGCCATGGCTGGCGGGTTACTTAAGCTATCGCGATATCCATGGAGATGAGAATTTTACTCGCACACAATTTCTCGAATACTTTGCGGCGGCTGGCGCAGACTCGAGCGATCAGGCCGATCGTTGCCGTGGCGCGCTGCTAGGCTTGGCCTTAGGGGACACGCTAGGTGTGCCGCTCGAGTTTTCCCAGCGCGATGTGAAAACTGTCAGCGGAATAGAAGGCGGAGGTCCATTCAAGCTGGCGCCTGGGTATTGGACAGATGATACGAGCATGGCATGCTGCCTGGCTTATAGTCTGATTACCTGCCGTGGATTCGATCCGGCGCACCAGATGCAATGCTATTGTCATTGGTATCGCTATGGCGCGTACAGCCCGACCGGTAATTGCTTCGATATTGGAAATGCGACCAGGGCCGCGCTCGAGCGTTTTTTGCAAACAGGAGAAGTCTACGCGGGCAGCGACGCCGCCCAGTCGGCCGGCAACGGCTCCCTGATGCGGCTGGCGCCGGTGCCGGTTTACTATTTCGATTCCTTCGAAAATGCAGTCCATTACTCAGGATTGAGCAGTCAGACAACGCATAAAGCCATCGAGACCATTGATGCCTGCCGCTATTTCGGCGCCTTGATTCATGGTGCCTTGCACGGTGTCAGCAAAGAACGCTTGCTGACTGGTCTGTATTCACCCGTTAAAGGTTATTGGGAGGCCCATCCATTAACAGCCAGCATCGAGGCGGTAGCCTTAGGTTCCTATAAAATCAAGTCAAGAAACGAGATTTCATCCAGCGGATATGTTGCGCACACGTTGGAAGCTGCGCTTTGGGCATTCCACCACCATGACACCTTCCGCGACGGAGTTCTCGCCGCAGTCAACCTGGCCGACGATTCCGATACAGTGGGCGCGGTGTTCGGGCAACTAGCCGGAGCCTATTTCGGCGAGACGGCCTTGCCGATTGAATGGCTCTTAAAAATGCATGCCACGCAAGGTTTTTATCACTTCGCACAAGATCTCAAGCTGGCATCTCATCCATAGTCCGCACGCTTGCCGGAGTCATCGGCGGCCTTAACTGTGCCGACACGAGCGCGCGCACACCGCTGCTCACGTTACCTTCAGTGACGAGATCGGTGTGCGTCAAGCCGATGCCGCATCGATCCCTGCTGGCTTTGAGTCCGAGACGCCAGTCGTTATCCTTCGTTAATTTCCATGGGATCGTAATGCCCCTGCTCGCGGGGCGACCTCGCTCGGGGAATTTGCCCGGATTGTTCGCCCCATGCCTTCGGTTGTCGTACGAAGCTGCGCCGTTCTACGCAATCATTTGTCAGGAAGGCATCCTGCGCCGTCGCCTTTCCGATGCTGCGACTGGAACCGATGGGCGCCGCTGCTGTCTTAATCTAGCCAGGACCGGAAACGACCGATCCGCCCACTTTCCCTAAAGAGGAGGACAGAATGGACTCGCAGAATCGTACTGCCCGGCGCGGCTCAACGCTGGTCGCCGGGTTGTTAATTCCTTTGTATATCCATGCCGCGAACCAGGCGCCGTCGGCAAAGGCCGAACCGCAGTCCCAGGCCAACCAGTCCGTGCAGCCGCAAGTCGACAAACGTACCGCCGATGCGGCCCTGCAAAAGCAGCGCGAGCTGATGGCGGAAGCCCAGTCCGCCATTGCCGAAACTGAAAAAGCCCTGAAGGCGCTGGACGAGAAACGCAACCGGGATGCGCTGGCCGCACTCGCGTCCGCCACCGGCACGCTGGAGCTGCTCCTGGCGCGCAGTCCCAAACTTGCCCTGGCGCCCATTCGCACCGATGTGGTCACGCACGACCTGCTGGCCAGGAACGACACCGTCAAGGCGGCCGTGAAGGAGGTGCGCGACCGCTTGCGCGATGGCGAGGTGCAAAAGGCGCGGCAACTGATGCAGGGACTCGCGAGCGAAGTCGAGTTCCGCACGCTTAACATCCCGCTCGAAACCTATCCGGCCGCGATCAAGGCCATTACGCCACTGATCGATGCCGGCAAGATCGAGGAAGCAAAAACGGCGCTGCGCACCATGCTCCACACCCTGGTGGTCACCACCGAGGTGGTGCCGCTGCCCAAGCTGCGCGCGGAGGAGCAGATCAAGGCCGCCCAGGGGCTTGCCGAAAAAGCCAAGCGCAGCAAGGAAGAAAACGACAAGCTCGCCCAGAGCATCGCGGCCGCGCGCGACCAGTTGAAAATTGCCGAGCTGCTTGGTTATGGCGATAAAGAGGACTACAAGCCCATGTATCAGCAGATCGACGAACTTGAGAAGAAAACCGCTGGCGGCAAGACCGGCATGGGCTGGTTCGAGAAGCTCAAGCAGCAACTCGCTGCATGGATGTAAGCAGTCAGACTCCGGCGTATCCACGCGCAAACGTTCCAAACACGACAGGCAGGCCAATGCCGGACCCTATAGCGAACCTGTACCGTCGAAAATGGCTGCTCAGGGCGACAGGCGTGAGCGGCGGCGCCGTGCTGGCCGCCGCCGCAGTTCCCTTCATCGAAAGCCTGGCCCCGAGCGAAGCGGCCAGGGCCGCGGGCGCGCCGGTCGAGGTCGACATTAACCAGATCGCGCCGGGCGCCTTGTTGACCACCGAGTGGCGCGGCCGGCCGGTGTGGATACTGCACCGGACCGTGTCCATGCTCACTCTGCTGCGCGGCAACGACGAGCGCCTGGCCGATCCCCGCTCCGAGCGGCCACAGCAACCGCCGTATGCGGCGAACCCGACCCGCTCGATCCGCCCCGCGTTCCTGGTTGCGACCGGCATCTGCACCCACCTCGGTTGCGTTCCCGTGTACCGCCCCGAGGTCGCGCCGGCGGACCTGGGCAGCGACTGGAACGGCGGGTTTTATTGTCCCTGCCACGGCTCCCGATTCGACTTGGCCGGCCGCGTGTTCAATAACGTTCCGGCGCCCACCAATCTTGAAATCCCCCCTCATGAGTACCTGAGCGACACCCGCCTGCGCATCGGCGCGGACCGCGAGAACCCTGCCTGAGCCGCGCTCATACCCCGCCAATTCGCCTGCGCTCGTGCGATCCCGATGACCTGTGGGAAAGCTCTTACATGCGCACGCGTCATCGTCCACTACGCTCGGCGGTTTGGCATTTGCATAATGTTCAACAACTGAACATGATGAAGTGACAAAGGAAGCCATGAACTCAATCAACACCGGCAGTGCCATCGTGGTCCACGGTGGCGCGGGTGCCGGACGCGATCTCGACGACGGCTGCGCACAGGCCGCCAAAGCCGCGCGCGAACAACTTGACCAGGATGGCGACGCGCTCGATGCCGCCATCGCCGCCGTCCTCTCGCTGGAAAACGACAGCCGCTTCAACGCCGGAACGGGCGCCGCACTTGGCCTTGACGGCACGACCATCGAAATGGATGCCTGCGTGATGGATACGCGCGGCCGCCTCGGCGCCGTGGCCGGCTTGCGCGCGGTGAAAAACCCGGTGCTGGTCGCACGCGACATCTCCCGCACGCCGCATTGCCTGCTAAGCGGGGAGGGCGCCGAGCGCTTTGCACGTGCCATGGGTCACGCGCCGTATCGCGAGGTCGGCGACAAGGCGCGGCGTGCCCACAAAAAAATGATCGACCAGCTCGCCGGCGACGGACAGGCCCTGCCCGGCATCGACAACGACGATTTTGCGCGCTTCTGGAACTATGCCTGCTCGCCGGCCTTCGTCGGCAAGAGCGGTTGCGACACGGTGGGCGCCGTGGCGCGCGACCAGGATGGCCACTTCGCCGTGGCCGGCTCCACCGGCGGCTCGGCGCCCTCGCTGCTCGGACGGGTGGGCGACACCCCGATCATCGGCAGCGGCTTCTACGCCGGCCCGCACGGTGCGGTGGCGGCAACCGGCATCGGCGAACGCATCATGCGCCACATGCTGGCCAGCACGGTGTACCACTGGATCGCCGCCGGTACCGCACTGGACGAGGCGCTGCGCCGCGGTGTCGGCCTGTTCCCCGACGACGTTGCTGTCGGACTGATTGCCGTGAGCCGCAACGATGCCGGCGCGTTCAGCAATGCGCCCATGCCGCAGGCGGTGCTGTGCCATGGATGAGACGCTGCTGGAGCGGGCCGGCCTGCCGGTGCCGGAAGGCGACACTGTGCGCAGTGCCGACGACGCCGTGCGCGTGGCCAGCCGAATCAACGGCCCGGTCACCGTCAAGCCGCTCGACGCCAACCAGGGCAAGGGTGTCACCACGCACTGCTGCAATGAAGAGGAGGTACGCACGGCATTTGCCCATGCCGCGAACATGCGCGCGGCGAGGGCCGCATTCCCCTGATCGCCGTCACCGGCACCAACGGCAAGACCACCACCACGCGCCTGATCGAACACGCGGCCCGCAAGACCGGCCTGACCACCGGCATGACCACGACCGAAGGCGTGTACATCAACGGCGAGCTGACCATGGAAGGCGATTGCACGGGCTACCATTCGGCGCTGTCGCTCCTGAGCGCGCCCGATGTCGACCTGGCGGTGCTGGAACGGCGCGCGGCGGCATCCTCAAGCGCGGGCTGGCGTTCGACCGCTGCGACATCAGCGTGGTGCTCAATGTGACGGCCGACCATCTGGGCCTGGAGCGGTGGTGCTCAACGCGCATGACCCGCTGTGCGTGGACATGCCAGCCGCATCGCTCGCGGGGTGGAAATCCTGTATTTTTCGCTCGACGACAGCCATCCGGTGCTGCGCAAGCACCTGGACGATGGCGGCCGCGCCGTGTACCTGCATCAGCGCAGCGTGGTGCTGGCCAGCGAGGGCGAAGAGCGACGCCTGCTCGATGAACGTGCCATGCCAGTGTCGATGAACGGCGTGGCGCGCCTGATTTCTGAGGGCGCACTGAGCGCGTCGCCCCAACCTGGCCGCCTCCATTGCAAGCTCGACGCGCACGAAGCGATCCGCTTTGCCTTGCGCATGTGCAGCCCGGGCGACGTGCTCATTTTCGGCTGCGGCTCGTCGTTGAGCGAACTGATCGAAGCGATTCGCCCGGACATGCCCTTGCTCGCGGAAAAAATTACCGCCGACATCGCCTATGACGGCGTGCCTTGCTGCATAAAATGAAACAGTGGAGGCAGGCGTATTCCTACATCAGTTCTGCGATAACGCCTATTCATGCGCGCCAGTGACAGGATTAACATGGAAGGTCGTCGCAAGGCCGCAGCAGCGAGCGTCGTCCGCAAGAGGACGCATGGCAACACGCTGCTCCGGCTGCGCTGACTCATCTCAATCGACAATCAGGAGGAAAACCATGTTGAGCCGTATTCTCGGGTTGGTGGCTGTTGCGGTCGGTGGAACGTTGCTGGCCAAGCAAATGCAAAAGTCTGGCGGAAAGGGCAGTGAATCGCGTGTCAGTATCGATGTCGATCTTCCGGTGCGCACTGTCTACGACCAGTTCACGCAGTTCGAGCAATTTCCGCAGTTTATGGAAAGTGTGCATGAAGTGCGCCAGCTCGACGACAAGCGCCTGCACTGGAAGGCGGACGTGTTCGGCAAGGTAATCGAGTGGGATGCCGAAATCACCGAGCAGATTCCGGACAAAAAGATCGCCTGGCGCAGCACCTCCGGCACGCCGAATGGCGGCGCGGTGACGTTCAAGGAGCTGTCGGGCGGACGCACCAATGTCACGCTCGAGATGTACTACGAACCGCAAGATGCCGTGGAAACCATGGGTGACATGGTCGGGGCCGTTCGCATGCAGGCGCGCTCCAACCTGCAGCGCTTCAAGGATATGCTGGAGAAGCGCGGCAGCGAAACCGGCGCGTGGCGCGGCACCATATCGAAAGAGAGCGGGGCAGGGCCGATGCATTAACTGCCCCGGCGAGCCGCGTCGCCCCGGCCAGCGTCATGCACCATGCACTGGCCGGGGCGGCCGGCCTTCGATACCGCCAGCCAGCTGCCGGCGGGTTTGATGTCTACCCGGTCGAGAAGGAGGCATGCACCTCCCAATCCGGATCGCGCTTGCTCACGCACGGGATATTGTGCGTGATATGCCTTCAGAAGAACGACGCGCCGGCACATCGCCCGGCGCGCCGCGACGATTTACGGATGCGCCGCAATGACCTGCGCCACCGCCGCCGTCAGTCGTTTTCCGTACGGCACATGCAGGAACTCGTTCGGCCCGTGCGCATTGCTCTTCGGTCCCAACACGCCGCACACCATCATCTGGGCTTTCGGGAAACTCTTCTGCAGCAAGCCCATCAGTGGAATGGTGCCGCCTTCGCCCAGATAGCCGACCGGCGTGCCGAAATGGCTTTCGCTGGCCGCGTTCACGGCGGTGGACAGCCACGGGCTCAGTTCCGGCGTGTTCCAGCCGCTGGCGCCATACGATCCCGGCGTACCATCCGGCACGAACGACACGCGCGCATTGTAGGGCGCGTTATCTTCCAGCAAGGCTTTCAATTGCAGCGCGGCGGCATTGCCGTCGAGCAGGGGCGGAATGCGCAGCGACAGCTTGAAGGCGGAGTAGGGGCGCAGCACATTGCCGGCATTGGCGAACTCCGGAAAGCCTTCCGCCCCCACCACCGACAAGGTCGGCCGCCAGGTGCGGTTCAAGATCGCTTCAAGCGGATCGGTCGTCACGGGCAGCACCGAGCCACCATCGGCGCCGCAGGCCCACGGCATGCGCTTGTACACTTCTTCCTTGAGGATGGCGGCGGTCGCTTTGGCTTCCTCGATGCGCACGTGCGGAATGTCGCAATGGAAGCTTTCCGGCAGCAGGCGCCCGGTCTTCGCGTCTTCAAGCCGGTCCAGCAGATGGCGCAGGATGCGGAAACTCGACGGCACTACACCCGAATGGGCCCCCGAATGGATGCCCTCGGTCAGCACTTCCACCTTGAGCGTGCCCGATACCATGCCGCGCAGCGACGTGGTCAGCCACAACTGGTCGTAGTTGCCCGCGCCCGAATCGAGGCAAACCACCAGCGATACCTGGCCCAGGCGGTCGCCCAGCATGTCCAGGTAAGGCGGCAAGTCGTACGAGCCGCTTTCCTCGCAGGTTTCGATCAGGCCCACGCAGCGCGGGCGAGGAATGTTCTGACGGTCCAGCGCCATGATCGCCGTGAGCGAGGCATACACGGCGTAGCCGTCATCGGCGCCGCCGCGTCCGTACAGCTTGCCGTCTTCGTACTTGGGCGTCCACGGACCCAGGTCGCCGCGCCAGCCGTCGAATTCGGGCTGCTTGTCGAGGTGGCCGTAGATCAGGATGGTGTCGCTGGAAGCGGGCTTGGTGGCCGGCAGCTCGAAGAAAATGACGGGCGAGCGATTCGGCGCGCGCAGCACTTCGAGTTTCAGGCCTGGAATCTTTTTGCTCCTGATCCACGCTTCGGCATCGCGCACGACCCGGTCGAGATAGCCGTTGGCTTCCCACTGGGCATCGAAGGCGGGGCTTTTGGCCGGCACGGCGATGTACGAGACCAGGGCCGGAACGATTTCTTCATCCCAGACGCGGTCGGCAAAGGCCGCCAGTTCGCTTTGGGAGAGCGTGCCGCTGGTGGGCGACGAAGTTGGGTGGGTCATGGCGGTTCTCTCTTGAACAGAATATCGTATTTTACTGTAGCACTTCATTCGATGGGAGGGTGCCCGCCACGCAGCTCGCCGCTGTGCCGATGTCGGCGGCGATACCGCTGTTTGGGGCCGCGCGACCATCCGCGCCGGATCCGGAATCCGGCGTATTATCTGGATATTAACCAAACAGCAAGCAAGACATCACTTACCACTGACCAAGGAGAACAAGCATGGCTGGAAAGAAGATTTTGTTTCTGACGGGCGATTTTGCGGAAGATTACGAGACCATGGTGCCGTTCCAGGCGCTGCAGATGGTCGGCCACACCGTGCACGCGGTTTGCCCGGGCAAGAAAGCGGGCGACAAGATCAAGACCGCGATCCACGATTTCGAGGGCGACCAGACCTACACCGAAAAACCCGGCCATCTGTTCGCGCTGAACGCCAGCTTCGATGAAGCCGACGCGGCCAACTACGATGCCTTGATGATCGCCGGCGGACGCGCCCCGGAATACCTGCGCCTGAACGAGCGGGTGATCGAGCTGGTCAGGCAATTCGCGCAGGCGAACAAGCCGATCGCGGCGGTGTGCCATGGGGCGCAGTTGCTGGCGGCTGCGGATGTAATTCGCGGCAAGCGCATTTCGGCCTATCCCGCATGTTCGCCGGAAGTGCGCATGGCCGGCGGCGAGTATGCGCAGATCGAGGTGGACCAGGCGGTCACGGACGGCAATTTCGTCACGGCGCCAGCATGGCCGGCGCACCCGCAGTGGCTGGCGCAATTTCTCAGGCTGCTCGGGACCGAGATCAGGCTCTGAACGCTGGCGCGGCGGCACGCCGCGCGTTCAGAACGTGAACGACTTGACCAGCGTCAGTTCGCCGATGCTGCGGATCGGCAGCACGAACGCTTCGCGTTTTTCGCGCGCAGTGTTTTCGTTATACACCAGCGTCACGCGCGCGGTGATCATCTGCATCTGGCGCTTGCTCTCGTCGAAGTGGTAGCCGTTCGCGCCCAGCTTGCCCCAATAATTGATGTACACGTGGTAGTTCCCGCGCAAGGGCGCGGTCATGGTGTACATCTCGGGGCCGGGGCCATCCACGCTGTCGACGTCCAGCCCGCCGCCGTTGGTCAGGATCGGGTGGCCGAAGTAGGCGTGCTGGCCGTCGGGCGTGACGATGTGCAGGTCGATCTCGGCTTCGGTGTCGTCCCAGGCGCAGATGATGCGCAGGCCGGGCAGGGGCCGGCCCGAGCTGGTTTCGTAGAACTGCACGCGCCTGAGCGACTTGCCCTGGGGCGATTTGACTTCCACGCTGTTCGACCCGGCGCCGAACAGGTAAGGGCGCGCGTAGCGGCCCTGCTCGTCCGTCATCAGGCGCAGGGGATTGCCGTTGACCACCAGCTGGTGCGCCTCGCGCTTGCCGGCGGCCGCCGCGATGCGCCCCTTGATCATGCTGCGTTTGCTCTGGGCGCCGCGGTCGATCGGCGAATTGGGGTAGGCCACCGTTGCCTGATCGCTCCTGTCGACCAGTCCCGAGCGGTTCCAGCCGCCGGCCGGCGAGGCTATTTCCGTGGCCATCGCGGACGGCAGGGCCAGTGCCAGGGCCAGGGCCGGGCGGCACAGCTTGCAGGTCAATTTCATCAGGGACTCCAGGAGGTTTGCGCGATTGTAACCGCTGCCCCGGCCGCTTGTTAAATTGCCTTTGTTTTATTGTTAATTCAAGAGTAAGCTTGTTTTGAATGTAAATCGATGTGCGGCAGGTTTTCAAGTACGAAAGAAGCTGATACGACAGCTCGGCGTCAAACAAGGGTAGTAGCAGGTAAATGACACTGACTACACTAACAGGAGAGCATGTACATGAATATTAATCCATTCGATCTGTCGGTTTCTGATTTCGTGGCGCAGTCGGCCAGGTGGTGTGCGCAGTTCAATATTCCGGATGACTTTCCCTACGATTTGAAGGTGGAGATCGCGGACCGCGCCCTGTTCGAGACCGGCACCGATCAATACGAGCAGATCGCCGAGGAAGCCGAGGACTGGATCGAACAGGAACGTACCCGCCTGGGCGAGGCGCTGCCGACGTTCAGCACGCACGCCGATTACATTGTGCGCACGGAGCAGTGGCGCAACGAGTTCAATATTCCCCCCTACCTGCCCTACACGGAACAGGTGCGCATTGCCGATGAAGTGCTGCGCACGATCGACCGGTCCAAATATGCCGGCATGCTATCGGCGGCCGAGGAATGGAGTAAAACCGAAAGCGCCAACCTGCATGCCGAACCGCCTTTCGATGGCTGGAAAGAGCAAATCCGGCGCCAGCTGCTGCAGATCCAGAAAGGCAAATACCTGATGATCTATGTGCCGTATGGTGCGAGCAACTACAGGATCGAGCAGGGAACCCTGACCAGTGTCGACTGGAACAAGGGCACGGTGCTCCTGCATAGCACCGTGTATAACCGCGATAACACCGTGGCGATCGATAACATCCAGAGTATCGACGAAAGCCGCAGCGGTTCGGGCGCGCTGGGCTCGGTGCAGACCGCCGATCTGCGGCTGGTCGGCTTTGACTGGTATCGCGGCAACACCAAGCTGTAACAGCCTGGCGGTTCAAGAGGCCATCGGCTGCCGATGGCCTCTCGGTGTGCGGCGCCCTGCCCGAATCGCGGTGCTGCCGAATTCATCGGCCCCCGGATCGATGCGCCTTTGCTGGGCGACCGGACACTTCATACGCATCGTCCGCGCTGCTTGGCCTGGGCGCTATTGCCGTTGATGGCTCGGGGAAAAGGTCGCGTTCCGAGCAGTTCCAGGCAGGTGATCCAGTCGTCGAAGCGGGGGCACTGCGCGCGAATGGCGGATAGCCCGGCGAGCTCGATAATTTCCGGCCCATGCAGCTTCTTGTCGTAGCGGGGAAACAGGGCTTTCATGCGATGCGATGGACTCGTTGCTGCGTTGTCATTCACCAATTCCGGCGCGCCGCATTGGGCAACGGCCTTCCGCATCGCAGCGAGCTCGCGCGCCGTGCCGCCCAGCCAATCGACCGCTTGCACGGGAGCGGCAAACAGCAGAGCCTCGAACTCGTACTGCTGGAGATACGGGAAAAAGCGCATTTGCCTGTCAACACCGGTCAGCCCGGCGATTGCCGTTTCCAGCTGGGTAACGGTGCGTTGGCCGCGATCCTTAAAACCGTAGAAGTCGTAGAAAGTGGCAACGAAATCAAAGGATCCGAATAAAGCCGGGAGAACGCCTTTAATCCTGTCGAGGCTCACGTTCCCCCGCAAATCAATTCCCGTCGCGATGATTCCATGTTGGTCAAAGTGCGGACGCAATACACGGTTGACGAATTCCCGTTCGGTGGCACCTTCAACGCTGATGCCCAGGCGCCTCATTGGGCGTTCCGCCAAGCGCATTCATTTCCCAGACATCGCCCAGCTTGTACTGTTCCATCCAGCACGCCACCTCGTGTTCCTGCAGGCGACGGAACTGAGATCCTTGACTGTTCCGATCGACGACCACCATGTCCTGCCAGCCGAACTGATTGGCCAGCGTGACCGATTGCGTCGATGCAATAATCTGGGTGGTCTCGCTGGCGGAGCGCATCATTGCCGCAAGCAATTGCATCGCGAATGGATGCAAGCCAAGTTCGGGCTCGTCCAGAAGAATCATGGATGGCATCGTGGGCTGCTGCAATAGCGTTGCGATGCAAATGAATCGTAACGTCCCATCCGACAGCATGGTGGCATCGAAGTAATCGTCGCTGCCGCTGTGCTTCCAGCGCAAGCGAATCAGGTCGTTTGCTTCAGGCAAAAAAACAAAATCCTGAAAGAAGGGCGCAACCCGCCGGATCGCGCGCACGATGCGCTGATAAT
Organism: Massilia scottii; assembly: GCF_030846495.1. NCBI lineage: Bacteria > Pseudomonadati > Pseudomonadota > Betaproteobacteria > Burkholderiales > Oxalobacteraceae > Massilia > Massilia scottii. The sequence goes on along the minus strand of NZ_JAVCWM010000004.1, from coordinate 259,347 downwards.
TGCCGGTATCCCTGATGTGATACAAAAATGCCGCCAGATTTTCGCCCCGGGGCATCAGCCGTTCCGTTGCATGAATGCTGTAGGTGCCCTTTATCCTGGCAGTATCGCTAGTGTCATGAAAGTGATACACCTTCCAGTCTTGCAGGCAGCGCGCCAGGTGTTGGGCCGGTGAACCTGTTCCGGCCCGTGGCAGCCCCGACTCGCCCGAGCCGGACGTCGCCAGCGCCTGGCTTTTTTCCTCATGGACATCGCCGGTTACCCCACCGCTAAAGAGCAGCGCTTCCCTCTCGAATACCAGCGTGTCGTCATTGGTGGGCACCAGCGTGGCGCGATACCGATGGAAGGGGAACTGCAAAACCACGGCAAGCCGTTCTGTCACCTTGCACCCGAAATACAGGGCACGGTCGGCGCCGTTGAGCTGTGCGCGCACGTGCAGTTGCAACCCTTTTTCCGCCAGTCTGTTCATCAAGGTGAAGAAACTGACGAAATTGGATTTACCAGCGCCATTGGCGCCGATCAAAATATTCAGCGGAGCAAGGTCAAGGCTTAGTTGCTTGATCGACCGAAACCCGGCAAGCTCGATATGCTGCAGGCGTCCTAAAGTGGCCATCCGGGACCTCGCTCAGAAATCGCTCGTCACATGTGCGACAAGCGTTTAGGGGCGCGTCGACACGCAGTTGATATCTTAACGTATCCCGTGCGCAGATGGGGATCGCACGTCAAGCCTGGTGACCCCAAGCGTTCACACCCCTGCGTCGGCGGCCATCACCGCCGCAACCCGGCTCGCGATGGCCTGCGTGAGCACATGCACGTGATAGCCGTCGACAAAGCCGTGATGCGCCTGCACCGAAAACGGCATCGTCATCGTGTCCCCCGCCGGCGCGCTGAATTTGCCCCAGGCGAGCGAGGGAATATCGGAGCTGCGATGGCAGAAGACCGGGTGCTCGATCGCGCGCATCTCGAACCATGGCATGCAGGTGATATAAATATTGTCCCTGGCCTGGCGCGGCGTCAGGTCCGCGTTGGTATTGATCAAGGCGCGGCTGGCCTTCGCTTCCTGGCCGGCGCGTACGCTGCGCGCGATGAATTCGCGCAGGTCGGCGCTTCGGGTAAAGCGCGCGAAATTGAGATTGTTGTCGTCATTGATCACCGTGAACGAGCCGATGAAATCGTCGATCTTGATGACCTGATCTTCATGCACGCGGTACATGAAGTTATCGACCGTCTCGATCGCGGACAGCACGCAATACAGGAAGAAATGAAACGGCGGCAGCGCACGCTGTTTGCAGAACGGACGGAAATCCGGCAGTTCCAGCGTCAGGCTGATATTGAGCAGGGGATTGTCGAATTGGCGGAAAACCTCATAGCGGTCGCGCCGGAGTTCAAAATTTTTCATGCCCGCAGTTTAACCGATGGCGGCGCCGGCCGGCAGGCCACGGGGGCATTTCCACGGCGCCGTAGCGACGTTCTGTTCCTCCGATATGGCAGCCTGTCGCCGCCACCGCCTGTTTCTCCCCCCCGGCGAGGTAATCTGCGTACTCCTCCTGCATGGCAGGCAGATATCAACACCCTGCGCGGCCAATCGCGGCCGCGCACCAGAATGTGGAGCCTCATATGCTGTTTCGACAAATTGCCGTTATCGCCGCATTGACCCTCGCCAGCGCGGCTTGCGCGGCGGCGCCGGACAAGCTCGACGCCATCGTCAAGTCGGCCATGGCCGGCAGCAAGGTGCCGGCGGTCGGTGCCGTCATCCTGCGCGACGGCGCCATCAGCGCGCAAACGGTGCAGGGCCGGCAGCGCAACGACCGGCCGCGCCGCGCCGGCGCCGACGATGTCTGGCTGATCGGCTCCACCGGCAAGGTCATGACGGTGGCCATGATCGCGCGGCTGGCCGAGCGCGGCGTGCTGGCGTGGGATGCGCCGCTCGAGAAGATGCTGCCCGAGCTGGCCGCCGGCATGCTGCCCGACTACCGCCAGCTCACGCTGCTGCAACTGCTGTCCCACCGCGCCGGCTTGCCGCGCGACCTGCTCAATCTCAAGGGGGCGGAACATTTTTTCACCGACACCCGCCCCACCGGGCAGCAACGCCTTGCCTACATCGCCGAAGCGCTCAGGGACAAACCGGAGCTCGCCCCGGGCACCGCCTTCGCTTACAGCAATACCGGCTTCCTGATCGCCGCCGCGGTCGCCGAAAAAGCCAGCGGCGAGACCTACGAAGCGCTGATGCGCAAGGAAGTATTCGCGCCGCTGGCAATGCGGCACGCCGGCTTCGGCAACACCGGCAACGGCCAGAACCGCGGCCACCAGCATGGCAAGCCGATGCTCGACATGGCCAAGTTCGATGACGGCGCGCCGGCCATGTTCGCGCCGGCCGGGTTCCTGCATATGAGCCTGGCCGACTGGGCACGCTTCAATCTCGACCAGCTGGCCGGCGCCAGGGGGCAGGGCAAGCTGCTCACGCCCGCATCCTACAAGCTGATGCAAACCGCGCAGCCGGACAGCCCCGCCGGCCTGGACTGGGGTGTGCAAGCCTCGATCGCCGGCCGCCAGGGCCCGGCGCTGGTCCACCAGGGCTCGGACGGCAACTGGCTGGCCATCGCCGTGCTGTTCCCGGAGCAGGGCAGCGGCGCGCTGGTGGTCGCCAACGCCGCCGAGGACATGGGCGCGGACAAGGTCTTGAACGGCATCTTCGGCAAGTTGTTTCCAACGCTCAGTCCTGTCAAGTAAAATCCCTGGCACAGGCAGCAGGCTGCGAGCGCGCCGTCATTCCGACCGCGTTCGCAGCGCACTGTTCAATAAAGCCGACGCGCTTGGCGTTTTGCCGCCATACTGCTCGGACCTGCCGCCGCCAATGTCGGCTTGCAAAAAAGGACGCCATGGCGAAGCAGCACAGCACCACAGAATCGCCCCTACCCGCGGCACACTCCCTTGCCGCCGAAGTGGCCGACTTGCGCCGTCTGCTGGGCCAGCGCGACGCCGAGATCGCCACCATGCGCGCTGAGGCCGCACGCGCCGCAGCGCGCCAGCACGCCTTCCTGGCGCTGCTGGTGCGCGAACTGCGCAATCCGCTCGCCCCCATCAGCCTGGCCAACACCATGCTGGCCAAGCTGCCCGAGCCGTCGGCCGGGCTGCTCAATGTGCACGCAGTGATCCACCGCCAGGTGCAGCACCTGAGCCACCTGCTCGACGAACTGCTCGATGCCGCCAGCCTCAATGACGGCACCATGACGCTCGCGCGCAGCCCGGCGCCGCTGGTGGCGCTGCTGCGGCGCGCGCTGCAGACGGTGCAGGTGCGCATCCTGGAACGGCACCAGCAGCTACAGCTGGACATGCCGGAAGAATTGATGGTCCATGCCGACCCCGTGCGGCTGGCGCAAGCCTTTGCCAATCTGCTGGTCAACGCGTCCAGGTACACCGCCGACGGCGGCATCATCCGCGTGGCCGCGCGCGCCCATGAGGGCCGGGCGGTGGTGACCGTGGCCGACAACGGCGCCGGCATGGCGCCGCAAGTACTGGCCGCCATGTTCGATCTGTTTACCCAGGGGGAGCGCGCGCCGGCCCGCGCCGAAGGCGGGCTGGGGGTGGGCCTGAACGTGGTGCGCAATATCGTCGAACTGCATGACGGCAAGGTTGTCGGCGCCAGCGACGGGCCGGGACGGGGCAGCGTGTTTACCGTGTCGCTGCCGCTGTGGAGCGGCGACGCCGGGGCGGCCGCGCTGGCCGGCGGCGCCGCGCCGCCCAGCCGCCGCATCCTGCTGGTCGAAGACAATCTCGACGCCAACGATACCCTGGGCCAGCTGCTGCTGGCCGAAGGCCACAGCGTCATCGCCGCGTACGACGGCATCGCCGGGCTGTCGCTGGCGCGCACCCAGGCCTTCGATGTGCTGATCTGCGACATCAACCTGCCCGGCCTCGACGGTTACGAGCTGATCACGCAGCTGCGCCGCACGGCGGGGGCGCACATCCCGTTTGCGATCGCCATTTCCGGCTACGCCCGGCCGGACAACCGCACGCGCGCCATCGCGGCCGGCTTCGGCCAGTACGTGGTCAAGCCGCTCGACATCGACGCCTTGCTGGCGCTGGTCGCCTCGGAAGCGGTCACGCGCTTTATCGCCGCCGCCGGCAACGCCCGCTAGCCGCGGGGGCAAGGGCCGGCGTTGCGCCGCCGGCTCACGCGCTGTGCGCCTTGCCGCGCAGGTCGAAAAACTCGGTATGGCCGAATCCCTTCGTGTAGTCGAGCACGGAGAGCGCCAGCGGCGTGATGCCCACGAACAGCATGCCCGGCCATGGCAGCGCGGCCGTATCGGCAACCACGTTCACGAACGCCGGAAATTTGGCGAGCAGGGCGGAAGCGGCGCGCTGCGCTTCCACCGGTTCGTGAATCATCTCGGCCATGGCGTCCATCGACAGGCCCTGGATCTCGTTCCAGCTTCGGTAGGGCGCGTTGACCGTCAGCGCCACGCGCGGATGGGTGCGCAGGTTGTGCGCCTTGTGGCTGTCGAGCGCAATGGCGACATACAGCACCAGCCCATCGGCGGCGAAGCTCACCGTGGAGGCGTGCGGCGTACCATCGTCGCGGATCGAGGCCAGGGTCAGGTCGGTCGCGGCGGCAAGGATCTTGCCGGCCAGTTCTTGCGCTCCTGGGGGAAGTTGGGTCATGGGATGTCCTTTCAGTGAGTCGGGAAGACCATGCTGTCGCGCTGGCGGACGGTGCGCCGGCTGGTGCGGGGCGCGCACGGGCGCGTCACCGGCTTGCGGACCTCCCGGTGCCCCTCCGAGCCTAGCACAAAGCGCGGCGGCGCCATGCACCGGACAGCGCTGCGCGCGAATGTTGTTTTTAAAGCATTTTTATAGAACAACTTAATAAACCTGCGCGAAACGGGATAAACGTCCATACTGCGTTACGCCCAGTCGTCAATGTGCACACGACCAATACTTACTCGGCCTTAGATGGACACCAGCGACGCGATGCGGCAAAAAATGATCGATGAGGTGCTTGCCGCGCCGCCTGGCGGCGATGGCGCGGCGCGCGAGGCTGCCCTGCGCGCCTGGGAGCGGCTGGCAAACCACCTCAGCCCCCTGATCGGGGAAACCGCGCTGTGCGCGATGTACGCGCGCGCGCGGCATGTGACGTTTCCCGACATGCACCCGAGCCCGGCCATGCGGGAGCTGCGCTCGACCGCGCTCCTGCTCGATCAGCTCGCCACGCAGCTGGCATCGATGGCGCCCCAGGCGGGCGCCGACTTCAACCGGGCGATGCTCCAGAGTTTTACCAGGCTGCTGTCTGGCCTGATAGGCGAGGCCCTCACGGTCCGTCTGATGAATACAGCATGGACCGATCGGTCCTGCGGAAAGAGTACATGAACCTGAAAGTGCAGCTGGGCCTCCAGCCGACCGGCGTGCCCGGGCTCGACACCCTGCTGGGCGGCGGCCTGAGCGAGTTTTCCTTCAACGTCATCGCCGGCGCGCCGGGGAGCGGTAAAACCACGCTGGCGCATCAGATGATGTTCGCGCTGGCCGGCCCGCACAAAAAAGCCCTGTTTTTTACCGTGCTCGGCGAGCCGCCCCTGAAAATGCTGCGCTACCAGCAGCAGTACCATTTTTTCGATATCGACAAGATCGACGACAGCATCCGCTATGTGAACCTGGCCGACGACCTGCGCGCCGGCGACTTCAGCGGCGTGCTGGAACGCATCACGCGCGAAGTCGAAGCGTTTTCGCCCGGCCTGGTGTTCGTCGATTCGTTTCGCTCGGTGGTGCAGATGGCCAAAAACGGCAATGAGGGCGTGAGCGAGCTCCAGTATTTCATCCAGGAACTCGGCACCCGCATGACCAGCTGGCAAGCGACCACTTTTCTGATCGGCGAATATGCCAACGCCGAAACGGAGGCCAATCCGATCATGACGGTGGCCGATGGCATGCTGTCGCTGAGCAACGATATCGTCGGCAACTCTTCGGTGCGCAAGATTCGCGTGGTCAAGATGCGCGGCCAGGCCCACTTGCTGGGCGCGCACACCTTCCGCATCGACGCCGAGGGCCTCAAGATCTATCCGCGCATGCTGCCGCCGTTGGGCGGGATGCAGCCCCAGGCCAACACCGCGGCGCGGGTGGCCATGGGCAGTGCGGAACTCGACGCCATGCTCGGTGGCGGCTTGCCGCGCGGACACGCGGTGATGGTGGTCGGCCCGTCCGGTTCGGGCAAGACCATCCTCGGCACGGCCTTCCTGGCGCACGGCGCGCGTCTGGGCGAACGCGGCGTGATCGCCTGCTTCCAGAAAGACGCGGCGCACTTGCGCAACGCCGAACTCGATACCCTGATCCGCGACGGCAACGTGACCCTGGTCCAGAGCCGCTCGCTCGACCTGTCGGTCGAGGAAGTGCTCGACGATCTCATCACCGCGGTCGAACGCAGCGGCGCCACGCGCGTCGTGGTCGATTCGCTGTCCGAGGTCAGCCTGTACCTGGCGCCCGAGTTCCAGAGTGACTACCGGTCCTCAGTGTTCCGCATCCTGGCCGGCCTGGCGCGCCTGGGCGTGACGGTGGTGGTGACGATGGGCCTGGACGACCGCTTCACCGAGCTGCGCTTCAGCCAGTCTGACACCGGTTTCCTGGCCGACGCCATCGTCGCCATGCGCTATGTCGAGCTGGACGGCACGCTGGCCAAGGTGCTGACCGTGGTCAAGGTGCGCGGCAGCGCCCACAGCACCGACCTGCGCCGCTACAGCATCGACGCCGGCGGTCTGCGCATCGAAGCGGGCGCGCTGACGTACACCGGCCTGCTGTCCGGGCGGGCAACGGCAATCCTGTCGCCGGAGTAGGGGAGACCATGGCGATTCATCACAGCACGGAAGGATCGCTTGCCATCACGTCAACCATTGACGCGGCACTGCCGGCCGACTGCGCCGACCCCGCCACCCTGCGCGCGATGCTGGCGCAACGGAGCGGCGAAGTGGCCAGCCTGCGCGCCGCGGCCCTGGTCCAGTCCACCCTGGGCGATGAACTGCGCGAAGCGAACGGCAACCTGGTGCTGGCCACGCTCGAGGCGCGCACCCTGCGCGACGCGGCCGAGGGCGCGCACCGGCGCCAGAATGAATTCCTGGCCATGCTGGCGCACGAGTTGCGCAATCCGCTCGCACCCATCAGCCTGGCCAACGCCATGCTGGTACGGCTGCCCGAGCCATCCATCGAACTGCTGAACCTGCACGCGATCATCCAGCGCCAGGTGCTGCACCTGACCCGCCTGCTGGACGACCTGCTCGACGCGGCGCGCATCAGCAGCGGCAAGATTACGCTGCTGCGCAGCCCGATGCCGCTGGCGGACTTGCTGCGCCGCTCCGTCCAGACGGTCCAGGTCAGGCTGCTGGAACGGCACCAGCAGCTGCAGCTGGACTTGCCGGAAGAGCTCATCGTCGACGGCGACCCGGTACGCCTGGCGCAAGTGTTCGCCAACCTGCTGGTCAACGCCTCCAAGTACACGGGCGACCATGGCCTGATCCGGGTGGCCGCGCGCGCCCACGACGGCTTTGCGGTGGTCACCGTGAGCGACAATGGCGCAGGCATGGACGCCGACGTGCTGGCCAGCGTATTCGACCTGTTTACCCAGGGGCCGCGCGCGCTGGCAAGGGCCGAGGGGGGCCTCGGCGTCGGCCTGAACGTGGTGCGCAACATCGTCGAGTTGCATGGCGGCAAGGTGGTCGGCGGCAGCGATGGCCTGGGACTGGGCAGCGTCTTCACCGTCACCCTGCCGCTGGCGGCCGGGGGCGGCCCTGCGGCCGTGCTGCCGGGCCCCAGCCCGCTGCCGGCCAGCCGCCGCATCCTGCTGGTGGAAGACAATCTGGACGCCAACGAAACGCTCAGCCGCCTGCTGCTGGGCGAGGGCCACCTGGTGACCTCGGCCTACGATGGCGTGGCCGGCCTGGCGCTGGCGCGCGCGCGCGCCTTCGACGTGCTCATCTGCGACATCGGCTTGCCCGGGCTGGACGGCTACCAGCTGATCACGCAACTGCGCAAGACCTCGGGCGCGCACATTCCATTCGCCATCGCCATTTCCGGATATGGCCAGGTGGAAGACCGCATGCGCGCCATCGCCGCCGGCTTCGGCCAGTATCTGGTCAAGCCGCTCGACGCCGACGCCTTGCTGGCGCTGGTGGCATCAAGCGCCGTCACCCGTTTCATCGGCGCCGCCGCGCGGCCGCGCTAGGCCAGGGCGGCGCGCAACTACCACAGCGGCTTCGCCGCTACCTTGATGAGCCGGGTTTTGCGCTCATAGTTTCTGACTCAAGGTGCCATCATGTTCTCTCCTCGTTCCGCATGGCAACGCCATCTGCCGCTGATCGGCTTCGGTTTTGCGCTGCTGACCTTGTACACGGCCGGGGCGCTGGCGCTGGCCAGCCCGACCCGGTCGATTGATCCGGCCATGATCTTCGGCCCGGCCGCGCTGCTGACGATGCTGTGCCTGTGGCTGTGCAGCCGGTCCAGCCGCGCGCTCCCGCCCGTGCTCAAGCGCGCGCCCGACAGCGGCCGCGCGCTGGTGCAGCGCCTGATCAAGTCGGAAGCGCTGCAGGACGCCATTTTCAACAGCGCCAATTTTTCCAGCATCGCCACCGATGCCCAGGGCGTGATCCAGATTTTCAATGTCGGCGCCGAGCGCATGCTGGGCTATGCGGCGGCCGACGTGGTCGACCTGATCACCCCGGCCGCGTTTTCCGATCCGCAGGAAGTGATCGCGCGCGCCGCCGCCCTCAGCGCCGAACTCGACACACCGATCGCGCCCGGCTTCGAGGCGCTGGTGTTCAAGGCCTCGCGCGGCATCGAAGACATTTACGAGCTGACCTACATCTGCAAGAACGGCAACCGCCAGCCGGCGGTGGTGTCGGTGACGGCCCTGCGCGACGCCGGCGGCGCCATCATCGGCTATCTGCTGATCGGTACCGACAACACGGCGCGCAAGAATGCCGAGCAGGCCCTGGTGCAGGCGGGCGCCCTGCAGGCCGCCATTTTTAATAGTGCCAATTTTTCCAGCATCGCCACCGATGCCCGCGGCGTGATCCAGATTTTCAATGTCGGCGCCGAAAAGATGCTCGGCTACGCCGCCGCCGACGTGGTCGACCGCATCACCCCGGCCGATATTTCCGAGCCGGACGAGGTGGTGGCGCGCGCCGCCAGCCTCAGCGACGAACTCGACACCCCGATCGCGCCCGGTTTCGAGGCGCTGGTGTTCAAGGCCTCGCGCGGGATCGAGGATATTTACGAACTGACCTACATCCGCAAGGATGGCAGCCGCTTCCCGGCCGTGGTGTCGGTGACGGCCCTGCGCGACGCCGACGGCGCCATCATCGGCTATCTGCTGATCGGCACCGACAATACCGCGCGCAAGCGGGTCGAGGCCGAACAGGCCCTGCTCGACCAGAGCCTGCGCGACCAGCAGTTCTACACCCGCTCGCTGATCGAATCGAATATCGATGCCCTGATGACCACCGATCCGCACGGCATCATCAGCGATGTGAACCATCAGATGGAAAAATTGACCGGCTGCACCCGCGACGAGCTGATCGGTGCCCCGTTCAAGAACTATTTCACCGATCCGGCGCGCGCCGAGGCCGGCATCAAGCGGGTGCTGGCGGCCGGCAAGGTCACCAATTACGAACTGACCGCGCGTGCCCGCGACGGCAAGGAAACGGTGGTTTCGTACAACGCCACCACCTTCCACGACCGCGACCGCAAGCTGCGCGGCGTGTTCGCCGCCGCGCGCGACGTCACCGAGCGCCAGCACTTCGAGCAAGCGATGCAGGCCAACAATGTGGAACTGGAAGCGGCCAGGGCCGCCGCCGAAAAGGCCAACCAGGCCAAATCGGATTTCCTGTCGAGCATGAGCCACGAACTGCGCACGCCGCTCAACGGCGTGCTCGGCTTCGCCCAGCTGATGGCCTCGGACGATCCGCCGCCCTCGGTCAAGCAGCAGCGCTCGATCAACCAGATCCTCAAGGGCGGCTGGTACCTGCTGCGCTTGATCAATGAAATCCTCGACCTGGCCCAGATCGAGTCGGGCAAGATATCGATTTCGACCGAACCGATGTCGCTCACCGACGTGCTCGACGATTGCTACGAGCTGGTCGGCCCGCAAGCGGCCGCGCGCGGCATTTTCCTGCTGTTCCCCACGCCCGGCACGCCGTTCTACATCAACGCCGACCGGGTGCGGGTCAAGCAGGTGCTGATCAATCTGCTGTCGAATGCCATCAAGTACAACAGCGCCGAGGGCTCGGTCCATGTGGACTGTTCCTCGCGCGCCGGCGGCATGGTGCGGGTGGCCGTGACCGATACCGGCGCCGGGCTGGGCCGCGAACAGGTGGCGCAACTGTTCCAGCCGTTTAACCGCCTGGGGCAGGAAAGCGGGGTGGAAGAGGGTACCGGCATCGGGCTGGTGGTGACCAAGCAGCTGGTCGAGTTGATGGGCGGCACCATCGGGGTCGAGAGCGATCCCGGGCGCGGTTCGCGCTTCTGGGTCGAGTTCGCCGCATGCGCCGCGCCGGCGGCCATTGCGCCGCTGTCGGCATCCGACGCCGCCGCGCTGGCGCGCGCCCGGCCGGCGCCCGGCACGGCCCTGCGCACCGTGCTGTATGTGGAAGACAATCCGGCCAACCTGCTGCTGGTCGAGCAGTTGATGGACCGCCGCCCGGACCTGAAACTGCTTACCGCCATCGACGCCCATCTGGGCATTGCCCTGGCGCGCGCCTACCAGCCCTCGGTGATCCTGATGGACATCAACCTGCCCAACCTGAGCGGCTTCGGCGCCCTGCGCATGTTGCGCGGCTACGCCGAGACTGCGCATATTCCCGTGCTGGCGCTGTCGGCCAACGCCATGCCGCGCGATATCGCACGCGGCATGGAAGCGGGATTTTTCGGCTATCTGACCAAGCCGATCCAGATCGCCGAATTCATGGCGGCGCTCGACCTGGCCCTGCTCCATGCGCAGCAGCACGGCCACGATCCGCAGCTCACGGTCGTGCACTGAGGGCGCACGCGCCCTGCCTCAGCCGGCCTGCAGCAGCTGCACGAAACGCTCTTCCGTGGTGGCCGGCGAGAACAGGAAGCCCTGCGCGTAGTCGCAGCCGGCTTGCCTGAGCCAGTCGCGCTGGCCGACCGTCTCGACGCCTTCGGCGATCACTTTCAGGCCCAGCTTGTGCGCCATCGCGATGATGGTTTCGGCGAATATCTGGCTGTTTGGGTTGGTGGTGAGCATGTCTTTGACGAAGGATTGGTCGATTTTCAGGAAGTCGACCTTGAATTTGTTCAGGTAGGCCATCGACGAGTAACCGATGCCGAAGTCGTCGATCGTGAACTGCACCCCGGCCCGCTGCAGCCGGGCCAGCTTGTCGCGTACGCCGGGCGAGTCGTCCAGCAGCACGCCCTCGGTGATTTCGACGGCGATGCGTGCGCCGGCGTGGTCGAACAGGGCCATGTCTTCTTCCCAGGAATGGCGGATCACGCGGCTCATGAAGCCGACCGGCGACTTGTTCACGCTGATCTGGAAGGGCGCGCCCGTCAGTTCGCCCAGGCGGGCCGCGCACGGAACCGCCTGCGACAGTACCCAGGCATCGATCTCGCCGATCAGGCCGGTTTCCTCGGCGATCCCGATAAAGTGCTGCGGCAGCACCAGGGTGCCGTCCGGATGGTGCCAGCGCACCAGCGCCTCGGCCTTGACGATCGTCTCGCTGGCCAGCTCGACGATGGGCTGGTAATACACCCGCAGTTCGCGTCGCGTCAGCGCCTGGCGCAGCTCGTCGATCGCCCGCAGCCGGGCCCAGGCCGAATCGCGGATGTCGGGCGTGAAGTAGCTAAAGCGGTTGCGGCCGCCCTGCTTGGCCACGAACATGGCCTGGTCGGCATTGCGCAGCAGGTCGTCGGGATGGTGCGCATCTTGCGGACAGAAGGTGATGCCGATGCTGCCCGACACATGCACTTCCTTGCCCGCGATGGAGAACGGCAGCGCCAGCTCGGCCAGGATCTGGCACACCAGCACCTCGACGAACGCAATCCGGCTCACTTCGTTGAGGATGACGGTAAATTCGTCGCCGCCGATGCGCGCCACCGTGTCGGTCGCGCGCACGCACGCCTGCAGGCGCCGCGCGACCTGCCGCAGCAGCAGGTCGCCGGTATCGTGGCCGAAGCGGTCGTTGACTTCCTTGAAGCCGTCCAGGTCGATGAACAGCAGGGCCAGGGAGAACTCGGTGCGGGCCGCGTGCCGCACGTCGTGGTCGAGCCGTTCGCGGAACAGGATGCGGTTGGGCAAGCCGGTGAGGCTGTCGTAATAGGCGTTGCGCAGGATTTGCGCTTCCGACGCCTTGAGTTCGGAAATATTGCGCGCCGTGCCGGTAATGGCATCGACCTTGCCCTCCTGGTTGCGCACCGGGATCAGGATGTAGCGGTAAGTGTGCGCCGTGCCGTCGGCCAGCGTGTGCTGCAGTTCGCCGCGGCCGGTCGCGCCGGTGTCGGCCACGGCGCGCAGGTCGCGCCCGAGCTGGGCGGCGAAGGCGGGGCAGAAATCGGCGAGGTGTTGCCTGGCGGCCGGCGTGGCGGGCGGTCCGAGCAGCTTGCCGAGGGCCTGGTTGGCGTACAGCACATGGCCGTCGATATCGGTAATGTAGTGCAGGTCGGGGGTGGCCGAGAGCAGGGTGTCGAAGCGGTGCGCGAGTTCATCCTTTTCGGTGAAGAAGGCTTGCAGCGACTCTTCCAGCGACTGGTCGACGGCATCGTTGAAGCGGATCATGTCCTCGCTGCTGAGGTCATGGCCATGGTCGCTGGCCGCCCACAGATGCATGACACTGGCGCGCAGCGCGCGAAACTCGGCAATGGTGTCGTTGGCGCTGAAGCCGGCGCCCACGCGCGCGGCCCCGTGCAGGCCGGCCTGGGTGTCCGGCTGGGCGTCCGGCTGGGCGTCCGGCTGGGCGTCCGGATCCAGGGACGGCGCGCTGCCGCCCGCCGCCTCCGGCGTGGGCGGCAGATCGAGCGCGTCGGCAATGGCATTGAGCATGCCGGCCGCATGGTCGCGCAGGGTGGCCGCCGGCAGGTAGCGCGCCGCCGGAATGCTGCGCGCAAATGCATCCCAGTTGCGCAGGATATCTTGCAAATGGGTGCGGATGAAGCGCGCAATGCGCGCCTCGTTGTTGTTCGGTCGTTTGTTCATGAAAGATGGTGCGTTAATGCCATGCAATTGGACACGCATGTCGCAAATAAGTTCCGGCAATTCTGGAAAAAGTCTCTGCAAGCGTGATCACCGCATGCCATTGACGGGATCGTGGGACGCCGGCAGCCGGCGGCGCTATCGTCGGGATGGTGCTGTTCCCGGCGCTGGCCACCCGTGCAGCGCGACACCCACGTGAGGAGACCGCGAGCATGAATTCGTCAGACTGGTTTGAAGGAATCGACCGCCTGCGTCAGCGGCAAGGAAATGCCATGGACCGCCTCGGCCTCGGGGCGCGCGTGACGCCGTCGCACGTCGTCTTCAGCGCGCCCGGGCTGCGCCTGCGCTGTTATGGCGCGGGCACGGCGCACTGTCCGCCCTTGCTGATCGTACCGGCACCGATCAAGCGCTGGTACATCTGGGACCTCTCGCCCGAGCGCAGCGTGGTGCGCAAGGCGCTCGCGCAAGGGTTCGGCGTATACGTCATCGAGTGGAGCGCGCCGCCGCGCGCCGGCGGCACGCTCGGGCTGGCCGATTATTCGGGACCGATGATCGACGCCTGCATTGCCGTCATCGCCCGCATCAGCGCGTGCCGCCAGGTCTTCCTGTGCGCCCACTCGCTGGGCGGCATCCTTGCCGCGCTGTACAGTGCCTGGCGGCCGGAGCGCGTGGCCGCGCTGGCCCTGTTCGAGGCGCCCGTCAACTTCGATACGGGCGGGCCCTTTTTCTGGAGCATCGCCGGCGCGGCGCTGCTGGCCAGCGTGCCGCGCGACCGGTCGCGCCGGATTCCGGGTTCGGTCCTGAGCGCCATCTTCGCCAATATCGCGCCGGCCGCCTTCTATGCCGGTCCCGCTATCGACTTCCTGGCCAGCGCGGTCTCGCCCAAGCACCTGGCGACCCACCTGCGCGTGCAGCGCTGGGCGCTCGATGAATTGCCCATGTCGCGCCTCTTGTTCGACGAGGTGGTCGCGCTGCTGTTCGCTCAGAACAGTTTCATGCGTGGAGAACTGGTGCTCGGCGGGGTCAGGCTGGCTCCGCAGCAGGTCACGGCCCCCTTGCTGACGCTCTACCGGCCGTTCAGCTCACTCGCGCCGCCCGATACCGTGCTCGGCTTCCATGGCGCCGCCGGCAGCGCGCACAAGGTGCTGCTGCCGTACCTGGGCGATGTCGGGGTCGCGCTGCAGCACGTCGGTCCGCTGGTGGGCGACAGCGCGCATCTGGTCGTGTGGCCGCGCGTGCTCGATTGGCTTGCACGGCTTTCGCCGACTCCGCGCCTGGTCCACTAGCGCCGGCCCGTTGACGGATTCGTCAGGCGTGCGGGCGGCGCGGCGCTATCGTCGGGCTCGGCCCCGTTCGTTTGCCCATCTACCCATATCAAGGAGAACACCATGCAACCCTTGTTCAGGCGCATCTTGTGCGCTGTTCTCACGGCCGCGCTGGCCTGGCATGTGCCGGCCGCGCCCGCGCAGCCGGACGCGCGCCCCGCAGCCGCGCCCCATGGGCAGCCGGGCGCCGATCCGGCGCCGCATCTGGCGCAGCTCAGTTCGCTCGGGCTGGCGCTGCATGTGCGCCAGTGGAGCGAGGCGGCGCTGCGCGCCAATGCGCTCGACCACACCCCGCCGCCGCCCGGTTCCGCGCGCGGCTACCGCGAGCAATATGGGCCGGCGCGCAGTGCGCGGGCGCTCGCCATCTACCACCTGGCCCTGTACGAAGCCCTCAACGCCATCGCACGCGCCTATCCGAGCTACACCGGCATGCACCCGGCGCCGGCCTCAAGCGCCCCAGACGCCGCCCTGGCGCGCGCCGCGCGCGATACCCTGATGGCGCTGTACCCGGCGCAAGCGCCGACCTTCGAGCTTGTCTACGAGCGCAGCATGGCCCGGGTGCAGGCAGGGCGCGCGCGCGACAACGGCGCCGAGACGGGCCGGCGCGCGGCCGCCGCCGTGCTGGCGCTGTACCCGCCGCGTACGGCCACCTACGAAGACCGCACCGCCGGCGTCGACTTCTTTCCGAGCAATGCGCCCGGCACATGGCGGCCCGACCCGGTCAGCCGCGATCCGCTGGCGCTGGGCGCCGTGTGGCAGCCGGTGCGCCCGTTCGTGCTGCCCTCGGCCCTCGCTTTCCGCCCCGGCCCGCCGCCGGCGCTCGCCGGCAGCGACTACGCCGCCGCGTTCGAGGAAGTCAGGCAGCTCGGCGGCGACGGCGTCACCACGCCGACCCGGCGCACCCCGGCGCAAACCGTGGCCGGCATTTTCTGGTCGTACGACGGCTCTCCCCGGATCGGCGCGGTGCCGCGCCTGTACAACCAGATCGCGCTCGAGATCGGCGAGCGGCGCGGCTTGGGCGGCATGCAGATGGCGCGCATGCTGGCCCTGGTCAACGTGGCGCTGGCCGACACCTGCCTGACGGTGTGGGGCGCCAAGTACAGCGAGCAATTCTGGCGTCCGGTGACCGGCATCCGCGAAGCGTCGGCCGGCAGCGGCCCGAGCGGCCTGGGCGACGGCAATCCGGCCACCCGGGGCGACCCGCAATGGACGCCGCTGGGGGCGCAGGCGAGCAATACCTCGGACCCGGACTTCACGCCGCCGTTTCCCTCCTATCCGTCCGGCCACGCCAGCCTCGGCAGCGCGCTGTTCCAGACCCTGCGCCGCTTCTACGGCACCGACGCGATCGCCTTCAGTTTCATGTCCGATGAATTCAATGGCATCACGCGCGACAATAACGGCCAGGTGCGGCCGCGCCTGGTGCGCAGCTTTGCCAGCCTGAGCCAGGCCGAAGAGGAAAACGGCCAGAGCCGCATTTACCTGGGCGTGCACTGGCAGTTCGACAGGCGCGCCGGCTCGGCGGTGGGGCGCCGCGTGGCCGACTACGTGTTCGAGCACGGGCTGGTGGCGCCCGACGATCAGCGTTCGCGCCAGCCGGCCCAGTAGCGCGCCATGTCCGCCTCGCGGCTGGCCACACATTCGCCCTTGCCGACGGTCACGAGGGCGGTGGAAAAGCCCGCTTCGGCGGCAACGGCCTGCATGAAGGGCGCCATCTCCGCCGCGTGCGAGGTGGCGTTGTCGACGATCAGCAGGCCGTGCGGGCGCAGCACGCGCCGGATGCCGGGCCACCAGCCGACATAGTCGGTGCGCTCGGAATCGAGGAACAGCACATCGCAGCTGCTGTCGCCCGACCGCGCCAGCAGCTGGCCGGCATCGCCCTCGACCTGCTCGATGAAGGAGCCCAGGCCGGACGCCGCGACATTCTCGCGCGCCATGCGCAGCGTCGCCGGCGCCATCTCGACCGTGGTGACCGTGCCGCCGTTCGGCGCCACGGCATCGGCCAGCCACCGGGTCGAATAACCGTTCGAGGTGCCGATTTCCAGGATGTCGCGCGCGCCCACGGCGCCGATGTGGCACTGTCAAGCGAAGCAAGCAAGGCCGGGGCAAACCCGGCCTTTTGTTTTGGAAGCATCAATCAGCTTTCTCCAGACTGCGGCGGGCCCTGCGGCCGCGCATCCTGATCCGGAAGCGGCGCGTCGTGAACGATGACGCCCCCGTGCAGCGCAACCAGACGGCGTGCACTCGCAATCGTTTCGGGCCGGTGCGCAACAATGATTCTCGTCATGTTGAGCTGTGCGATTGCGGTGTTGACCTTACTTTCAAGTATGACATCCAGGGCGCTTGTCGCCTCGTCCATCACCAGGATTTTGGGGCGCTTGTACAGCGCCCGCGCGAGCAACACACGTTGTTTTTGCCCCCCTGACAAACTGCTGCCCATATCGGCAATGAAGGTTTGGTAGCCCATCCGCATTCGCTCGATGTCGGCATGAGCGTGCGCAAGCTGCGCGCAATGTTTGATGTGGGCTATGTCGGGTCGCCGGTCCTGGAAGCAAATGTTATCGTTGAGTGAGCCGGACAGCAAAACATCATCTTGCATGACGGCCCCGAGGACACGACGGTAAGCCCGCGTTCCCAGTTGCGTGATCGGCACGCCTCCGTAGCGGATTTCTCCGTAGGTCGGTTGCAAGCATCCCAAGAGGAGCTTCACCAGTGTAGTCTTGCCGCAGCCGGAGGGGCCGGCGATTGCCACGGAGTCTCCGGGCTCGATCGTGAGGTTGATGTCACGCAGTACCCACGGTTCGGAGTCGCCATAGCGGTAGTTGACGTTGATCAGCTCCAGTTTGGGGACCAACTGGTCGATATCCTGCATGTGTTCGATATCGGGTTCGATAGATTCGAGCACGATGTCGGCCAACCGTTCGCAGTGCAGCGACAGCATTTTGTAGTCGACCACCACATTCGTCAGGGCGGTGGTTCGCGCTGTGAACATTGCACTGTAGACCATGAGGGCCATCAGCATCCCTACTGTTAACGAGCCCGTCATAACCAAGCCGGCCCCGAGCCACAACACAAGCGCTGCCGACAGCGCGCCGATCGCCATGTTGATGTTGCCGAACCAGAGACCCATCGTCTGGGCATGCACGTTTCGGTTGACAGAGTCGGTTTTCATCGCCAGCCAGTCGATGCGCCGGTCGACTTCACGGCCGAACAATTTGATGGGCCCCATCGCCCTGATCGTCTCCATCAAACAATTCTGCTCCTTCGCCGCCAGCGCCAAACCTTCGAGGTTGGCATTGTGCAGGGGCCGGTAGAAAATAATTCTCACTGTCACGTAGAGCGCCACCGTACAGCCCACCACTACCGCCAGTAGCGGGCTATAGAGAATAATCATGCCCATCGTCATGATGGCGGTGATGCCGTCGAGGAGTGCTGTGACCGCCCGGGTAGTCAACAAATCCTGGATTGGGCCGACCGAGCCGAAGCGCGACAGAATATCGGAGAGTTCACGTTTTTCAAACCAGTTCATGGGGAGCCGCACCATCCGGCCGAAGACATCGCTGATCCACTGTAGGTTGAGGTGTGTGGTCATGTACAAGATGGTCGTACCGCGTGCCAGCGAAAGGGCGGTTTGTACCAGCACCAGCAGGAGCAGCCCGAGCGCGAGGATGTTGCGCAGGCTGGTGTCGTTGGACATGAGTACGTCGTCGATCATGAATTGGTTGATGCGGGGGACGGCAAGGGTGATCAGTTCGAGTGTGAGTGCGATGGTGAACAGGAAGGCAAAGGACTGCCACCAGCCGTCCAGTGTGCCTATCAGCGCCTTGACCGACACCTTGCGCCGCTCGTCCGCCGGGGTGAAATCGATGGCACGCTCAAGTTGGAGGGCGTTGCCCGTGAATTCCCGGCTCACCTCGGCGTAGGACAGGTGTCGCACACCGAGCGCTGGGTCGTGAATGACCACTTCCTTTGCCGTGGCACGGCTGAGGACGACGAAATGGTTCAGGCTCCAGTGCAGGATAGCGGGGCTCTTGAGTTGGCGCAGTTCCTCCGGCGAGAGGGTGGTGCCCCATGGGGAGAGGTGCAGCCGCTGGGCGTACTCCGCCAAATGCCACATGCTGGTGCCGTTGAGGGAGATGGGGAAGCGTCCGCGCAGGGTAGACAGGTCGGTACGATACCCAAGGTAGGATGCAACCATGGCGAGACAGGCTAGTCCGCACTCGGCTACTTCTGTTTGGAGGATCAGCGGCAGCCGCGTGGTCGGAAATAGGGACGGTGCGACCATGTTACTTCTCCAGTTCCCAGCGCAGGGACATCTCAAGTGAGTACAGAGCGCGGGCAGGGCCATGCAGCTCAATGTCGTTTTCGCAAATTCTGCTCAGTTCGAGGTCTTGCTCTGGTGAATGTAGCCAAGCCAGGTAAGAGGGCCATTTAAACCTGAAGTAAATGCGATCCTTATTGGTGGTTAACGCGGATATGGTGTAATCGTCCTCCTGTAAAAGTTGTTCTAATCGAGGGATGAACTGGCGGGCCGTACCCCGGGTAATGATCGTCATTCTGGCTGGTAGTGTCATGCAAGGCCCCCAAATCAGCAGGCCCAGAATGAAGGCGCCCGAGCCCGATTGCAGGGGCACGACGTCCGGCCAGAGACGCGCCAGGAGAGTACAGCCTAGAAATATGAACAGGCTTAGGGCGCAAAATACAAGAAACTGCTTTAGGGATTGAAAAGGCCAGAGGTAGCGCCAAAGCGAATGGGTACGTTTTATTTTGGAAACGGCGAAAGCGGGCGGCTCCAAGGCTGCAAGATGTCCGCTGCTACCTTTATCTTTAGTAATAGACATAATAGGCTCCTTCAACACAGCCGTAACGACCGCTTACGGCTGTGTTAATGCTAAGGTTAGGCCGCCATTTGCACAACGTTGTTACCCTGACGCGAGGCGTAGGATACCGGGGCGTCGTCGGACCCTATAGGCGCCGTCGTTGGAGCCATACGCGGCACGCCATGCCTATCGATATAGCCCTTTTCGAAGTGTCCCTCGGGAGGCCGATGGTCCCGTTCCAGCAGGAAATAGGCGCCGTAGCCGACGAACCCCCCGATGACAAGCCCGCCCACAGCACCCCAGGGGCCGGCCACCGCCATTCCGTACCCCGCCCCTTTAAGAGCGCTGCCAATAAAGGTCCCGCCGGCCAGGAAGCCCGCAGCTCTGGCGGCGTTGACGAGTTCTTCATCGAACTTTTGATGCTCGATCGACAAGCCTTTATTTGTTACGTCCATCCCCAGATAGCCAGCCCCGGAAAAATCCGTTGGGGATGCAACGGGGTTTGAGAACAAGGGGTGCGCCCCGCTAATTCGGACAACCGCTTCTTGCCCGCCCTCTATTCCCACCGCGCCGATATCGTAGGAGGCTCCGTAGAAGGGGTCCATTGGAAAGCCGGGCGGAGCCGTAGGGGGGCCACCGCCGCCAACAGTATCTTCGAGAGGGCCGGTGTACTGTAAGCCGCCGACTAACTGAGTCATCATGTCTTTGTCTAACGCTTGCATAATCTACTCCACAAAATAAAAGTGCATCGTGTCCCACGCAGGCACGATTTTTTTTGGCGTTGGCCAGGCACGCGGCGCCAGTTTGCATTTCATTTTTTAACCTCTGGGGGTGTTAACTCTTTTGCCGTGCTAATGAGTGGATCGATAATCCATTCAATTAGCTTTCGACGGTCGTTGAAAATGTCTGCTTCGAGGGTTAAGCCAGGCTCGAATTGTTTTCGCTTTCCATACATCATCATGTGGTTGGTCGACAGTGCCACGGTCGCTCGGTACATCGGGACGTCCTGGCTGACGAGGGGCGGCGGGACGGCCGGATTAGCAGGGGCATGTGATCCGCCTGCGTTGTCGTTGATCGGGTTCAACTCTACCTGTTTGACGGTCCCGGCTACGCGCCCGTATTTTTGGTAAGGAAAGGCGTCAATGCGTAGATATACCGGCTGCCCGGGAGTCACCGAGGACTTCGCGGCTGAGGGGATGAACAGTCGTGCTTCCAGTTGACTGCCGTTGGGCAGGACGGTGGCGAGCACGGTGGCCGGGGGAACCGTCTGGCCTATCTCGTAGCCGAGGGCGGTCACCGTGCCGGCGGCCGGGGCCGTGATTCGTAGGGTGCTCCGGCTATCGTGCTCGGCGGCTTCCTGCTCTATGACTGCCAACTGCTGCGCCGCTTCTGTGCGCGCTATTCGCTCTTTTGCCGCGATTGTAGCCAGTTCATTTTGGACCTGCAGCAGAGTGCCTTCGGCGTTGCTCAGGTTGACGGCCATGGCGTTACGCTTGGCTAGCTCCACGTTCAAGGCGTTCTTGTACTGCGCCAGTGACGCGGGCGCAATGAACCCTTGTTGGGCAAGTTTCTCGTTACGGTCGAGGGCTGTTCGGGCGCTCTGCACCAGCTCGTTTCCGATGGCGATAGAGCCGCGGTGTGTGGCTAGCTCGGCGCTCGCTAGCCGGTGCTGGTCCGTCAGTGCTGTGGTGCGGATCGCTAGTTCGCGCAGGGCAGCGTTGCGGTATTGCAGAATTTGCTCTCGACGGTCGTTGAGGGCGGCACCGATACGGGCGTCGATAGAGCCCGTGCCGCCGATGCGTTCTGCCGACAGGTCAAATAGAACCTGGCCGGTTTTTACGGTCTGGCCTTCCTGGACGTGGCGGGCCGTGATGCGGCCCATCTGCGGTGTTACTGCTTTGATTGCCCCACCTGCGTAGACCAACTGCCCGGATACTTTTACTTTGCTGCTGTATTCGCCAAATGTGATCAGCAGCCCGAAGGCAAGCAGGATTGCAGCGCTGCAGGCCGCCGCCACCTTCATCGGCACCGGGCGCGCCAGCACAATGGCACCAGCTTTGCGATTACGACGGGCCTCGATCACTTCGACACGTATCGGTGCAAGCTTCATCTGAATCTCCAAGGCGCTGACATCGAGCCACGCCCATTCGCTGAGCGCGGCAGATGTCTGATCCTTGATGCATGGGACGTTTTTGAAGGCAGACCGATAGCCAAGTCGTCAACAACGCACCACGAGACTAGTAAAGTGCATATAGACCTATTGCACCAAAACGAAGTTCAATGTTTTTTTCACCTGAACTGTGCTGTCGCTGGCGGCTCGACCATGTAGGCCGGATCGGCGGTGGGGCGCCGCGTGGCGGACTACGTGTTCGAGCACGGGCTGGTGGCGCCCGACGATCAGCGTTCGCGCCAGCCGGCCCAGTAGCGCGCCATGTCGGCCTCGCGGCTGGCCACACATTCGCCCTTGCCGACGGTCACGAGGGCGGTGGAAAAGCCCGCTTCGGCGGCAACGGCCTGCATGAAGGGCGCCATCTCCGCCGCGTGCGAGGTGGCGTTGTCGACGATCAGCACGCGCCGGATGTCGGGCCACCAGCCGACATACTCGGTGCGCTCGGAATCGAGGAACAGCACATCGCAGCTGCTGTCGCCGGAGCGCGCCAGCAGCTGGCCGGCATCGCCCTCGACCTGCTCGATGTAGCGGCCCAGGCCGCACGCCGCGACATTCTCGCGCGCCATGCGCAGCGTCGCCGGCGCCATCTCGACCGTGGTGACCGTGCCGCCGTTCGGCGCCACGGCATCGGCCAGCCACCGGGTCGAATACCCGTTCGAGGTGCCGATTTCCAGGATGTCGCGCGCGCCCACGGCGCCGATGTGGCACTGTCAAGCGAAGCAAGCAAGGCCGGGGCAAACCCGGCCTTTTGTTTTGGAAGCATCAATCAGCTTTCTCCAGACTGCGGCGGGCCCTGCGGCCGCGCATCCTGATCCGGAAGCGGCGCGTCGTGAACGATGACGCCCCCGTGCAGCGCAACCAGACGGCGTGCACTCGCAATCGTTTCGGGCCGGTGCGCAACAATGATTCTCGTCATGTTGAGCTGTGCGATTGCGGTGTTGACCTTACTTTCAAGTATGACATCCAGGGCGCTTGTCGCCTCGTCCATCACCAGGATTTTGGGGCGCTTGTACAGCGCCCGCGCGAGCAACACACGTTGTTTTTGCCCCCCTGACAAACTGCTGCCCATATCGGCAATGAAGGTTTGGTAGCCCATCCGCATTCGCTCGATGTCGGCATGAGCGTGCGCAAGCTGCGCGCAATGTTTGATGTGGGCTATGTCGGGTCGCCGGTCCTGGAAGCAAATGTTATCGTTGAGTGAGCCGGACAGCAAAACATCATCTTGCATGACGGCCCCGAGGACACGACGGTAAGCCCGCGTTCCCAGTTGCGTGATCGGCACGCCTCCGTAGCGGATTTCTCCGTAGGTCGGTTGCAAGCATCCCAAGAGGAGCTTCACCAGTGTAGTCTTGCCGCAGCCGGAGGGGCCGGCGATTGCCACGGAGTCTCCGGGCTCGATCGTGAGGTTGATGTCACGCAGTACCCACGGTTCGGAGTCGCCATAGCGGTAGTTGACGTTGATCAGCTCCAGTTTGGGGACCAACTGGTCGATATCCTGCATGTGTTCGATATCGGTATCGTAGAATTTGCTCTCGACGGTCGTTGAGGGCGGCACCGATACGGGCGTCGATAGAGCCCGTGCCGCCGATGCGTTCGGCCGAAAGGTCAAATAGAACCTGGCCGGCTTCAACGGTCTGGCCTTCCTGGACGTGGCTGGCCGTGATGCGGCCCATCTGCGGTGTTACCGCTTTGATTGCCCCACCTGCGTAGACCAGCTGTCCGGTTACTTTGACTTTGCTGCTGTATTCGCCAAACGTGATCAACAGCCCGAAGGCATGCAGGATTGCAGCGCTGCAGGCCGCCGCCACCTTCATCGGCACCGGGCGCGCCAGCACAATGGCACCAGCTTTGCGGTTACGACGGGCCTCAATCACTTCGACACGTATCGGTGCAAGCTTCATCTGAATCTCCAAGGCGCTGACATCGAGCCACGCCCATTCGCTGAGCGCGGCAGATGTCTGATCCTTGATGCGTGGTACGTTTCTAAACGCAGACCGATAGCCCAGTCCTCAACAACGCGCCACAAGACTAAGTAACCGCCAGATTTTTCTTGTCAAAGCCTGATCGATAACGATCAGGATGGTGACAGAGATGAGGCTGCGATTGAAGCTAAGCGCTGTGGAGCGCAAGACGTTGCGCGAGATGGGTATCTACCATCCGCATGCCCGCACACGGATGCGGGCACAAGGGATGTTCCGGCTGGCGCAGGGTTTGACACTGCAACAGGTGGCCGACGAATTCGAGGTGCACCTGAACAGTGTCGAGAACTGGCGCCGGCGTTGGGATGAATTTGGCTTGGTCGGCTTGTTCGAGGGCCGGCACACAGGCCGGCCCCCGAAGTTGTCCGACGAGGAGCAGCGCCAGCTCGGCGATCTGGCGCGCGATGCGGGCGGCACTGCCAGGACGCTGCAGCGGCAGTGGGAAGACGCGGGGCATACGCCGCTCAGCCGCAACAGCATCAAAGAATATCTGAAGCGCATGGCGTTTCGCTACAAGCGTTGCCGCCTTGGCTTGAAGGACAAGCGCGGCCCCGGCGCGTTTGAACACGCCAAGGGTGTCGTGGCGTCGTTGCAGTGCATGGCGCAGGCGGGCCAATGTGATCTGCTGTATTTTGACGAGTCGGGATTCAGTCCGAATCCGCCGCTTCAGTATGGCTGGACGCCAACCGGCCACAGCCGTTGTGCCGACGCCGGGGTGCACCGGCAGCGTGTCAATGTTCTGGGTGCGCTGGGCCATGATGGCAAGCTGCTGTGGACGATCAAGGAGCAGCGCACTGTGCGCGACGACGTGATCGCCTTTTTTGATCGCATCGCGGAACAGCCGCATCCGGTGCCATGCATTGTCGTGCTCGACAATGCCAACATCCACCGCGGCGAAGCGATGGAACTGAAGCGCCGGCAGTGGCAGCGCCGTGGCCTGTACTTGTACTATCTGCCGCCCTACAGTCCAGAGCTGAACCGGATCGAAATCCTCTGGAAACAGGCCAAGTACTTTTGGCGCAAATTCGCGCGCCTGACCGGCAGTGCACTGCTCGACGAGGTCAATTCAATCATGGCAAATTATGGGACAGCATTGACAATAAATTTCCGGTGACTACTTAGCACCGTTCTAGCAATCACTAAAATTTATTATTGCCAACAAGCGTCAACAATGCGAGGCGGTATGTGGAAATACGACGCTGGTTGAAAAGGCTCAAAGCAAACCAAGGCTATCCTAAGTAATAATAGCGCTCACTCGCCATAACTCGCGCTTAGCAAATTTAGCCGTTCCAAGACTATAATTTATCAGCAAGCATTGTTATTAAGTAACTCGCATGATTCGCTTGTTCGTAAGCATCTTTCTATTTTGTTTTTTTTCCCGCCTAGAATAGACACAGTTTTCTCGCGGCGTACGCTGTTGCAAAATGAACTATTAACTTAAAATGGGTTCAAGATAAAGTGTGTGCCACAATCATATTTTTCGCAAATAAAAAATAGAATGAAAATGAGCTCTTCTCGAACCTTATTAGTTTGCATTGCAATAGCATCATTTTCTTTCGTGCTATGGATAAATTACTCCAATCGGAACAATTTATTGATAGCGAAAAATATAAGTGTTGAACATGCAAATAAAACTCATTTAAAAACTGAAGACAACAATACCCCCGTATCAATTCAAAAAGATACGCCAGTCTCCTGTTCGCCATCCAATAGTCCCTTGGTAACCAAGTTGATGCGCAATACGAAAACAGCGAGTTCGGAAATCGACGATTTAATGGCTGACGGTTACGTTAATCCTGACGCGCTTTTAGAGCAGGCTCGCGCCGGCAAAGAATTTGCGGCAATAGCAATGTTTAAGATTATCAGGAATTGCTATTTGATGATGGAACCACCGTCGTTAGGAAAAATGGTTAGCGAGAAGATTCCCGTTCAGCACCAAAATTGCCCTTCGCTACCAAGTGATGTCGTACGAAACCCATTAAAACTATTAGAAGATGCAGCAAACATGGGATCGACTGAAGCAATGCTATTTTACGCAATGAATTCTCGGTCATTTTCTCAATTTTATACCAGAAAGAATACAAATGAATCTGTGCAACTTTCTCGCATTGTATTAAAGCAGGCGGAGATTTATGGAGAGCAAGCAGCCCGTGATGGCCTCCTGGAAGCATACGGATTTATGTTTGGCGCATACATGACGGGTCAGTTCGGCACACGGGATTTAACTTTAGCATATAGCTATGGTCTTCCTTTGGCGGCAAATAAAAACAACCCTGCAATAAGCGGTCAACTCAGTAAAATTGGCATGACGCTTTCTCCGCTTGAAAAAACAAAAGCAGAGCAATTTACGTACGGATGCACCGTTAATAAGGAGGCAAACTCATTAAATAGCCCGTTTAAATAATATAAATATAGTGAAGATATTATTATAAATGAAATTTTTGATTGAGGAAAAACATGCTAATCCTGAAAACTATGTTGCATCGTTTTCTCACTGTGGTTCTATTAAGCAGTGTGATTGCTCCAGCCCTAGCTCAAGACCCCATAGTGATAATTCATGGGGATCGTGAGTGCATGGGTTGGTATACGAAATGCGAAATAATTGACGGAGGGGGCGGCAGGGGCGGAGGCGGCAGAGGGAGCGGAGGCTACGATGACAATGAAGGTGGCGGTGGTGGCGGTGGCGGTGGCTACGTCTCCAACAATAATGATGGAACTACTGGAGTTGCTTTAGATAAAAATCGTTTTCAACCCGGTTGTCTTGGCGAACAAATCTTTGTGGAGTCAACTTTGCAGAGTGTAATACTCAACGGGCAGCCTGTAGGAACACCTGTTGATCTTGAACTGGGTGATCCACTTTACAACAATGGTGAATGGGAAAAATTTCAGACTGAAACCATCCAACGTTCGACGCGTAAGGGCGATCCTTATACAATGGCGAAACGTATTCGCATTCATTACATGTATAATCACGTTACTAACCAAGTAGCTCAAGTTAAATTTAAGAATTCATACCAATTTGGGTGTGAAGGCATCTCTCACGCAGTGGGGGGATAATTTTTCCGAGGCGCATTAAGCAAAACAACTGCGTCTCATTTTTCACAGGAGGGTATATTGAATCCGGGAATAAAATTTGTACGACTGGAACCGAATTCACAAGAATTTGAACTTCATGTTACCGTTGCTACTGAATTAGCGTCGTTTACTACTCAAATGTATGTCTCCAACGCTATCATTAGCAGGCTGGGTGACGGCCTGGAAAATTTGATTGAGAGGCGGAGTGTATTTGATTTTGAGATTGGTCGTTTTGGCCCAGAGTATGCTGGCGGAGCACTACGGTTGCGCTTTAACGGAATTGGAAGTAGATATTATATAACAGCGAATGTACAATCTAGCTATGCTGATTTCGGGAAATACTTAGTGGCATCAGATGCAAATTTATACTTTGAAACCGAGTTAATGTCTATTGATCAGTTCATTGTTGAATTACGAGCATTCAGCAATATGCATTGCGATGAGGCAAATTTGATGCGCTAAATACTTCCCTTGCAGATCATTGCATTTTATTCGCCTCTACGGTGCCGCTAACTACCGGCGCGCGATTGTGCGCCCATCCGTGGCCGGCTTCTCGTGAACGCCGGCCACGTTGCCGACAGCCTTGGCGCCACTCTCGTTCAACCGCGGGCGTCAACAAAAACACGGCTCGCGCGTTCGTGGATATGATGGCGGTGGAGCAGCACGCTCCGTGTCGGTAACAGTCGCCAACAAGAAAATGCACATGAAAAAAATCACCACCCGGCTGGCCACGATGGATGACATCGACCAGCTCGCCGTCCTGTTCGACGCCTACCGCCAGTTCTACGAACTCGCGCCGGACCTGACCCTGTCGCACCAGTTCATCCACGACCGCATGCTCGGCAGCGAATCGGTCTTGATCCTGGCCGAAGATGAAGAGGGCACGGCCGCCGGTTTCTGCCAGCTGTACCCGAGCTTTTGCTCGCTCGCCGCCGCGCCCATCTACGCGCTGTACGACCTGTACGTGCGGCCCGAAGCGCGCAAGCTCGGCGCCGGCCGCGCGCTGCTGCTGGCGGCCGAGGCGCACGCGCTGCGCAACGGCGCCCTGCGGCTCGACCTGACCACCGCCAAAACCAACCTGGCGGCGCAAAGCCTGTACACGGCGCTCGGCTGGCAGCGCGACGATATTTTCTACGCCTACAGCAAAACCCTGGCTGCGTAGTTTGATCTGGCGCAAGCCCAGGCGATATGTTTTTCATCCATTGCGGAGCAAGGTCAAACAGGCGTACATTAGCGTCTTCATAAGCTTGATCAGGAGATCAGCAATGGGTTCCAGTAAATTGATGCGCTTGAGTTTGCTTGCCGCTGTCGCCCTGGGCGTCACCGCCGTTCCGCTCGCCTCGCGCGCGGACGAAACCTGCAATTCGCCGTACATGTCGGGCCTGATCAAGGGGCAGGAAGATTTTCTGTACGTGTGGACCCTCGGCGTGAAGGGCGTGGGCGACGGCTTCGATAAACTGGTGACCATGGACGTCAATCCGGCCTCGAAAAAATTCGGCCAGGTGATCGGCCACGTGTCGGTCGGCAAGCGCGGCGAGGCCCATCACATGGGCTTTACCGACGACCGCCGCTTCCTCTGGGCGGGCGGCCTGGACGACAGCAAGATCTATGTGTTCGACGTGCACACCAACCCGGCCAAGCCGAAACTGGTCAAGACCATCGACGACTTCGCCAAGCGCTCCGGTTACGTCGGCCCGCACACCTTTTATGCGCTGCCGGGCCGCATGCTGATCGGCGCGCTGTCGAACGACAAGGACCGCGGCGGGGTCACCGGCATGGCGGTCTACAACACCAAGGGCGACTTCATCGCCAAACACGCGATGCCGACCACCAACGGCGGCGACGGCTACGGCTACGATATCGCCATCAATCCAGGCAAGAACGCGATGCTGACGTCGAGCTTTACCGGCGCGGTGAACTACATGACCGATCTGGGCAAGCTGATCAAGGACCCGGCCGCCATGAAACAGTTCGGCAACACCATGGTCATGTGGAACCTGAAGTCGATGCAGCCGGAAAAAGTGCTCAACGTGCCCGGCGCGCCGCTGGAAATCCGCTGGTCGTTGAACGAGGGCGACGAGTGGGCCATCACGGCCACCGCGCTGACCTCGAAAATCTGGCTGGTCAAGAAAGATGCCAGCGGCGCCTGGCAAGCCAAGGACGTGGCCACCATCGGCGACCCGGCCAAGGTGCCGCTGCCGGTCGACCTGTCGATCACGGCCGACGGCAAGGGCTTGTGGGTGAATACCTTCATGGATGGCACCACGCATTATTTTGACATCAGCAATCCGGAAGCGCCCAAGGAAACCTATTCCAAGCGCACCGGTTCTCAGGTGAACATGGTCTCGCAAAGCTGGGACGGCAAGCGCCTGTACATCAGCAGTTCGCTGCTGGCCAAGTGGGACAAGAAGGGCGCCGACGACGAGCAGTTCGTCAAGCTGTTCGCGTGGGATGGCAAGGAGCTCAAGGAAACCTTCAAGGCCGACTTCGCCAAGCTGAAACTGGGCCGCGCGCACCACATGAAGTTCGGCGCCGCGAGCGCCAAGGCGGGCGCCATGGTCAGCGCCGACGCGGGGCAGGGCGCGCCGCGCGTGGCGGGCCGCTGAGTTGTCCCGTCTGCACGCGGGCGCCCTGGCGGCGCTGATGATGCTGGCGCCGTGCGCCCTGGCGGCGCCGGCACGCCCGCTGGCGCTGCCAGCGCCGGGCGCCTACAAGCTCGAACGCATCCTCAAGGCGCCCGACGGCGTGGTGCTCGACAGCGACGGCAGCCGCCGCCGGCTGTCGGAATTTACCACCGGTAAAGTCACGCTGTTTTCCTTCATCTATACCTATTGCACCGACGCGCGCGGCTGTCCGCTGGCGTACGCGACCCTGCACACCCTCAAGAAAACCCTCGGCAAGGATGCGCGCACGCGCGACCGGGTGCGTTTTGTGAGCATGAGTTTCGATCCCACCTACGATACGCCGCCGGCCATGCGCAGCTACGGCGGCGAGGATGCGCGCGACCGCAGCAGTGTGGAGTGGCGCTTCCTCACCAGCGGCTCCAACGCCGAACTGGCGCCGCTGCTCGACGGTTTCGGCCAGGACGTGTCGGTCGCCAGCGAACGCGCTCCGGGCCAGCGCCTGCCGACCCTGAGCCACCTGCTCAAGGTCTATCTGATCGACACCTCCGGCAGCGTGCGCGAAATCTATTCCACTTCATTTCTTCAGCCCGATGTGGTGCTGAACGACATCCGCAGCTTGCTGCTTGAGCGCCGTCCGAAGCGCTAGGCAATCCTGCACTTATAGCAATAAGGTTTTTCTGTCAATTTCTATAAAAACATAAATTATGACGATAAACATGTTTTTCGTCATAGATGTATGTTGCGCATAAGAAATTTCAAGCTGGCAGCTTGTGTTGTCGCCGGTGTAAGGCCGGGCCGCCGGGCCCGCCCGCCATAGGGAAAACCAGGGCGTATCCATGCGCGCGGAGCGCGCCCTGGCGCGCTTTCGACGACCCTATGAAGCAAGCCGTTTCGGGCCAAAATTTCCCTATTGAAACTTCTAGAATGTTATTACTCTGTGCATAGAGTTGTCAGCGTTGCATATTTGCATCATTTCCATTAAGAACTTTGTAAGATGTTGTTTGTATGAATATAATGTCGACGCGCAAGAGAAGTGTTGTCGATGCATTCACATCCGCAGTGTGTCTTTCCTCCGCGTAGTTCCAGTTTAAATTCCCAATCGCAAAAGCGATGCCGTGTGCATGGCGGGCGATGTGTTGTCGTCCGCATTCTTAATTGATGAAGCCAATAATGTTCAAAAGCGCCTTACCAGTGGTGAAGTCCCGATCCTCGCGTGTGTTTGCATGCCTGCTCCGGGTAACAGCGATTGCCTTGCTGGGGCTGCCTCTGCAGGCAGCCGCGGTCGACCTGCTGGTATCGCAATTGACCGATACGCCGGACCCGGCCGTGCGCGGCGGCACCATTCTGTATTCCGCTTCGGTCACCAACAACACCAGCGACGTCGCCAATAACGTCCAGGTGGTGTTCACGCTCGATCCGCAGACCAGCTTCGTGTCGGTGTCCGATCCGGCCTGCGTGCACAATGCGGGCACCAACAAGGTCACCTGCAGCTACGCCACGGTCGCGGGCGACGGCGCCGGCGCCGGTACCGCCGACCTGCTCGACATCGACCTGACCGTGCGCACCCTGGCCACGGCCGGCCAGACCGTCAACCTGCTGGCGGCGGTCACCACGAGCGATGCCGACAGCAACGCCGGCAACAATTCGCTGTCGCAGCTGACCACGATCGACAATGGCGCCGACCTGTCGCTGGTGCTGAACGGCTCGCCCGCGAGCCTGATGGCCAGCGGCACGCTGGTGTACACGGCCAACCTGACCAACAACGGTCCCGACGCGGCCGGCCCCACCAGGGCCACCTTCACCCTGAGCCCGAACCTGACCTACCAGTCGGCAACCGGTTCCGGCTGGTCGTGCGGGGCGGCGGGGCAGGTGGTGACGTGTAACCGTCCGAGCGCGGCCAAGGGCGCCTTGCCGGACATTATCATCAACACCAAGGCTACCGGCACCACCACCGGCACCATCACCAGCACCGGCGTGGTGACGATCAGCGGCAGCGCAACCGACTTCAACAACGCAAACGATGCTTCGTCGGCGAATACCACGATTACCGTCGGCACCGACCTGGCCGTGACCAAGACCGTGTCGCAGGGCCTGGTCGGCAGCGGCCAGCCGGTCAGCTTCACCCTGGCGCCACGCAACCTGGGTCCGATGCTGGCCAACAACGTGGTGGTCAGCGACAGCGTGCCTGCTGGCTTCGCCATCGTCAGCGCAACTGGCACCGGCTGGACCTGCGGCATCAATGGCCAGAATGTCAGCTGCACGCGCGCCAGTTTCGCGGTCGGCACGGTGCAGGACATCGTCATCAGCGCCACCGCGCCGGTGGTGGCTGCGCAAACCGCCGCTACCAACACCGCCACCATCGGCAGCGATACGCCCGATGGCGACCTGGCCAACAACAGCGGCTCGGTCAACATCAGCATCGTGCCGGACGGCGTCGATCTGTCGATCACCAAAACCAAGACCCCGAATCCGGTTGCGCAGGGCGCCAATATGGTCAGCACCATGCGCGTGACCAATCACGGCCCGCGCGCGGCAGCCGTCGGCGAAGTCAAGATCGTCGAAACCTTGCCGCTTGGCGAAACCTTCGTCAGCGCCAGCGGCGCCAACTGGACCTGCGCACCGCAAGTCGGCCAGGACATCACCTGTACCTATAACGTGGCGCTGGCATTGAATGACTCGACCTCGAACCTGGGCCTGACCACCACCGCCGCCCTGTCCGGCACCCTGACCAATACCGCCTGCGCCGTGTTCGTCGACACCGGCGGCGTGCAAGCCGATCCGGTGCCGGGCAATAACTGCGCCAGCGCCACCTCGGAATCGACCCAGACCCCGAATTCGGCCGACCTGCAACTGACCAAGAGCGCAGCTCCAGGCACCCTGGACTGGAACGCGCCGACCATCACCTACCTGTTGACCATCACCAATGCCGGTCCGGGCGAATCGACCAACGTGATCCTGTCGGACTTGATTCCTGGCTATATCGCTGGCAAGACCGTGGTCAATGCCTCGAAAACCGGCGGTACCAGCCCGGCGGGGTTCACCTGCACCACGGGCGCGATGGTCACCTGTTTCCTCAGCAGCGGTACGATGGCGCTCGGCAGCACCGCGGAAATCTCGGTGACGGTGACCCGTCCGCTGCTCGACAGCAGTGGCCAACCCGGCAATAAATGGGTGAACACGGCCAGCGTGCGTTCCAACGTGCAAGGCGATCCGGTGCCGGCCAACAACGTCGCCACCGCCGATGTGCAGGTCGATCCGGTCGCCGACGTGACCATCACCAATACCGTGACCCCAGGCTCGGTGCCTGCCGGCACCAATGCCACCTACGTGCTGACCATTAATAATAATGGTCCGTCGACGGCGAATGGCGTGACCGTGGTCGATGTGTTCAATATTCCGGAAGGCTCGATGACCTTCATCTCGGCCGTCGCCAGCAATGGCGGCACCTGCGCCTACGACACCGCGGCCAAGACCCTGAACTGCACCATCGGCAACATGGCGTCCGGCGCAACGCGCACCGTCACCATCACCGTGCGTCCCGACTATCTGGCTAACGCGCCGGATCCGCGCAATATCGGCAGCACCGCCACGGTGGCCACCAGCAGCAACGAAAGCGATTACGCCAACAACAGCGGCACCAATGCGCTGGCGGTCACCCCCGCCACGCTCGACCTGCTGGTCAACAACACCGACAACGTCGATCCGATGGGCTTCGTGCCGGCCGGCGCCGGTCCGGTGTTCCCGGACAATGTGGTCACCTACCGCAACACGATCACCAACCGCGGTCCGTCGGTGGCCACCCATCTGGTCCTGACTTATCTGATGAAGCCGCCTGCCGGCAAGAGCATGACCTTCAAAGGCGGCAAACTGCTGCCGGACGGCCAGGCCTATACCAATTACTGTACCCAGGTCGGCAACACGGTCACGGGGCCGGCGCAGATGAGCATCACCTGCAACTTCCCGACCACCGACATCCTGATGGGCAACAACGCCAGCACCGACCTGTATCTCGACTTCCAGGTCGATACCCAGCCGACCGGTTCGGGCGACACCTACCAGTCGACCGTCACCGTGTCCTCGCGCGAGCCGGAACAACTGATGCCGAACAACACGGCCGACCAGAGCACCACCATCAAGATGCGCGTCGACCTCAAGCTGACCAAAGCGGCGTTCGCCTATAACGGCAACACCAACGCGCTGGCTGCCGCGGTGCAGCTGCGCGAGCCGTTCTTCTGGGTCCTGACCCTGAACAATGCCGGTCCCGGCAACAGCCAGGGCACGGTCGTCACCGACAGCCTGCCAGCCGGCCTGACGCTCTACACCGGCGGCACGCTCGCGCCGTACAACGCGGCGCCATACAACGCCGGCCTGACCTGGAGCACCAACAACGGTGCGCCGACCAGCGGCACCTGCAGCGCGGGCGCCACGATCAGCTGTAACGTCGGCCTGCTGGAAAGCGGCAGGGCGGCCACCGTGCGCATTCCGGTGATCGCCACCGCGGTCAACGCGGCGCTGGAAAACTGCGGCAACGCCACCACCAACGATGTCGAACGCAGCGCGGTCGATAACCGTGGTTGCGCCACCGTGGCGGTGCAGCGTTCCTCGATCGCCGGCTTCGTGTATGAAGACGGCAACAACGACGCGGCCAAGGGCGCGGGCGAAAACGGCATCACCGGCGTGACCCTGCGCCTGGACGGTGTCGATATCTACGGCAATACCGTCACCAATGTCACCACCACCACCACCGCCGGCGGCGCCTATCTGTTCGATAACCGCTCGCCAGGCACCTACAAGGTGAGCGAAGTGCAGCCCGCCACCTACCTCGATGGCAAGGAAGCGGCCGGCAGCGTTGCCGGCACCGCCACCGATGCCAGCGGCGACGAGATCAGCAACATCGTCCTGCCGGCGTCCACCAACGCCACCGGCTACCTGTTCGGCGAACTGAAACCGGCGACCCTGTCGGGCTTCGTCTTCGTCGACCTCGACACCGACGCCGTGCGCGACGTGACGAACGTGCCGGCCACCGATGAAAGCGCGGGCGTGACCAGCGTCACCATGACCCTGACCGGCACCGACGACCTCGGTCCGGTGAACGCCACCATGCCGACCGGCGCCAACGGTTCGTACAGCTTTGCCAATCTGCGTCCCGGTACCTACCAGGTGGTGCAGGCGACCCTGCCGGGCGTGACCCACACCGGCATGACCATCGGCAGCAAGGGCGGCAATGACGGCGCCACCGTGCTGGCCGCCAACACCCCGGTCATCGGCGCCACCAAGCGCACCATCGGCAATGTGCCGCTGGTGGCGGGCGACGCCGCCGTGAACTACAACTTCGGCGAAAGCGGGCAGGGCCTGGGCGGCATCGTCTATGCCGACCTGAACAACAATGGCGTGAAGGATGCGGGCGAGCCGGGCATTGCCGGCGTCTCGATCACCCTGTCGGGCAATACCTCGAACGGCACCAGCGTGTGCGTGGCGATTTCGCCGAACCCGTGCACCATCCTCACCGACAGCAGCGGCGGCTACGGCTTCGCCGGCCTGCCGGCCAGCGACGCCACCGGCTACGTGCTGACCGAGCAGAGCCAGGCCAGCGCGCCACTGTCGAGCTATGCCGACGGCATCGACACGGTCGGCACCGTCAATGGCGTGGTGCGCGGCACCAAGACCAATGACCGCTTCAGCGGCATCGTGATCGGCACCGGCCAGTTCGGCAGCAATTACAACTTCGGCGAATCGTCCGCCAGCCTGGCGGGCAAGGTCTACCTCGACGTCGACCGCAGCAATACCTTGAATGGCGGCGACACCTTGCTGCCTGGCGTGACCGTGACCCTGTCGGGCACCACCGCGACCGGCGCCAATGTGTGCACCATCGTGAGCACCTGCGTGGGTACCACCGATGCCAACGGCAACTATATCTTCACCGGCCTGCCGGCGAGCAATGGCGGCGGCTACACCGTGACCGAAACCCAGCCGGTCGACTTCATCGACGCCACCAACACGCTGGGCACCGGCGCCACCACGCCCGGCAACCTCGGCGTGGCGGGCGACAGCGTGTTCAGCGGCGTCGTGCTGAGCGCGGGCCAGAAGGGCATCGATTACCTGTTCGGCGAAGCCACCGGCAAACTGAGCGGCTTTGTGTATGCCGACAAGAACAACAATGGCACGATGGATGCGGGCGAAACCGGCATTGCCGGCGTCACCCTGACCCTGACCGGTACGGCGGCGAGCGGCGGCAACGCCTGCGGCGCGCCGACCTGCGTCGCCACCACCGGCCCTGATGGCGCGTATACCTTCAGCTTCCTGCGCAATGCGAATGGCGCCGGCTACACCGTCACCGAAACCCAGCCGGCCGCTTACCTCGACGGCATCACCCGCAAGGGGAATGTCGGCGGCGCCGCCTGCGCGGGCTGCGTCGACAATGTCGCCAACGTGATCGGCACCATCGCTTATGCGGTCGCCAGTACGCACACCGACTTCAACTTCGGCGAAGTGGTGCCGGCCAGCGTCAGCGGCACCGTGTATGCGGACAGCAACCAGGATGCCAGCGTCGGCAACGGCGAGCAGATCGCCGGCGTGACCGTCACCCTGACCGGCAGCGACGACCGCGGCGCGGCCGTCAGCCTGACCACGACCACCGCGGCCGACGGTACTTACCGCTTCGACAAGCTGCGTCCGAGCAGCGGTGCCGGTTACACCGTGACCGAAACCCATCCGGCCGGCTACAACGATTTCCCGGGTAACACCGGCAGCCAGCCGGGCACCATCGGCGGCATCACGACCGGCGTGGCCGTACCGAACAGCATCGGCGGCTTGCCGCTGGCGCAGGGCGACAACGCCGTGAACTACAATTTCCGCGAAATCGGCGCCAGCATCGCCGGCGCCGTGTATTTCGATGCCAACGACAATGGCGTGCGTGACGCCGGCGATACCCCGCTGGCGGGCGTGGTGGTGCGCCTGAACGGCCCCGTGCCGCGCACCATGGCGACCGGCGCCGATGGCACCTTCCTGTTCACCGGCCTGATGGCTGGCAACTACACCCTGGTCGAAACCCAGCCGGGTGGCGTATCGGATGGCGTCGACGCCGCCGGTTCCGTGGGCGGCACCATCAATGCCCCGAAAAACAGCATCACCGGCATCAATGTGACGCCGGGCACGGCCGCCGTGAACTATCTGTTCGGCGAGCGCGGCGCACCGAACACCGGTTCGCTGGCCGGTACCGTGTATGTCGACAGCAACAAGGATGGCAAGCGCGACCCCACCGAGCAATTGCTCAATGGCGTCACCCTGACCCTCAAGGGTACCGACGGCACGGTACGTACCGTGCAGACCGATACCAATGGTAATTACCTGTTCCCGGTGCTTGCACCAGGCACCTACACCCTGACTGAAACCCAGCCAGCCGGCCTGTCCGATTTCGAGGCCGCTACCGGCACCAGGATCGGTACCCTGGGCGGCGGCACCGCCGGCCTGAACACGGTTACCACCATCGTCATTCCGCCGGCGGGCGGCGCGGCGACCGGCTACGATTTCCGTGAAATCAATCCGGTCAGCAATGGCCTGGCCAAGCTCGGCGGTACTGTCTACGTCGACGGCAACAAGAACGCCAAGCGCGAGCCTGGCGAAGCATTGCCTGGCGTAACTGTCACCCTGACCGGTGTCGATGCCAAGGGCGTGGCCATTCCTGCGCGCACCACCGTGACCGGCGCCGACGGCAGCTATCTGTTCGTCGACCTGGTACCGGGCACCTACACCGTGGTCGAAACCCAGCCAGTGGCCTATGGCGACTTCCCGACCAACACCGGCAGCGCCCTCGGCAACGTCGGCGGCACGCTCGACAAGGGCCCGAACAAAACCACCGGCATCGTGCTGGCGGCGGGCACCGAAGCGCGCGACTACGATTTCCGCGAAGTAGGCAGCAGCCTGGCGGGCGTGGTGTATCGCGACGACAACCATAACGGCGTGCAAGACGCCGGCGAGCCTGGCATTGCCGGCGTGCCGGTCAGCGCCGTCGGCGGCAAGGGCGAAGCAGGCCGTGCCACCACCGATGCGGATGGCCGCTTCCTGATCGTCGGCTTGCCGGCCGACACCTACAGCCTGGTGGAAACCCACCCGGCCGGCTACACCGATGGCAAGGAAACCCCGGGCAAGATCGCCGGCGCCGT
The DNA here is from genome assembly GCF_030846495.1 of Massilia scottii. NCBI lineage: Bacteria > Pseudomonadati > Pseudomonadota > Betaproteobacteria > Burkholderiales > Oxalobacteraceae > Massilia > Massilia scottii. The sequence goes on along the minus strand of NZ_JAVCWM010000004.1, from coordinate 222,015 downwards.
TGCCGGGTCGGTCGACAACAGCGCCTTCGACAACACGGCGCCGAAGAACACCATCTCGGCCATCAAGCTGGGCGTGGCCCAGGATGGCACCGACTACCTGTTCGGCGAACGCCGCGCGCGTCTGGAAGGCTATGTGTATGTCGACGCCAACCACAACGGCCAGATGGACGCGGGCGAAATTCCGCTGCCGGGCGTGCACGTGACCATGACGGGCGTTGACGCCTGCACCATGGGCTGCGTGGCCGTCACCGGCGCCGATGGCAAGTATGTGTTCGAGAACCTGGTTCCCGGCCGCTACACCCTGGTCGAGTCCCAGACCGACCTGCCGACCTCGAAATACATGGATGGCAAGGAAACCGCCGGCGTCGCAGGCGGCAAGGTCGACAACAGCAGCTTCGGCACCGCGCCGTCGCAAAACACGATCGCCCAGTTCGACGTGACCGGCGACGTCATCGCGGCCAATGGCGGCGTGGTCGGCGGTTACCTGTTCGGCGAGCGCGTGCGTCCGGGTCCGGAAACCCGCGCCCCGATCATCAGCGGCTATGTCTGGATGGACCGCGGCCACACCCGCACCCGTCCCGAGAACCATGAAGGCGTGAAGGATTGGACCGTGGTCCTGACCCAGAACGGCAAACCGGTTTGCACCGTCAAGAGCGACGCCAAGGGCTACTACCAGTTCGACAGCCTGCGTTGCGCCGGCTACGAAGGCACGGGCTTGCCGACCGGTCCGGGCTTCGAGATCGTGTTCACCAAGGATGGCAACGGCATGCCGATCGTTCCGACCTCGGCCGGCAACGCGGGCACGCCGGTGGTGGGCAGGATCACCGGCATCACCCTGCTTGATAACAGCGACATCACCGAGCAGAACTTGCCGCTGACCCCGTCTGGTGTCGTGTACGACAGCGCCACCCGTCAACCGGTGCGTGGCGCGGTCGTGACCGTGACTGGTCCGGCTGGCTTCAACCCAACGCGTCACCTGCTGGGCGGCGTGGAAGCGGTCAACCAGACCACCGGCAGCGATGGCGTGTACCAGTTCGGCTTGCTGAACGATTTCCCGGCGGGCGTCTACAAACTGGCGATCACCAGCTATCCAGTCGGTTATGTTCCGGCTGAATCGGCGAAGATCCCGGCTTGCCAGGGTGCCGCCAGCGTGATGGCCAGTGCCAATGCGGCGCTGATCCAGAAGTCCGACGGCGCTCCGGCGCCCGGCGTGAACCTGCACAAGCCGAACGCTTGCGTCGGCGCGGTGCCGGGCGGTGCGGACACCACCCAGTATTACTACACCTTCACCGTGGGCACGAATGGGGCCCCGGTGGTGAACAACCACCTGCCGATCGACAAGATCGAAGCGGCTGGCCTGGCGCTGACCAAAACCGGCGACAAGCAGCAGCTCGAATTCGGCGAAAGCCTGCTGTACACCCTGACCGTGCGCCAGACCAGCGGCAGCGCGGTAGCACAGGCAACGGTGCGCGACAGCCTGCCGGCCGGCTTCTCGCTGGTGCCTGGCACCGTGAAAGTCGATGGCAAGTCGGTCGCCGATCCGGTGCCAGCGGTTGGCCCGGTACTGGCCTTCAACCTGGGGCCGCTGGCTAGCAACAAGCAAGCCGTGCTGACCTACCGCCTGCGTGCCGGTGTCGGCAGCCTGCAGGGCGACGGCATCAACCGTGCGATTGCCTACGCCTGTAACGTGGCCAGCGGTTGCGTCACGCCGGGTTCGTACCAGCCTGTGCCGGCCGCGTACCCGTCGAACAATGCCGAGTACAAGGTGCGCCTGACCGGTGGCGTGTTCACCGAGCAAGCCTGTGTGGCCGGCAAGGTCTTCGTCGATTGCAACGGTAACTCGGTGCAGGACAGCGAAGAGCTGGGCGTGCCGGGTGTGCGTCTGTACCTGGAAGACGGTACCTCGTTCACCACCGATGTGGAAGGCAAGTACAGCTACTGCGGCCTGACGCCGAAATCGCACGTGATCAAGGCCGACAGTTTGACCTTGCCACGCGGCAGCCGTTTGACGACGACCAGCAACCGCAACCTGGGCGATGCCAACAGCATCTGGCTGGACGCGAAGAATGGCGAGCTGCTGCGCGGCGACTTTGCCGAGGGTTCGTGCTCGGCGCCGGTCATCGAGCAGGTGAAAGCCCGCCGCAGCCAGGGTGGGGGACGCGCGCCGGAAACGGAAGCGCCGCGCCTGCCAGGCCTGAAATTCGACAGCAAAGCACCTGCCGCGCCGCGGCAGGCGACCGACAGCGCCAACCAGGAACTGGTCAAGCCACGCCAGGGAGCAATCCCTGCCGGCGCGGGAGAAGCCCGTGCGCAATAAGCAACCATCCCGCCTGGCCCAGATGAACACCATGACGAACAAAAAACTTCTTCTTATTCAACGCCGCGGCACCGGTCGCCTGCTGGCGGGCGCGCTGGCGGTGGCCTGCGCTTTCCCGAATGCCGGCGCGCAAGCGCTGCCATCGGCCCCGGCCGACGCCGGCCTGCGGGCCCAGATGGCGGCGCCGCAACTGTGGAGCGGGCGTCTGGACGCCAGCGCCAAGGTGGCGCGCATCCTGGTCGAAACCGACCGCGATGGGGTGCCGGCCGACGGCCAGTCGCCGGTGCGCGTGAGCGTGCAGGTGCTGGGCGAAGATGGCCAGCCGCTGGCCGATGACGTGCTGCTGACGCTGGAAGCGTCGGCCGGACGCATCCTGCTCGACGGCAGCGCCACCGATGCGCTCGGTCCGCAAAGCGGCGACGCCGACAAGGTCACTCCCGGCGTGCAGCTGCGTGTGAAAAACGGCAAGGCGCAATTCCGCCTGCTGGCCCCGGCCGCCGCGCAGGAAGTCTTGCTGCGCGTCGACGGCGGCAAGATCAGCACCCAGGGCGTGATCACCTTTGTTCCGGAACTGCGCCAGATGCTGGCCGTGGGCCTGATCGAAGGCGTCATCAGCAAGCGCCGCCTGAACGCCGGCGACCTGGCGCCAGCGCGCTTTAACGATGGCTTCGAGCAAGACATCACACGCTGGAGCCGCCAGTTCAACAGCGGCAAGGCCAACGCCAGCGCCCGTACCGCGTTCTTCGTCAAGGGCACCATCCTCGGCAGCAAGCTGCTGACGGCCGCCTACGATTCGGACCAGCAGACCAAGGAAAAGCTGCAGCGCGACATCAACCCGAACGAGTTCTATCCGGTGTACGGCGACAGCGCCAGCACCGCGTTCGACGCCCGCTCGGCCGGCCGCCTGTACGTGCGCGTCGACGACAAGAAAAGCTATGTGCTGTACGGCGACTTTTCGACCAGCGAAGGCACGATGTCGTCGGTACCCGGCCCCAACACGGGCATGGAAGCGCGCAAGCTCGGCCAGTACCAGCGCACCGCCACCGGCCTGCGCGGCAACTGGGACCTGAAACGCGGCAACCTGGGCGGCTTTGCCTTCCACGACAACGCCAAGCAGGTCATCGAAGAATACCGCGCCAACGGCAGCTCCGGACCATTCGCCGTGCGCAACAATGGCGCGCTGACCAATTCCGAGCGCGTCGAACTGATTGTGCGCGACAAGAACCAGACCGACCTGGTCAAGCAGGTCACGCCATTGCGCCGCCTGGAAGACTACAGCTTCGAGCCGTTTTCGGGCCGCATCCTGTTCAAGCAGGCCGTGCCATCGCTGACCCCGGAAGGCGACCCGCAATCGATCCGCGTGACGTACGAAGTGGAGCAGGGCGGCGAAGAATTCTGGGTGATGGGCGTCAATGGCGAATACCGCCTGACCGACAGCATCAGCGTCGGCATGGCCGCGGTGGACGACAAGAACCCGCAATCGCCGTACCGCCTGCACAGCGTCAACGCGAGCGTGCAACTGGCGCCGAAGACCAGTTTTGTTGCCGAATTCGCGCAAAGCGAATCGACCAGCTACACCTCCAACGGCCAGGTGTTCACCACCCCGAGCGGGCAGGCGGGCGAGCTGTCGAGTTCGGCATCGGGCCAGGCTGCGCGCGTGGCCCTGTCGCACAAGAGCGATGCGTTCGACATGCGTGCCTACTGGCAGCGTGCCGACGATGAATTCAACAATACCGCGGCCGGCATCAGCCCCGGCCACAGCGACGCCGGCGTGAACGTGAGCGCCAGGTTCACGTCCACCACCACGGTGTACGGCAGCGCGCTGCAAAGCCGCGACCAGCAGGTTGTGGCCCAGCGCGATGCCGTGCGTGTCGGCATGCTGTGGAAAGCCGATCCGCGCCTGACCCTGGACTTCTCCCTGCAGCACATGAAGGAAGAGGGCGAGCTGCGCAACCAGGTCGGCATGGCCAGCAACACCGGCGTGGTCTCGAACCCGAACGGACTCAATCCGAGCGGCGGCTTCTTCGGCTTCGGCCACACCAACAGCGCCATCAGCCCGGTCAACGGCAGCACCATCACCGCCTTTGCACCGGTCGGCGCAACCACCACGCCGGGCACGCGCGGCACGCTGGACGCCAACACGGTGGCCATCGGCGCGCAGTACAAGGCGACCGATTTGCTGAGCCTGACCGGGGTGATCGAGCATGGCATTTCCGACAGCAACCAGAAACGTTACGAGCTCGGCGCGCAGTATCAATTGTCCGAGCGCAGCCGTGCGTATGCGCGCTACGAGAACCAGACCGGTCTCGCATCGCGCTACTCGCTGAACCCCGCCGAGAAGAGCAATGCGTTTGTGGCCGGTGTCGAATCGACCTACCTGCCGGGCGCCAGCATCTTTTCCGAGTACCGCCTGCGCGACTCCATCGACACCGAACTGGCCGACGGGCGCGACCTGCAACTGGCCAGCGGCGCGCGCAACACCTGGAACCTGTCCGAAGGCGTGGCGGTGAGCACCAACGCGGAATACCTGCACGTGTTCGACGGCCGCCAGCAAAAGGGCGTGGCCCTGGCGACGGCGCTCGACTACACCGCCAACCCGCTGTGGAAAGCCTCGGTCAAGCTCGAATGGCGCCGTCTGTTCGACAGCCCGGGCGACATCGGCAACCAGTCGCAGGACCAGTGGCTCAATACGCTCTCGTTCGTGCGCAAGCTCGACCGTGACTGGACCGTCCTGGCGCGCAACTACGCCCTGCTGTCGCGCAACAACGACGACCTGAGCGGCAAGCCGCTGGCCAACAGTCTGCAGGAACGCGCCCAGCTCGGCTTTGCCTGGCGTCCGGTCGACCGCAACCAGTTCAACGGCCTGGCGCGCTACGAGTACAAGAACGTGCGCGACGGTGCCCGTGCCGATGGCGACAACTATGCCGCGCACATCGTCTCGACCCACCTCGACTACCATCCGAGCCGTCCGTGGTGGAGCACCGGCCGCCTGGCCGCCAAGACCAGCAAGGAACGCAACCTGCCGCAGGGCCAGCAGACTTACAGCGCCTGGATGGCGTCGGGCCGCGTGGTGTACGACATCACCGAGAACTGGGACATCGGCGTGCTCGCCGCCTACCTGCACAGCCCGCAGAACAAGGGCAGCAGCCAGTATGCGCGCGGAGTCGAAGTCGGCTACCTGGTCAAGGAAAACCTGTGGCTGTCGGCCGGCTACAACGTGAGCGGCTTCCGCGAACGCGATCTGAGTGCCGCGGACTACACCTCCAAGGGATGGTTCGTGCGCCTGCGCTTCAAGTTTGACGAGAATGTATTCAAAGGCAAGGACCCAGAAGCGAATCGCGCGCTGGCCCGCTAATTTCCTGAAATGAGAATGACGATGAAACCAACCATTATTTCCCGCCCGCGCGTTGTGCTGTTCGCCGCCATGGCCCTTGCCGTTCAAGGCGCCTTCGCGCAAACGCTCACTGCGCCGGCGGAGCGCATCTCCGACCAGGCGATCGTGGCCGACCAGGCCGGGTACAAGGCCTTGCAGCAGCGCGTGAAAGCGCTCAACGACAAGGGCATCCCGGTCAGCAATTACTATCTGTCGAAGGCGCAGTGCTGGCTCGACGTGTCGCTGCATGAATACACCCGCAACGACCGTTCCGCCTTCCCGCAAAAGGCCTTGGAGCAGGGCGCCGCGATCGTGGGCGCGCTGGAAACGGGCGCCACGCCCAATCCGGGCGACCAGACGCCGCTGGTGAACGACGCGGCCAGGCTGCGCGACGACCTGTGGGCGCGCTTCGGCGGCGTCAAGAGCGGCGCGGGCTTCAGCTGCGCGGCGCAGAAGGTCGCTTGCGGCGAAGTCGAGCTGGTGCACGCCGGGAATGAGTTCAATCAGCAGGGCTGGCGCCATGCCAACCCGTACATCCAGATCGCCGAAGACAACCTGCAGGCGGCGCAAGCGTCGGCTGCGGCTTGCGGCGGTGCGCCGGTGGCGGTCGTGGTCAAGACGGAGCAGGACAAGGGGCCGGCGGTGGTGGTCGAGAAGCTGACCCTGGCGGCCGACGCCTTGTTCCGCTTCGACAAATCGGGCTTGCCCGATTTGCTGCCGGCGGGACGCGCGCGCATCGACAGCATGATGATCAAGCTCGATGGCGTGTATGCGCAGATTTCCGGCATCAAGCTGACCGGCTACACCGACCGCCTGGGCACGGAAGCGTACAACCAGCCGCTGTCGGAGCGCCGCGCGGCGACGGTGCGCGAGTACCTGGTGAGCAAGGGTTTTGCGGGCGAGATCGTCAGTTCCGGCAAGGGTGAAGCGGACCAGGTCGAGGCCTGTACCGGTGTTGCGCCACGCGCTGCATTGATCGGCTGCCTGCAGCCGAACCGCCGCGTCGAAGTGGAAGTAACCGGCATCAAGCGATAAGAGGAAGTGCTTCCGGCCAAGGCCGGAGCATGCAAAAAGCCGCACCGAGGTTAAACCCCGGTGCGGCTTTTGCGTTATCGCGCTGGAATTAGCCGCGCTTGCGGCGCGCGATCGCACCGAGCATCATCAAGCCAAGACCAAACATCGCGTAGGTGGCCGGTTCCGGGACCGGGTTCGCGGCCGTCAGGATGGCGGAAGTGCTGAAGCGCATTTCTTTGCCTACGCCGCTCGTGTTCGAAGCGCTCAGCGAAAACTGCTCGTCGAAGTCGACCGACTCTGCTCCTCGCACCCCGGAACGGAACCGTTGCTCCCACTTGTCCTCGGTCCATCCGTAGCTCTGGATCGTCAGTGTCAGCAGGTTAAACAGGTTGTGCCCTTTATATGGGTTGTCAGCCCATGGACCGGAGACATCGTTCCGGATCTGCGCGTTTCCTGTCACGATCAGCTTGGTATTGGGCGCGAGCACGAAGGTGTAGGCGGAATATCCTTTCGATCCCGCTGTAATTTTCCCGGCCGCCGAGTCGTGGCGCTCCACGCCCAGATGCAGCCCGCCTGCCTCGCTCAGGCTGGCAGTGGCGCGATCCCGGTCGACCACCGTTGCGCTATTGATCAGTTCGCCATTGGTGTCTTGCCGATCGCTGGGAAAGCTCCAGGTGCTCAAGTTCGAGACGGAGGTCGACACGTTGCCATAGAAGCTGGTGAAGCTGATGCCGGCGTCGATGCCGTCATGCGGGGTCAGGTCGATGATCTGGAATTGCACGCCGGTCACACTCATACTGCCGGCGGTGGCGGCAACGGCGCCGCCGCAGGCGCATAGTGCGGCCGCGGCCAGCAGGGCGCGGGAAAGGAAGAAAGATGGTTTCATGGGACCTTGGTGGGAAAGGAAGCGGCGAACCCGCGAAGCGGGGGTGTGATGGTTTTATTATACTTGGCAAATCGTTAACCTCGCCATAATTTTACCTTTCTCCAATGGCTGAAAGACACGGTTTTAGCTGCTGCGCGCAATCGAACTTGGTATGATGCCGGGGCCATTTGCTTCTGCTGGCACTTTCATGACTCTTGGGGATGATGCAATGATGGGACGTCTGTTCATTTTGGGGGCAGCTACACTGGCTGCCGGTAGCGCGCTGGCCGCGCCGCGCGGGTTCACGGTCGAGGATCTGGTAAGGATGGAACGGGTCGGCGCGCCGGCCCTCTCGCCGGACGCCTCGCGCGTGGTCTACACGGTGCGCAGCACCAATATGGAAAAGAACCGCGGCAACACCCAGCTGTGGATGATCGACCTGCGCAGCGCCAGGCCGACCCCGGTCAAGCTGACCAGCGGCGACGCCAACAGCACCGATCCGGAATGGTCGCCCAAGGGCGACGCCATCTATTTCCTGTCGGCCCGTTCGGGCTCGTCGCAGGTGTGGCGCCAGCCGCTCGCGGGTGCGGGCATCGGCGGCGAGGCCGTCAAGGTCACCGACCTGCCGCTCGACGTCGACAATTTCCGTCTCTCGCCCGCTGGCGACCGTCTGGCGATGAGCCTGGCCGTGTTCCGCGATTGCACCGACCTGGCCTGCACCAGGACGCGCATGGACGACAAGGCCAAGGACAAGGCCAGCGGCAAGGTCTACGACCGCCTGTTCGTGCGCCACTGGGATACCTGGAAGGATGGGCGCAACAGCGTGCTGTACACCGCGCCGATCGACGCGGCCGGCAAGGTCAGCGCCGCGCCGGTCAGCCTGTCGGGCAGCATCGATGGCGACGTGCCCTCGAAACCGTTCGGCGACCGCGAGGAGTACCGCTTCAGCCCGGACGGCAAGAGCGTCGTGTTCAACGTGCGCGTGGCCGGCAAGACCGAATCGTGGTCCACCAATTTCGATATCTACCAAACCAGCGCCACCGGCGGCGCCGAGCCGCGCAACCTGACCGCCGACAATCCGGCCTGGGACAGCAAGCCGGCGTTTTCGCCGGACGGCAAGACCCTCGCTTACCTGGCCATGAACCGGCCCGGCTTTGAAGCCGACCGTTTCCGCCTGGTGCTGATGGATGTCGCCAGCGGCAAGAAGCGCGTCGTGGCGGAGAGCTGGGACCGTTCCATCGGCGACTACAAATGGCGCGACGATGGCAAATCCCTGCTGGCCACCGCCGACGACCTGGGCCAGCATCGCCTGTTCTCGATCGATGCCGCCAGCGGCAAGGTCGTGCCGCTGAGCGAGAAGGGCTACGTCAGCGCGTTCGACGCGCGCGGCAAGACAGTGGTGATGGCCCAGGCCAATCTGCAATCGGGCGCGCAACTGTTCAAGAGCACCAATGGCGGGGCACCGGTCCAGCTGACGCAGTTGAACAGCGAACTGCTGGCCGACGTGCGCTTCGGCGAGTACGAGCAGTTTTCCTTCACCGGCGCCAAGGGCGAGACCGTCTACGGCCACGTGATGAAACCATGGAATGCGACGCCCGGCGCCAAGTATCCGGTGGCCTTCCTGGTCCATGGCGGGCCGCAGGGCAGCTTCGGCAACTCGTGGAGTTATCGCTGGAATCCGCAGACCTACGCCGGCGCCGGATACGCGACGGTGTTCATCGATTTCCACGGCTCCACCGGCTACGGCCAGGCATTCACCGATTCGATCAGCGGCGACTGGGGCGGCGCGCCGCTGGAAGACCTGAAGAAGGGGCTCGACGCGGCCGTGAAGAAATTCCCATGGCTGGACCGCGAGCGCAGCTGCGCGCTGGGCGCGTCCTACGGCGGCTACATGATGAACTGGATCGCCGGCAACTGGTCGGACGGCTTCCGCTGCCTGGTCAACCATGACGGCGTGTTCGATACGCGCGGCATGGCGTACGCCACCGAGGAACTGTGGTTCACCGAGTGGGAAAACAAGGGAACTTACCTGGACAACGCTGCGCTGTACGAAAAGTTCAACCCGGTGCATTTCGTCAAGAACTGGAAGACGCCGATGCTGGTGGTGCAGGGCGACCTCGACTTCCGCATTCCGACCTCGCAAGCGCTCGGTACCTTTACCGCGCTGCAGCGCCAGGGTGTCGAGAGCAAGTTGCTGGTGTTCCCGGACGAAAATCACTGGGTCTTGAAACCGGCCAATTCCGTGCTGTGGCATAACACGGTCAAGCAGTGGCTCGACCGTCACCTGGCTCGCTGAGATGCCAGAGCACAAGAACCTGGTTCTTGCGGCGGCGCTGTGTGCAGGACTTGTCCACAGCGCCGGCGTGCTGGCCGCGCCGGCCGCCACCGTGCCGGCGGCAAGCTCGCCGGTCGCACTGGTCACGGCGTTTTACCGCGACTACTTCGCCGATGAGGCGGCGGCACGGAAACGTTATCTGGACAGCGGCGCCTTCTATTCGGCTGGCGCGCGCAAGCTGCTGGCGGAAAACGACTTCGCATGCCGAAAAGTGGCGCGCGGGGACGATATGTGCGGCTATGGCGCCGGGGGCGACATGTTTCTGGATGCCCAGGACCGCGATCCGCAATTGACGCTGGCGTCGTCCGGCTTCACGGCCAGGCCGGTGGGGGCGAACGCGGTCGATGTGGCGTTCAAGATATTCCCCAAGGACGCCCGTTCGCAGCGCACGACGATGCGCTATGTGCTGGTGCGGGAAGGCGGCCAGTGGCGGGTCGATGATGTGCTGTATCCGGTCAAGGGCGCGCAGGCGCCCAGGAACAGCATGCGCCAGGGTATTCTGCACGAGATCGTAGCGATTTCCAAGGCTGCGCGCGACGTTGCCGATGCCTCGGGCTGGGTCAACATCTATGTGGGAGAGCAGCAGGCGGACCGCTTCGCGCGCTTTGTCGCGTTTCCTGTGACGGTGTGCGTCAAGCCGGGCGCATGCGTGCCGTACGCGCAAGACGATGCGCGCTTGCCTGCGCTGGTAAAGACCTTGCACGATACCTGGTTCAAGGCCGGAGCGGCCCAAAAAGGCTTGCCGACAATCGCCGCCGGCAAGCAAGGCGCGGGTGCGCCCAAGGAAGATAGTGTGGTGCGCAGCGGTCCGTTCGACTACACGTTCCAGCGTGGCGCTTGGTGGCTGTCGCGGGTCGATATGACGCGCCCGCCTGTCGCTCAACAATAAGCGCTGCCGGTCTCGCCAACAGGGACCGGCAGCCTTGCCTGTTACGGGTTAATCAGCGGTGCAACGCTGTTGGCGAACGGCCAGCCCTGTTCTTCATCGGTGTGAATCTGCCAGTTGAAGCCACCGCGGATGTCCGGATGGTTGGCCTTGACCTGGTTCCACGCGCTGACCGCCTGCTCCCGGCTCATGTAATTGGCCGCGTTGCTGATACCGAAGCCGACCACCACCCGGTTCGCGCCGAGCAAGCTGACCCACTGTTTGACGTTTTCGGCCACATAGGCTGGATCGTTCAGGCCAGGCCCGTCGTAATACTGCGGCGCGGCGTAATCCATCGCACCGGCAGCGACCATCGCACGGCAAAATTCCTTGTCGATCGCGTTCCACGGTGCCGGTGGCGCGGAAATGATGAAGCCCGGGTAGCGCTTCTTCAGTTCCAGGCTGATCCAGATCATTTCAGCGGTATCGGGCCGCTGGTCCGCTTCGAAGGTATTCCAGTCCATGCCGTCGATGCCGCCCAGCTGCGAGTAGATCGAGGCGATGCTGTTCACGAACGTCTGCGATTTGGTTCGGTTCGGAAAACTCATGCCATTGCCCGCGCCGCCCACCGACAGGATGATCTTGCGGCCCTGGGTGCTGCGTGCGTACTGGATGTCGGCGTTCAGATTGGTGGCCGCACCGCGTCCGTTGCCCGGTGCGCTGAAGGTGACCGCACCGGTGGTGCCCGGCGAGCCGCCCACCGGCACCGCGTGGAACAGGTAGATCAGGTTGTAGCGTGCGTTGACGTCGCGGATGCGCACCGGGGAGGGCGTCCAGTTCGGATAGTAGCCGCCGACGATTTTCTTCGCCGCTGGCAGCGCGCAGGTCGTTTGCGCCCAGTACCAGGTGCTGATGGTCGGCGTGGTGCCATCGCTGCCGTTGCCGGCGACTTGCACCACCTTGTAGTACAGCCCGTTCGGTGTGTACAGCACGACTGTCCCGAGCGGGTAATTGACGCCGGCGCGCCAGGTGACGGCGGTGCACGGCGCGAGCGCGGCCGACGATCCCGAGTCCGTGCCAAGCCCGTCGATTGCGGCACTGCTGGTGGCGCCGGGCGCGACGGACGCCGCCAGCGGCAGCAATGGCTCCGCCGTGACGGCGGCGTTCATCCGCGTGGGGCTGGCGGCGGTGGGTGCGCCATCGGACGATGCGCCGCCGCATCCGCTGATGATGGCGCCGCCGATGGCGGCCATGCCCAGGTATTTCAGTAGTTTCTTCATCTCGACTCCCGTTGAAAAATGAGAAGGGGCCGCCAGCGGCGGCCCCGGGCTGCATTACCAGCCGATGGTCACCGTGGCGGTGGTTGGCGCGGTGGAATGCACCGACGAGCTGTAGTTCCACACGTCGTCGTAGGCGAAGCCGTAGGCCAGCTTGTTGATGCTGTGGTCATGCCAGAACTTGGCGTACCAGTTGGCTGGCTGGCCCGCCGGGTAGAAATACGCCGCGTCGGACCAGCGCGCCGGGTTTTCCACCACATGGCGGTTGAGGGCCGCGCACAGCTGCGCCTGGATCTGCAACTGCTTGTGGTAGGCGGGCGTACCGCCGACCGTGCCGCTGGGGTCGTCCAGGGCGCCATTGCCGAGCAGTGCCATGGCGGTGGTGGGCTTGCGCACCCTGTAGGTGCCGGCACCGTCGGTGAACTGGAATACGCCGTTCACCACCTGGCCGCTGAAGGTACCCTGCTGGTTGGTGAAGACCAGTTTCTGGCTGCTGTACTTGTTCCAGATATGGTTGATGTAACCGTCCAGGTAGCTGGCGTTGGCGCCGCTGTTCTGGAAGCTGGCGTGGGCCGGGGCGATGATGCGGTAGGGCGCGTACGGCGCCTGGGCCAGGCCCTTGAACTGGGCCGGGACGCTGGCGACGAATTGCGCCATCAGCGAGGCGCGCGTTTCGGTTTCGCCCACGGTCTGGTCGTAGCCGCCCAGGCCCTGCAGGCGCAAGGTGAGGGGGAAGCCGAAGTGGTCGACCCGGGTTGTGTTGCCGAAGAAGCCGTCCTTGGCGCCGATGGACATTTCGACGAAGTCGAAGTAGACGTCGATGTTGGGATCGGACGGATTTTCGATATTCGCGCCGGCGTAGCCGAGGTTGCCGTTGGCGTCGGCATTGACTTGCAGGTACATCGGGCTGCCGACGCTGAGGAACAGGCGCGCCGAATTGAGCGGCGGGATGGTGATCGACTTGAGCTGGGCCAGGGTGTGGAAGTAGTTGGTGTACGGCTTGCCGTTCTTGTTCAGCGCGCCGTTGTCGCTCAGCGCCATGGGAATGAAGCGCCCGCCCGCATCGACGTGGACGTATTTGCCGCTGTTCCAGTCCTTGCCGATGATGGCCCAGTAGACCTGGCTGTCGGCATAGTGCCCGCGCGTGCCGTTGACCAGCTTGAAGGTGGTCAGCTGGTTCCAGGTGCCCGGATCGGTTGGCGGCGGCGTGGCGCCGGACGGCATCGGCACGCCCGGCAGGTAGCAGCGTTTGGGGACGCCGGGAATCGGATCGCCGAACACGCCGCTGTTGCAGTCGGCGCCGTTGCTGAGGGTTTTGGTGACGAAGCTGCCGTTGGCGCCGTACAGCAGCACCTGCGTGCCGCTGAAGGTGCAGCGGCCGTTCTCATAGGCGCAGCGGGTCCAGCTGGTGGGCGCGCGGTCGCAGTGCTTGGCGCTGCCCGGCAGCGGGTCGCCGAACACGCCGGTGGTGCAGGCCGCTCCGCCGGTCACGGTTTGCGTGACGTAGGTGTTGCCGGCGCCAAAGCGCACGGTCTGCGTATCGCCGAAGCCGCACTGGCCGTTTTCGTTGGCGCAGAAGGTGAAGCTGCTGGTGATTTCGCAGTGCTTGGCCACGCCCGGCGCCGGATCGGTGCCGAAGGTGGCGTTGTTGCAGCTGGCGGCCCAGTCGAATTTCTTGCTGGTGAAGCTGGAACCGGCGCCGTAGCGCACGGTCTGGTTGCCGGTGAAGATGCACTCGCCGTTCTCGTTGGCGCAGAACGTCCATTCGGTGGTCGAGGGCGCCGAGGAGGAGGCCAGGGTCGGCGCCAGCGTGGCGGACTTGGGCGTGCCGATGGCGTTCGAGCGCACCGTGGTGGTGGCGGAGATCGTGGGCTGCGGTGTCGCGTCGCTGCCGGACGACGAGCCGCCGCAGCCGCTCAGCAAACCGATGCCGAGCATGCCGAGCGAGAGGAATTGAAGCAGTTTTTTCATGGTGCGGTCACCTCGTGGAAAGTGGCCGTTGCCTGCGCTGGACGATGATGCATGACGGCGGCCTTTGTGGTTGGATGCGCGGTGCGCATTGGTCGGAGCCGGCCGGGGCCAGTTCCTGCGAAAACCCGGTGTGCCCCGCCCGGACGGGCGGGCACACCGGGAGGACGTTGGGTAAGCTGTTCGGTGTTGCAGTCGGTGCCTGTCGTGGGAGCGCTTCCAAATCGGATGGTTGTTTGGCCTTTGAAATATCGCTGGAGGCGAACATTTCACTCAGGACGTGTGTTGGGTTGATGGACGTGATCTTGAACAGATCGTCAGGGTTGTCGCAGTATTACCGCGTATTAAAGCGAGGTCAACAGATGTGAAACGTAATGTAACTTGAGGACTGGTAAGAACACATGGCGCGACGGAATCGATTATTGGCGAGGTAAAATCCGGCGACGGCAACGATGATTTGCCCGTGCAAGCGCATCCCGACAAGACCACTTGGGCCTGTGCGTTTTTCCGTTCGCAGCATGAGCGGGCCATCAGGATTGCGCCTCTTCCCATACCACTTGCATGGCAAGCAGGACAGGCCATATCTGTTTTGGAGAGGAAGCCGCGCCGGTTGATGGGCTGGCCACGTGGAGCCGGGAGCGTGGCCGGCCAGCTAAATCAGGGAAAATTATGTCTGGTCGCGGCCACAGAACGGGTGTTTTTCAATTGCTCGTGCGTTCGGCCGGCGTTTCGGCGTTGACGCCGCTTGCCGGGTGCGGCATCACTCGACCAGCACCACAAACTCTGCGACAATCCGCTTTCTGCCGCGCCATGCGGCAACGTGATAGAAAGCAACGTGCATGACACTGCCTAAAAAACCCGACGCCGCCCGTCTCGACAAGATCGTGGCCGATGCCCGCAAGGCTGCGGAAACGCGCGAATCCGGCTACCGGGCGCGTTCCCTGAAAATGTATCCCTGGATATGCGGGCGCTGCATGCGCGAGTTCACCAATGCGAACGTGTCGCAGCTGACGGTGCACCATCGCGACCACAACCACGACAACAATCCGCCCGATGGCAGCAACTGGGAGCTGCTGTGCCTGTACTGCCACGACAACGAGCACTCGCGCTACCTGGAAGCGGACCGCGGCGCCGGGCTGCTGTCGGCCGAGGTGGCGCCGGCCACGCACAACCCGTTCGCCGCCCTGGCGGGGCTGATGAAGAAAAAAGACTGAACAGCCAGCATCGCTGCGGCTGCCATCGCGGGTGACCGCGGCATCGGTCGTGCGCGCGCCGGCGGCATGTTGCTGGCGCAGCCGATCCATCGCGTGGCCGTGCGATTTCGCATGGCAAGCCGCCCCTTGAAAGGGCGGCAAGCGTTTTCAGACAATCAGGAACATAGCGTATGTTGATAAATGGTTCGGGCGACGCCGCCCGCGCATGGCTGTTGGGCATGCTGCTGTGCCTTGTGACGGCCGGAGCATTCGCCCACGGCGTCTCCGAGTCGGACCAGAGTTTCCTGCAGGGCGCCACCGGCGTGCACTTCCTGCCCTATCTGTACCTGGGCGCCAAGCACATGGTGACCGGCTACGACCATCTGCTGTTCCTGTGCGGCGTGATCTTCTTCCTGTACCGGATGAAGGATATCGGCGTGTACGTGACCCTGTTCGCGCTCGGCCACAGCACCACCTTGCTGCTTGGGGTGCTCAACGGCTGGCATATCAACGCCTATCTGGTCGACGCCATCATCGGCCTGTCGATCGTCTACCGCGCCTTCGACAACCTGGGCGGCTTCAAGACCGTGTCCGGGTTTCAGCCGAACAAAAAGGCGGCGGTGCTGATCTTCGGTTTCTTCCACGGCCTGGGACTGGCGACCAAGCTGCAGGATTTCTCCCTGTCGCCCGACGGCCTGGTGCCGAACATGATCGCGTTCAACCTCGGCGTGGAGCTCGGCCAGCTGCTCGCGCTCGGCATGATCCTGATCCTGGTGCGCTACTGGCGCACCACCGCCAGTTTCGCCCGGCATGCCTTGACCGGCAATTTTGCGCTCATGAGCGCCGGCTTTGTCCTGGCCGGCCTCCAGTTCACCGGCTATATCAGTCAATAGGAAAGTCCATGTCCCTGCCTTCATCGAACGCCGGCGTTGTCGCGCCCAAAAAAGAACTCTTGCGCGGCTGCCTCATCGCCGCGGCGGTGGCCGCCGTGCTGCTCACCGTCGCCGTCCTGCCTGCCGAGTACGGGATTGATCCGACTGGCGCGGGAAAGGCGCTCGGCCTGACCAAGCT
The DNA here is from genome assembly GCF_030846495.1 of Massilia scottii. Lineage (NCBI taxonomy): Bacteria > Pseudomonadati > Pseudomonadota > Betaproteobacteria > Burkholderiales > Oxalobacteraceae > Massilia > Massilia scottii. The sequence goes on along the minus strand of NZ_JAVCWM010000004.1, from coordinate 205,737 downwards.
GCACAGCACAGCGCCGTCCGCGGGCGAACCTGCGGCGGCCACGGCCGTTGTAACGCCAGCGCCAACAGGATCGACGGTCTCGGCCCCGGGTGAAGTGCGCGCCCTCACCATCGCGTCGAAGCAGACGGTTGCCTACCGGGCCGACACGCAAGAGATCACCCTGGCCCCAGGCAAAGGCGTGGAGGTGAAGACCCACCTTGCGAAAGGCGCGACGCTGGTCTTTTCCTGGAAAACGACGAAAGGCGAAGTGCTCAACCATGACTTTCATGGCGAGCCGGTCAATGCCAAGGGCGACGAGTTCGAAAGTTTCATCCTGGAGAAAGAGGTCAGCCAATCCAGCGGCGCCCTGATCGCGCCATTCACGGGCGTGCATGGCTGGTACTGGAAGAACACCAACGACGAACCGGTGACGGTGGTGCTGCAGGCCAGCGGTTTTTACACGGACATCTTCAAAAAATAGTGTGTCCTGCACTGCCACCCGCACTACCCGGGCAGTCGTCACCGGCTCGAATTGTCTAGAATCAATATTCCTGCATCGCATCAGTGACCTGCGTTCATAAAGTTTCCACAGAAAAAGTTATATTTATCGGGTGTCAAGCTGATGCCGGGTGCCGGCCGGCCCGGCTGCCCGCGACCCAGCGTCGCCCTTTTCTGGAGAACTCATGACCACCACCGTACGCAGCCCTCTCGACGCCCTGTATGCAGGCGACCCCGATTACTGCATGTTCGTACTTTGGGACATGGACCTGAACGACGACGTGTCCGCCGCCTTTGCCACCCTGTCGCACGTATCGGCCGACTTCGACATGGAAGCCATGATCCTGAGCGGCGACGATGGCAGTACCCCGTACTGGTTCCTGCCGGAGAATGACTTTGTGCACACCATGTGGACGGGCGAGTTCGTGGAGGAAGGCAGCGCCTACGAGGTACTCATCGGCGGCGAGAACAACGACACCATGCACGGCCGCGCCGGCGCCGACCTGCTGTTCGGCCAGGATGGGAACGATATCCTCCAGGATGTGCACGGCAATAATCTGCTCGACGGTGGCGCCGGCGACGACCTGATCGAAGGGGCAGGGCAGAGCCTGTATATCGGGGGGGCGGGCAATGACAACATTACCGCCTGGGGCGCCGATTTCACGATCGCCTTCAACGCGGGCGACGGGCGCGATACCGTGCACTTGTGTGCGCGCGGCGCTGCCGCCATCTCGCTGGGCGGCGGCATCCACGCGCCGGACATGTTCCTTGCCCGCTCGGGCAGCGACCTGGTGCTCATGACAAGTGCGACGGATGGCATGGCGTTTGCCGGCTGGTACGACAATCCGGCGCCGGACAGCTTCCGGCTACAGGTGCTCGCTGACGCCAGCGCAGAGGGCGCCCTGAACGGGCTCTACGACATGCTGCCGCTGATCGCCGCCTTCGATGCGATGTACGGCGCCGATCCCGCAACCGGCGCATGGCATTTCGCCGCGCAGCTCGATCAGGCTCGCCTGGAGACCGGCGACAGCCCGCTCGGCGGAGACCTGGCGCAGCTGTATGCAGTCAATCCGGGCGGCATCGCCATCACCGGCAGCAATGCGGCCGCGTGGTACGACGCCTTCGGCCATACCGAAGGCCTGGGCATGCTGCTGTAAGCGTCGGCGCGGCATCTTGCCGCCTGACTGGCGCAAGATGCCGCGCATACCGGTCTTCAGTGCACGCCGGCTTGCGCGTCCCTCGACCACGGCGTGCCCGGCGCCCGCAGGTATTCGCGCGCAACATGCCCCCATGGCAGCACCAGCACCACCAGCACAATGCCGGCGGCGCAGGCGAACAGCGTCTCGGCGGCATACTCGTCCAGGCCCGGCCCCATCCACATCGGCAGGGCGAAGGCGAGAACCCAGATGATTTTCCAGGCCAGCTCGAACAGGAGCAGCGGCAGCATGCGCAGCGGATAGCGCAACCCCAGCAGCGACAGCAGGCACAGGGCGCCGAGCAGCGAGCGCACCACGGTGCTGGCGTTGGCAGCCACGCTCGACGGGGCAATGATGGTCGGCCACATGGTTACGCCCAGCCCCATCACCAGCAGCAGGTACATCGCTCTTAGCAGGGACAGTCTCAGGGTGCTGATATCGTTCATGGTGCGGCTCCTCGTGGGTTGGTGAGTGGTGAAACGTCAGTGCGAATTGAGTGAGGGCGAGGGCGCGGCCATGCGCTCCCACGCCGGGATGTCGATGCCCTTGAACAGCAGGCACAGGCAGAACGCGCTTTCGCCGAAAAACGATGGCACCAGGATCGCCGGGAACACGGCGGCGTGCAGGGCAGGCGAGAGCACCATGATGAAGGTGTTGACCAGGTAGCACAGGCCGGCAAGCTGCATCATCGCGCCGATCAGCGGCGGAAAATAGCCGGACTTGCGGATCAGGTGGCCGATGATGATGCATTCGACCCCGAAGAACATCAAGGCCACCGCGAACGCATGCGAGTGCCCGACAATGGCCAGGTAAGCCGCCGCCTGCGCCTGTTGCAGGTCCATCCCGAGCCTGGCGCCGGACAGCAGCGGCGTCAGGGCGCCTTGCAGCTGCAGGGCGCTGACGCTTTCGACCGCCAGCGACACCAGCGCGAAGAACATGGCCAGCAGGGTCAGGTGTTTGTTCACCGGGCGCAGCAGTACGTACCAGGTCAGCGACATCGCAACCGCGCACAGCAGCAGCAACAACTGGCCCGCGATCCCCACCCGCCACAGCCATTCCGAGGCCACGATGCGCTGGGCCGTCTCGGCCGCGTTGCCGGCCACGACCAGGCTGTTGCGGATCACCGTCTCGCCCAGCAGTCCGATGACGATGATGACGAGGTACAGCGCGCCGGCGATGCGCGCAGTGCGCTGCGCATCCTTGCCGCCGATGGCAATCTGATGATGGTACGGCATGGTGTTCTCCCTGGTGAGGCAGGCAATCGATCGGTGCGGCAGGTGCTTGATCCGGGCTGGCGGCGCCGCTTTACTCCACGTCGCGCAGCATTTTCTCGACGGCGGCCACGCGCGTTTTCAGTTCCGCCAGATGGGCGTTGACCGCTGCCAGCGCGGCGGCCGTCTCGGTCTGTGCCGCCGCTGCCTGCGCCGCGAGCTGGCGGTACGCCTCGTCGCTGGCCAGGCGCGCCTTGGCCTGCTGGATGGCGGCGAAATACTTCATGCCGAAAATGAGCAGGACGGTGGCGAGCGGCAGGCCGATGGTGATCAAAAAGACGTGTTCGGACATGGTATTGGTCTACTTCTCAAGGTTGATGGTGAGGGACTTGACTGCCTCGGCAATCGCTTCCGGCGTCAGCGCCACGGCGAAACTGGCCGTTTCAAAGTAATTGAGCGCTTTGCCGTCGTGCGACAGTTCGAGGCGGCTGGTAACGAGGCCGGCTTGTTCGAGTTTCTGGAGATGCAGGTGCAGCAGCGGCCGGCTGATGCCAATGTCGCGTGCAAGCTGGCTGACGTAATTGCGTCCGCCCGATGCGAGGGCCGCAAGGATGCGCAGCCGGTGCGGATTGGCAAGTGCGGACAGGATCGCCAGCAACTGGTCTCCTTTGATTGGTGGTTTATTTTCTTTCACCTGTAAACATTATCTGACACGTGACAGGCAGTCAAGCGGATTTTTCAGCGGCCGGGCGCGCCGCCGGGAGCGCAAGGGCCTGCCAGGCGCGGCGCGACTCTGATAAACTGCGGCAACTGTTGTGTTTGTCTTGAACCCGCCCGCCGTAACGCCGATGTCAGCTTCCCTGGAACGCTGAACCGGGTCAGACGGCCCGCGTGTGGCGGGGTCGAGGTGCAAACGCAGCCAAAGTACCGTTTCCAAGCGCTGCCGCCAGGCAGGTCGAGCAGAACTTGTCGAGGTGCTCAATCGCCCGGCTCCTGTCCGGAGTCTCCCTTGCCTTGCCCTGTCCGCGACCTGCTGGTGGCATTGATCCGCCATTTTCACAGGGATGCCATGTCTTACCTCCAAACACTCGACACCATTGTCACCACCATCGTCCTGCCGGCCGCGCCGGCCACCGACCGCGATGCCCAGTTTCCGCGCGCCGCCATCGATGCGCTGGGCCAGGCCGGCCTGCTCGGCCTTGTCAGCAGCAAGGACGTGGGCGGCATGGGCCTCGGCTTGCCCGAGGCGGCGCAGCTGATCGAGCGCCTGGCCAAGGCCTGCCCGTCGACGGCGATGATCGTCTGCATGCACCTGTGCGCCGCCACCGTGCTGGAAAAATTCGCCGGCGAGAAGGTGCGCCGCGACGTCGCTTGCGGCCGCCACCTGAGCACCCTGGCCTGGTCCGACAACGGCTCGCGCAGCCACTTCTGGGCCCCGGTCGGCACGGCGCGCCAGGACGGCGAGGGCATCGTCATCGACGGCAGCAAATCGATGGTCACCGCCGCCGGCGAAGCCGATTCGTACGTGTGGTCGACCGCGCCGGTCGCCCTGGAAGGCGCCAGCACCCTGTGGCTGGTCGACAGCAAGAGCGCCGGCCTGAGCGAACCGAAAGCGTTCGACGGCATGGGCTTGCGCGGCAACCGCTCCTCACCCATCAGCGCGACCGGCGTGCGCGTCGCGCCGGCCGCCATGCTGGGCCTTGACGGCGGCGGCTTCGACATCATGATCGGCGCCGTGCTGCCGGTGTTCTCGACCCTGATCGCCTCGTCCTCGCTGGGCCAGATGGACGCCGTGCTGGAAGCGGCATGCGCGCACGCCGCCGGCAGCAAGCTCGAACACCTGGGCAGTTCGCTGGCCGAACTGCCGACCATCCGCGCCTACCTGGCGCGTGCCCGCATCCAGGCCGACATGGTGCGCACGCTGCGCGACGACACGCTCGCCGCGCTGGCCGCCAACCGTCCGGACGCCATGCTGCGCGTGATGCAGGTCAAGGCGGCAGCGGCCGAAGCGGCGCTGGAAGTGACCGACAGCGCCATGCGCGTGTGCGGCGGCGCGGCCTTCCGCAAGGATGTCGGCATCGAACGCTACTTCCGCGATGCGCGCGCCGCCTCGGTCATGGCGCCGACCTCCGACGTGCTGTTCGACTTCATTGGCAAGGCCGTTTGCGGCATGCCGGTGTTCGGTTAAGGGGCGCGCGATGAACACACCATTGATGATGGGCGCGGTGGCCTACGCACCGAAAGTCGTGACGATCTGGGAAGGCTTCAAGGAATACTTCCGGCGCCACGACTTTGAATTCGATTACATCTTGTACTCCAACTACGAGCGCCAGGTCGAAGCGCAGTTCGACGGCAGCATTGCGCTGGCGTGGAATTCGCCGCTGGCCTGGGTACGGGCCGAGCGCATGGCGCGCGCCCGCGGCCAGGAAGTGACGGCGCTGGCCATGCGCGACAGCGATTGCGACCTGACCTCGGTGCTGGTCACGCGTACGGGCCCGCTGGTCACGCTGGAACAGCTCAAGGGCAAGACGATCGGCTTTGGCGCCATCGACTCGCCCCAGGCGCACCTGATTCCGCTCGACCTGCTGCGCCAGCACGGCATGCTGGCCGGACGCGATTACACGGCGCGCCGCTTCGACGTCCTGGGCGGCAAGCACGGCGACCATATCGGCGGCGAACGCGATGCGGCGCTGGCGCTGATGGCCGGCGAGATCGACGCCGCCTGGATGATCGACAGTAACCACATGGCCTTCTCGCGCGAAGGCTTGCTGCCGGCCGGCGCCACGGCGATCATGGCGCGCACGGCGCCGTTCGACCATTGCAATTTCACGGTCAGCCCCGGCGCGCCCGCGGAGAGAATCGCACGCTTCGGCGAACTGCTGCTGGCCATGAGCTGGGACGATCCGGAAGTACGCCCGCTGCTCGAACTGGAAGGCCTGAAAACCTGGCTGCCGGGTCGCGTGAGCGGCTACGACGCGCTGGTGCGCGCGGTGGACGATGAGCGCTTTTACGATGCGGAAGGGAAGATCCTTGCTACCGACTATCGATATTGAGAGTCTCGGCTTCGACGCCGGCGCCCATCTGCTGATCAAGCATGGCTTGCAGCAGCTCGCGCCGGGCGACGCGCTGGACGTCACCGGGCTTGGCGCGGGCTGGGACGGGCAATTGGCCGCCTGGTGCCGCAGCCAGGGGCACCCGTGCACGGCGCTTGAGGTGGACGGGCGCAGATTGGTGCGCGTGACGCGCGGCGGCGCTTCGGCCGGCCGCTGGCGCGCGGCGCTGCACAGCGGCCACGCTGATCCGCGCGCCGAGGGCGCCATCGCCGATCAGGCCAAGGCCCAGTGGGGTCTGGCGGCACGCGGCGCGACGGTGGAGGCGGGTTCGCCGGCCATGCAGTTCCGCCTCGATCAAAAGGAGGAAGTGTGGGCCGAACGCGCGGCCGATTTGTACGCGCAGGCCGCGGCGGCGCAGTGGGACCCGGAGACGGCGATCGACTGGAAAGCCGAGTTCACCTTGCCCGACATGGTCGAAGACGCGGTGGTGCAGGTGCTGACCTACATGATCGAAAATGAAGTGGCGGCGCTGGTGGTGCCGGCGCGCTTTCTGGGACAGGTGCACCCGCACTACCGCGAAGTGCAGGCGGTGCTGGCGATCCAGGTGGCCGACGAAGCGCGCCACATCGAGGTGTTCACGCGCCGCGTGCGCCTCAAGGGCCGCGAGCCGGGCTTGTCGACGGCGGGCGGACAAAGCTCGCTCAAGACGCTGCTCGATGAGCAGGATTTTTCGGTGGCCGAGTTTTTGCTGTCGGTGCTGGGGGAGGGGACCTTTGTCAGCCTGCTGCATTTTTTGCATGCGTACGCGCCCGATCCGGTCACGCGCCAGATCGCGCGCCTGGCCGCGCGCGACGAAGCGCGCCATGTCGCCTTCGGCATGACGCACCTGGCGGCGCGGCTCGAACGCGAGCCGGCTTTTCGCACGCGCCTGGCCAACGCGGTCCAGTCGCGCAACGATGCGCTGGCGGCCAGTTCGGGCTTGAACGAAGAGGTATTCGACGCGCTGATCCTGCTGGCGGCGGGCGCACTGACGCCGGCGGCGATTGCGGCCGGCTACCTGCGCGTGCAGCAGCTGATGGTGGACATGGCCGAAGGGCGCCAGTCGCGCCTGGAGCGGCTGGGGTTTTCAAAAACCGAGGCGCAGCAGTTGTCGGCCCTGCATACGCGTAATTTCATGTAGCGTCAGCCGGAGTGTGACGATGTCGATGAAAAGCGAGGTGCGCTCGTCTGCTCCCCGCGCACACGGGATGAGGGCATGAACACGGCTGCCCCCCGGATAGCGCATCTGACATGGATGGAAAACGACATTGAATGAACTCCTTCAAGAACTCAACCGTGGCGGTGGGTGGGACTGGTGCATCCGGTCCTTTGACGGCTACTCCCTGAGCTTATCGGCAGGATGCTCGTTGTCGCATGCGCAGCACAAGGTGTCGTTTCACGGCGTCTGCTACCTCGCTTGCCCCACCGAGTTCAGCCACCCCACGTTTCGCCTTGCCAGCGTGGCCGAGCGTCTTTCAGTTAGCGCGCTGGTGGCAGTCGACGAGGACGAAACCGTAGTTGCCATCGATGCCGACAGCTCGGTCGGGATGGACCCGCTGACGTTTTTTATCGTTGCCGCGTCGGCGACCTTGGCCGCGGTGCCGGAGGCGTAGCGACGACGCGCGCCGGCAGCGTCGTCATGATCGCTTGTTTTGCCCGGTCAGGCGACCTTGGCCGGTTTCTTGAACGGACTGCGTTCGGGCGCGTCATCATGCTCGATGCCCAGCAGCAGATGCTTGATCATCTTGTTGAGCACCGGCTGGCGGTGGCGCACCAGGATGCCGAAGGTCTGCGGCTTGGCGCCCAGGGCCGCTTTCGGTTCGAGCGCGGTGCGGCCGAACGACACTTGCTTGCAGCCCATCGACAAGGCGTCGGCGATGCCGGCGTGCAGCAGCCGCAGATAAATCGGCAGGTCGGCCGCCGCCGCGCGGTTAAAGCCGATGTGGTAGGCGATCGAGGTGTCGCCATCGGCCACCGAGATCAGGAAACCGAGCATCTCCCCATCGCGCTTGAGTACGCTGCAGCGGAAGCGCTCGCCAGCCGCTTTTTGCAGCGCCGGGAAATACTCGGGGCGCAGCTCGAACGGGCGGAAGCCGGCGTTGACCTGCACTTCCTTGTAGAGCCCGTGAATCTGCTCGCGCACGGCGTCCAGGTCGCTTAACTGTTCGAGCGTGCAGGCCGCCTCGTCCAAGGTCTTGAAGACGGCATTGCGCACGCCGCTGCGGTACTTGGAGGCCAGGCTGGCCAGGTAGTCGTCGTAGTGCTTCCAGTCGTCCTGCAGCGCCAGGACCATGTTCGGTTCTGTTTCCACGTACCGGTAGCTCAGGTGTTCCAGGTGCGCCGCGTGATCGGTATGGGGCGCGTGCAAGTCCTTGATCATGATGAAGTGGGTCTTGCCGACCAGCTTGTCGGCCTGGCGCACCCGGTACAGCACTTCGGCCACGCCGTGCCAGGCCAGCTTGGGATCGGCGCCGGGCGCCATGGCGATGCCGTGCTGGCCGAAGGTCAGCAGGTTGCCGCAGCTGAGGATGCGCTGCGTGGTCTTTTTCGCCAACTCGTCGAGCGGGGCGGCTCGCGTGGATGCAGCCTGGCTCTTGTCCGGCCGCGCCTGCGCCAGGTTGAGGTCGGCGATCTGCATGTACACCGCCGCGACCGGCATGCGCTCGGCGCCGGCGCCGCTGTAGATCAGGGCGTAGCGCGGCGACAGGTTGTGCGGCAATACCTGTTCGAGCGACTTGAGGTAGGCGAAGGACATGAAGAAGCCGGCATGGTCCGCCAGGGCTTGCCAGGCGCCGGCGTCGAGCAGTTCGATCGAATCGGCGATGGCGTAGTTCAGGTCGGCGGGGCCGCGCAGACGCTTGCGTTCGCGGCTGCGTTCGGAGAGCGAGGCTTTGATGGAGCGGAGTTTTTCAGGGATGTTCATGGACGTGGTGTTGTTATCGTTATTGAAATGCCGGTGAGCGCGATTCTACAGCGCTGGCGGAGACAGCGGTAAGTACAGCGAGGCTGGCATGGATGCGGCAGAGGGGCAGGGCCGTCAACAGCTGACCGGCTGCAAGCTGCCCAGCGGGCAGTGTCGGGCCGTTATGTACCGGTCAACGCGGCGATGACAGGGTCGCCGGCCCAGTCGGCAAGCGCGGGCCGATCGGATTTTTCAGTGGAACTGACACCGGTGTGCGTGCTCAGATGGTTCAGCCAGTTATCAAGGAGACGGTAGCCGAAAACCAGCGCTGCAATGAGCAGGATCGTCAGGACATTCACGCTCAGATTGGCGCTCACGTCCTTGAGCCAGCCGATGAGCCCTTTGCGTGCACGTTGATGCGCAAGGATCGTGGCCAACTGTTGACCAATCGCCGTTGTCATGAATTCGGCTTCCAGCCTCGCCTTTCTCGATTCGAGCGTTGCGTCAAGAAGTGCATTCGCCAGGGTCTCCGCCCGTCGCTGATACATGGCAATTCCCATCGGCGTCATCGCCGCGCGTTCAAAGGCGCTCATCTCTTGCGGCGTGGGTGCTCGTCCGGTGGACGACTCGATCTCTGAACAGGTTTCCACTTTATGCTGCTGGTATTGCGTGTAAGCGAGCGCAGCAAGCGTATCGCCCGGATCCGGTACCAGCAGGCTGTACACGCTTTGGCGGGTAGTCATGTCGATCCGTCGCTCTCGTCCGGCAGCGCCTGGGCCTTGATGGTCTCGCTTGCGTAGAGGCTGTTGAGCCTTTTGTTCGCAATCCTGAACGCCTCCCGTATTTCTTCAAGGCTGAACTGGGTCGTCGGCGACGGCCACAGATCGGCGTCCTCCGCAATGGCCTCGGACCCGGATGATCGGGATGGCGCTTTCCCGGGGGATGTGAAAGGGTCGCCGCGCTTGTCCATCTCGCGCAGCATGTCGGCCGCACGGCGGTTGATTGCCAACAGCGTTTTTCTATCCATAACGAATGCCATGGTGCACCTCCTTATCGGGAATAGTCGAGCCATTCCGCCGCTCCTGTGCGAAAGACGCGCACGTCAAGTCATGGGCAGTCCTTCCCAGGTAGCGAGCGGCTTGTTACATGGTTTGACCACGTCCATCCGGTCTGGTTCAATATCGACGCGATTTCCCTGCACGATGGCTTGCCACTGCGCTTGGCCGCATGCGGCGGATTTTTCGTGACTGTAGAGCCTGTTCGATGCGGATACGCCGCCGTCATGCCGAATGCGTACGAATAACGCGTCACTTCGGAAATTGTTTATTTGCGGCGATTTCTGCCTTGCGGGAACGCGTATTGTTCAAGGCAGCTCCTTCTGACTAAGATTTGTCCAAAGGCAAATTTCTAAATGAAATTAACGATAGCATCCATGCGCATGTTGGAATTTCTGGAAGAAATAATTTACCTGAGTGCGCGCTGAAATCACGTGCCTGATCCTCCAGTCCGGAGAGCGGATTTCCCGGCCTGGCGAGCGATCCTGCCGCCAGCCGGCGGACCAAACCTGTTACCAACGTCGGGGCGCAAAATGGCCAAGCTGAAACAACAGACAGGGACGCTGGCCGTTGCCGCGCTACTCGCCGCAGCCGGACCGGGTTCGGCAATAGCGGGGCCGGTGGTCTACGACTTCGATCGCTTTGCCGACGGTACCGTGCTATCGAGCCAGTATGCCGGCTTAAGCTTCAGCCAGGCCACGGTGCTGCTGGCCGGCGCCTCGCTCAACGAACTGGCATTCCCGCCGCGCTCCCTCGCTGGCGCCTTGTTCGACGACGGCGGACCGGTCACGATCACCTTTCTGGCGCCGGTGTTCAGCGTTGGCGGTTACTTCACCTATCTCAGCGGCCTGACCGTGTCCGCCTACGGCATCCATGGCGCGCTGCTCGATACCGGCAGCGCGGCCTATGCGATCAATCTCGCCGACGGCAGCGGCGATCCGGGCAGCAGTCCGAACGAATTTCTCCAGGTCGCCAATGCGGCCGGCCTCATTTCCTACGTCACCTTCACGTCGCATGCCGGCGGCGCCTCGTTCGTCGTCGACGATTTGACAGTCGAGGCCGGCGTCGCCATTCCAGCGCCGTCCACCATCGCGCTGACGTTTGCCGGGCTGTGCGCCGGGCTGCTTCTGCGCTGCCGGTCGCGCCGATCCTGACGCAAGTTCCTCGGCGGGCGGCGCATGCGCCTGTCCGGGCGAGGTTCAATCGCAACAAAGTGAGGAGGCGAACATGGGCAACGTGGTGCTGCGGCAAATTCGCAGGTCGGTCGGGATCGGTGCAATCGTGCTTGGCTCGCTGCTGTGCGGGCGCGCCGCCGCCGCCGGCCCGGGCGCGCTGGAGGCGCCGTCGATCGCGCCTGCCAGCATCAGGGTGGGCGTTCCCGCCGAGGTGACCTTCAGCGTCACGATTACCGACCGCAACTACATTCCAGGCAGTGCCAACGTGCAGAGGATCAATGGGGCCGGCGGCATCGTGTCGGTGCTTGGCGCCTTGCGTGACGATGGCATGCAGGGGGACGCGCTGGCCGGCGACCGGCTCTTCACGCTGCGTACCACCCTGCAGGAAGCGGTCGAAGGAAGCATCAGGTTCCAGGTGTCGGCCGCTTTCAAGGGGGCGTTGAAGCGCTCCAGCGCCGGCCCGCTGTTTCTGGCCGTGACCAGGGCGCCGGCGGCGGCGATCGGCCCCGTCCGCATCTCCCCAGGCACGACGCCGGCCGGCGTCGACGTACTGGCCACCGTCACCGCGCTCATCGACAACGGCACAACGCTGCCCACCAGCGTGACATTGCAAAAGCTGGATGCGGCCGGTGCGCTCCTTGCCACGCTTGGCCAATTGCGCAATGATGGCATCGATGGCGACAGCGCAGCCAACGACACCACGTACACCCTGCGCACCACGGTACTGGAAAACCGGGCGGGAACCGTCCACTACCGGGTCGCGGCGCGCTTTTCCGACGCTGGACCGCTCGTCTATTCCGCGCCATTATCGTTTGCCATTACCGGTACCGCGACCGGCATCGCCATCACGTCGCCGGCCGACGGTGCGTACATCAACACCCCGGTGCTGACGATTCACGGCAATGCCGGCGATGGCGCGGCCCTGGTCAAGATCAACGGCATTGCCGCGCCGCTCAGCGACAAGCGCTTTGCGGCCGCGGTGCCGCTCAACGAGGGCCCGAATACCGTGACCGCGGTAGCGACCAACAGCAATGGCAGCACCAGCACCAGCAGTGTGCAGGTCATGCTCGACACCACCGCGCCGAAGGTGGAAATCTATTCGCCGGCGGCGGGCGCCAGCACCAGCGCGGCGCTGGTGACGGTCAGCGGCGTGGTCAACGACATCGTGGTCGGCACCGTCAACCCGCAGCAAGCGACGGTCGCCGTCAACGGCGTGGCCGCCGAGGTGCTCAACCGCAGCTTCATGGCGCGCGACGTGCCGCTGGCAGTCGGCACCAATGCGATCCAGGCGGTCGCCACCGACCGTGCCGGCAACCGCGCCACCACCACGGTCCACCTTGAGCGGGCGCGGCCGAATCTGGCCTCGCTGTCTATCGTCTCCGGCAATAACCAGAGCGCACCGGTCGGTACGGCTTTGGCCGCGCCGCTGGCCGTCAAGCTGGTCGACAGCCAGGGTGCGCCGCAGGTCAACACGCCGGTGGTGTTTCGCGTCATCGGCCTCGATGGCACGCTCGGCCCGAACCAGGCGGCAGGATCCGGCCTGAGCGCGCTGGCGGTCAATACCGATGCGCAAGGACAGGCGCGCGCCTACTTCAAGCTGGGCAGGCGCGCCGGTTCGGGCAACAATCTGGTCGAGGCCAGCGCGGCGGGGGTGACCAGCACCGCGGACTTCGTCGCCAGCGGCACGCCAACCAGCCCGCGGCTGGTGGTGGTCGATTCGGGCAACAACCAGGTGGGCGTGGTGGGCCAGCCCCTGCCGCTGCCATTCATCGCCATTGTCACCGACGCCAGCAATAACCGCCTGCGCGCCGTGCCGCTCTCCTTTCGCGTCGTCAGCGGGGGCGGCGGATTCGGTCCTGCGCGCAACGCCACACTGCAGGCCACCAGCGACAGCGATGGCCGGGTTGCGGCCACCCTGGTGATGGGGCCGGAACCGGGCGTCAACAATAACGTGGTGGAGGTGAGCTTCGACCTTCCCGGCGCGCATGCGGCCGCGTTCGCCGCCGGCGGAAAGGTGCCGGGGCAGGCCAGCCAGACCCGCATCAGCGGCGTGGTGCTCGACAACAGCAACCAGCCGATTCCGGGCGTGACCATGCGCCTGCTGCACATCACCCAGGGCAACGCCAGCAACATCCCGCAAGAAATGGCAACGGCCGTGCGCACCAACGAGCAGGGCCAGTTCCTGATGCAGCCGGTGCCGGTGGGAATCTTCAAGCTGATGGCCGACGGCGGCACGGCGCAGCGCCCCGGCAACTGGCCGACGCTCGATTTCGACCTGATCACCATCGCGGGCCACGACAACACGGTCGGCATGCCGGTGTACCTGCCGGAACTCAATCCCGGCAACCGCGCCTGCGTCAACGAGACCACCGGCGGCACCGTCACAATCCCGGAAGCGCCCGGCTTTGCCCTGACCATCGCGCCCGGCTCGGCGACTTTTCCGGGCGGCTCGCGCAGCGGCTGCGTGTCGGTCACGCCGGTCAACATCGACAAGGTACCGATGTCGCCCGGCTTCGGCCAGCAGCCGCGCTTCGTCGTTACGATCCAGCCGGTCGGCACCCACTTCAATCCGCCGGCGCGCATGACGATACCGAATGTGGACGCTCTGGCGCCGCGCGCGGTCACCGAAATGTATTCGTACGACCACGATCTGGCCAGCTTCGTGGCCATCGGCAGCGCCACCGTCAGCCAGGACGGCGCGACCATTACCTCCGATATCGGCGCCGGCGTGATCAAGGCCGGCTGGCATTGCGGCGGCGATCCGAACGTCACCGGGTCGGCCGGGACGTGCCCGTCCTGCCAGAAGTGCGAGGGAGCCAGCTGCGTCGCCGACCCGGCAAAAAACGGCGCAGCGGTGGACGGCGACAAGTGCGCCGTCTGCAAAAACGGCGCGGCGTCGCCGATCGACCTGGGTACCGCGGAGAGAAGCTACAAGACGGAGATCGGCATGCCCAGCGAGGTCGCCAAGAGAATAAACGATGCGCTGGCCAAATTCGAAAGAGTTGGCGTGAACGCGAAGATCAGCCTGCTGCAGAAGGCATCGATGCTGATCACCGAGAACGACTGCTGCGGCAAGACGACCGGCATCAGCAAAAAAAGGAAGGGCAAGCTGGTGGCGACGTTGGGTAGCGCCAACGTGGAGGCGCGCGTGTGGCCGAAGCCGGGGGGGAAGGCACTGGATTTCGACGTCGCGCCGTTTCATTTCGGTTTCGTCATCATCGCTGGAAAAGCAAAGCTCGACGGCGGCGTGTTCATCGGGCTTGCCGTGACCGTGACCGGTGAACTCGGCTACATGAAGGATGGCTGTTCGGATGACTCCGCCGCCCGCGAGGGGTGCGTGTTCGTCGTCGCCGAGACCGCGCTGACCCCCAGCGTCAGCGCCAAACTCACAGGCAGTGGAAGCGTGGACGTCACCTGCACGGGCGGTGAGTGTGACCCGATGAAAGTGGGGGTTACCGTCACGGCCAATGGCGGCAACATCACCTGGCCGGTCAGCCTGGCGAAGGTCACTTTCAACCAGCCGAAGTGCGGCGACGGCCTCGCGGGCGGGGAGCTGATAGCTGGCAAGGTGTCATTCAAGATCAACGGGATCATCGAGGGCAGTTATAGCATTGGCGGCTACTCGACCACGTTTAATTTTACACAAGACATCGTCAAATGTTCTTTCGACCTTGAGAATGGAGTTGAATGTGCAATCATCCCCATCTAGGCATCTGCTCGCCACCGTCGCGGCAGCCATTGTGTTGCTGGGAAGTGGAGGCGCTTTCGCCGCCGGATTCACCGCGCGCGCCGTGCCGATGCTCTTGCATCCTTATGACGACAAGTTCATCCCGACTGCCGCCTGCATGGACGTGGCGGAGCGCCGCTACGACGATCCGGACTGGGTCGGGAAGGCGGCATGGCCCGGCGCCGACGCTGCGGAAAAATCACTGATCAGTGTCGTGGCGGCCTTGCGTGCGGGCGAGCGTGACCGCGTGCTGGCGCTATCGGATCCCGAGCATGGCCGCGACCCGGCGCAGTTCGATACGCAGTACACGGCGTTCGTACAGCAACTCAAGTTCTTCAGATTGAGCGGTGTTCAATACGCCTACCGTCTCGGCACAGTTACGGTTTTCTTCATGAGGATAGAACTGGCCGGCAAAGCTGGAGTGCGGTGGGCGAGCCCGTTCGCTTTCGACACCCACCCTGATGGCAGCGTGTGGTTCCTGCCGTACCGGCCCACCGACCTGGGCTTCATGCTGCTACAGGACTGGTTCAACTCCGAGTTCGGTCCGACCGGCCGGCAGAGCCCACAGTATTGCGATACAAAGGGCGCGAGCGGCGCGCGCTTCCGCCTCCCCTTGGACGGCCCCCTCCGCGAGAAAGCGATTGCGGCGGCGCCCGGCCCCGGCCCGTCCCCCGCACTGACCTTTTTCGGCCGGCAGGTAGGGGCGGGCGCGCCCACGCCGGTAGTCCAGTTGTTCGAGAAGATCGCCGCGGCCGCCGGCCGGAATGATTTTTCGACGATCGTGGCCGCCACGACGGCACACGGCGCTTCGCAGTTGAACGATATCCGGAGCGCCGAGGAGCGCAAGCACTTCCTGGCGGACCTGGCGAAACGCCGCCCGGCTTTTCTCGTCGACCTCGGCGATGCGGCTGTCCTGTACACCCGCGGCAGCGACGTCGAGCCGATGTACTTCGCCAGATATGGGACTGAATGGAAATGGGTCAACATTTTTGTCTTGAACATCAATTCAAGGGTGTTTGGCCAGGAAATCATGCTCAAGCAGGCAGCGGCCCCGCAACCGTTTTCTGCATTGCGCCAACGGTGACACACCAAGGGGGCGCGCCCGTATCGTGTCCTGGCGTGGCCGCCGGGCAGGCAGAAGTTCACCGATCGCCCGGGAGAATAGCGTGAAAGCCTTGATTGTCCGATTGTTCATCGCCGCGCATGACGCTTTCGCGGCGGCACCAGGATCAGGCTCGCCATGGCGGCCTGCGCGAGCGTCATTCGACATGGCAGTCAAGCAAAATAAGGCGGGTGCGAACATGCAATTGAAAAACTGTATTTTCTGGTGCGGACTGGCATTGTCCGTAGCCTCCCCGGCGCAGGCCCAGCTCAACGAGAACTGCGTGGTCAGCGTCCTCAATCGCAACGTGCAGGCCAGGCCGGACGGCACCTGGGTCCTGCCCAACATTCCGGCCAACTTCGGCAGTGTGCGCGCACGCGCCACCTGCGTCCAGGGCGGCGTGACCAGCTACGGCGAATCGGTGCCGTTCACGATTCCGGTCAATGGGTCGGTTACCCTGCCGCCGATCGTACTCGGCCCGACCACGCCGGTTCCCACGTCGGTACGGGTGAACGTACCCACGGAGCTCCTGGCCACGGCCGGCGCCACCACCCAGGCCCAGGCGCTGGCCACCTTTACCGGCAGCCCGGCGCAGGTGGACGTGAGTGCCAGCGGCACCAGCTACAGCATCAGCAACCCGGCGATCGCCACCATCACGGCGGGTGGCCTGATCACCGCCGTGAACAGCGGCACGGTGGTGGTGCAAGCCATTCACGAAGGTACCCAGGGCATCGCCCAGGTGCGCGTGGCGCTGGCCGGGGTCGACAGGGACGGCGACGGTGTTCCCGACGCCGACGAGTTGCGCCTGGGGATGGACCCTGCCAATCCGGCCGACGCCATGCTCGACCTCGATCACGACGGGCTTACTGCGCGCGACGAGTTCCTGGCGGGGACCGATCCGCGCAAGGCCGATAGCGACGGCGATGGCTTGGGCGACGGCGCCGAGGCCCGCTGCCCGCGCGCGACCTGCAGCAGTCCGCTACTGTCCGACACCGATGGCGACGGCATCCATGACGGCACCGAAATCGCCACCGGCAGCGATCCGGCCAATGCCGCCAGCTTCAACCTGGCGGCGGCCCTGGCGAGCTTGCGCGTGACGCCTGGCAATTTCACCCTGACCGTCAATACGCTGAGCGGCGGCGCCAGCGTGCAGCTGACGGTGACCAGCACCATGATCGATGGCCGCGACATCAACCTGACCAGCGCCCAGCGCCAGACCACCTATGCCAGCAGCAACCTGGCCAGTTGCAATTTCGGCGCGCCCGACGGCCGCGTCTACGCAAGTCAGGCAGGCCGCTGCCAGATCACGGTGAGCAACCACGGCAAGAGCGCATCGGTGGCCGGCACCGTGACCGATTTTGCGCCGGCCCAGCGTTCCTTCCTCATCATCCGCGGCTACGGCAACGCAGTGGCGGTCAACAGCGATTACGCTTTCATTGCGTCCGGCGCCGCCGGCTTGCAAGTGGTCAGCCTGAGCGCCGACCGGCGCACCCCGAAGATCGTGGCGACACTCGGCCTGGGCGGCGACGCCTACGACATCACGCTGGCCGGCAATATCGCCTACCTCGCCACCAGCACTGGCCTGAAGGTGGTGGACGTGTCGGTCCCAACCTTGCCGAAGCTGCTGGGCAGCTTCGGCAGTGTTGGCAGCGCGATGGGGGTGAAGGTGCGCGGCAGCACCGCCTATGTGGCCGCCGGCAGCAGCCTGTACCTCATCAGCGTGGCCAACCCCGGCGCGATGATCCAGGTTGGCGCGGTCGTCGTGGGAGGCACGGCATGGAACCTCGACCTCGATCCGGCCCGCAACCTGGCGGCGGTGGCCGCCGGCAGCGCCGGCTTGCAACTGGTCGACATCAGCAACCTGTCGGCGCCGCTGCTGCGTGGCGGCGTCGCCACCGGCGATGCGCGCGGCGTGGCGCTGCGCGGCAACGCCGCGATTGTGGCCGATTACGTCAATAGCATGACCGCAGTGGACATCGCCAACCTGGCCGCCCCTTCGGTTGTGTCGCGCACGCCGGAGTTACTGGGCGGCCTGCTGAACAATGTCGTCCTGTCCGGCAATTTTGCGCTGGGTGCCGACCTCCTGTTCGCCAACGGCGTGCCGATCGTCGACATCAGCAATCCCGCAGCGCTGCAGCCGCGTTCGATCCTCAGATTCACCACGCGCGACGATAACGGTATCGGCATCGCCGTCGACGACAGCTACATCTACCTGGTCGCCGACGCGGAGGGGGTCGAGCGTGGCGGCAGCGACGGCAACAGCCTGCTGTACATAGGCCAGTACCAGCCGCGTACCGACCTGGCCGGCGTGGCGCCCAGCGCGGCGATCACGCGGCCGGCCGCTGGCAGCCAGTTCTACGAAGGCGCGCCGCTGACCGTCGCCGTCGATGCCGTCGACGACATTGCGGTCGCCGCCGTGCGCTTCCAGGTCGATGGCCAGGCCGTGTTCACCAGCACCGGCGCGCCTTATCAGTACACCTTCACGGTGCCAGTCGGCGTCAGCAGACTCACGCTGGGCGCCGCCGCGCGCGACCTGGGCGGCAACGAAGGAAGCGCCGCCCCGGTCTCGGTGACGGTCGCGCCGGACCCGCTTACCACGGTGGTCGGACTGGTGGTCAACGCGGCCGGAGAAGCCTTGCCGGGCGCACTGGTCAGCGCCCCCGGCGGCAGGACCGCGATCACCAACGCCGCCGGGCGCTTCCAGATTGCCGGCGTACCCACGGTGCTCGGTAGCCTGGTGATCGGGGCGCAGTACGCGCCCGCGGGCGGCGCCGTACAGAACGGGGCCTCGCCGGCGCTGGCGCCGGTGCCCGGCGGCGAGACACAGGCCGGAACGATCACGGTGATCGCGGTCAGGTTCGAAACCGATTACGGCGTCAACTGGCAGGGCTGCGACGATTGCTCCATTGCGCACGCACTGCCGTTCAGTTTCCCGTTCTATGGGCAGGGCTACACCAGCGCCTGGATCGGCCAGAATGGCTATCTCACGTTCGATGCGCAGGACGGGACCTACCGCGAAGGTGTCGGCGCGTTCAACCAGCACAAACGCATCTCGGCATTTTTCGACGACCTGATCGACGGCGAGGTGTTCGTCAACGACCGCCTGCCTGGCCGTTTCATCGTCACGTACGACCGCGTCGGGCATTACGATGGCGGCGGCGGCAGCAACACGTTTCAGATCCAGCTGTTTGGCGATGGCCGCATCGTGTTCGCCTACAAGGGCATCAGCGCGCTCGGCACAGGGTCGATCACCGGACTGACGCCGGGGCCGGGCGCGCCATTCCGGCAAGTCGACTTCGGCGCCATGCCGCCGCTGACCTTGCCGGCCGGGACGGCCATTTACGAGTACTTCACCGCGACCAACCGGTTCGACCTGGACCAGGCCTTCATCGACTTCGCGCCGGTCGCCGGTGGCGGCTACCACGTGCGCACGGTCATGCCGGCGGCGGCGCCGCCGGTGGCGACCCTGGTCGGGACCGTCGCGGCCCCGGGCCAGGCGCTGAGCGCGCCGTCGCAACTGCGGGCCAGGGTCCAGGGTGCCGGCGGCGCTGGCAAGCGTGCGCACAGCATGGCAAACGCCGAAGTGCGGGTTTTCTCTTCAGGTAATCCACACTATCGGGGCATGACCAATACCGATAGCCAGGGCGGCTTCACGCTTGGCGCGGTACCGGCCGGCGGCATCAGCGTCGAGGTATGGCGCGACGGCCAGCTGATCGGGCGTGGCGCGGGCGTGACGCGCGACGGCGGCGCCAACCTCGTCAACATCGAACTGGTAGGGCCGGACCTGCAGCCGAAAGCCGGGAGCGCGAAATGAGCCTGCAAACGAGTCTGCGCCGGCGCTGTCTTGCCGCGGCAATCACTTGCCTGGCCGTGGGGATGGCTGGCTGGGCAATCGCCCAGGTCGATGCGTCGCTCCAGCGGATGGGCGTCGGCGATGAATTCGGCCTGAGCCAGCATCTGCGCGACGACCAGGAATTCGTGATCCCGCTGGCAGAGCTGATCGAGCATGGGCGCAAGGTCTTCTCGGCGAACTGGACCATATCCGAAGGAGGGGGCCGGCCGCTCGCCAAGGGCAACGGGCGCGCCCTGTCGGACCCCTTGGCGCCGCTGAGCGGGGCGCGCTCGTTCAACCGCATTTCCGGCCCCGACGCCAATTCCTGCATGGGCTGCCATAGCCAGCCCTACGGGGTCGCGGGCGGCAGCGGCGACTTCGTCGCCAATGTGTTCGTGCAGGGGCAGCGCTTCGACTTCGCCACCTTCGACCGCAGCGACACGGTGGCCACCAGAGGCGCGCTCGACGAGCGCGGCACGCCGGTGACGCTGGCCAGCATTGCCAATTCGCGCCACACGCCGGGCATGTTCGGCGCCGGATACATTGAAATGCTGGCGCGCGAGATCAGCGGCGATCTGCAGCGCATCCGCGACGGCATGCGGCGCGGCGAGACCCGCATCCTGGTCGCCAAGGGCATCGATTTTGGCCGCATCACGCGGCGCGAGGATGGCATGTGGGACGTGCGCGAGGTGACCGGCCTGCCGCGCCAAAGCCTGATTACGGCAACCCCGATCGATCCGCCCAGCCTGCTGGTGCGGCCGTGGCACCAGGCCGGCAATTCGGTATCGCTGCGCGACTTCACCAATACCTCGTACCATCACCACCATGGCATCCAGGCGACCGAGCGCTTCGGCGCCAACCTCGACCCGGATGGCGATGGCTTTGCGAACGAATTGACGCGTGCGGACGTGACCGCGGCCACGCTGTTCCAGGCCGTCATGGCGGTGCCGGGACAGGTCGTTCCGAACGAGCCCGCAGTCGAACGCGCCATCCTGCGCGGCCAGCATCTATTCAGCCAGTTTCAGTGCGCCAAGTGCCACGTGCCCGCGCTGCCGCTGAGCCGCCAGGGCTGGGCCTTTACCGAACCCGGTCCGTTCAACCCGACCGGCAACCTCAAGGCGGGCGATGTGCGCACCTTGCGCGTCGACCTGAACGACCGCGCGCTGCCGCTGCCGCGCCTGGCGCCGGAACACCCGGACGATGCGCTGATGATGGTTCCCGCCTACACCGACTTCAAGCTGCACGACGTCTCCGGCGAGGCCGACGACATGCCGGCCGAAGCGCTCGACATGAACTGGCCGGTGTGGGCCCCCAAGTTCGCGGTAGGGAACCGGCGTTTTCTCACGCGCCGCCTGTGGGGAATCGCCAATTCCGGGCCGTATTTTCATCACGGGATGTTTACAACCATGCGGCAAGCGGTGCTGGGACACGCCGGCGAAGCGGTCGCGTCACGAAAGGCATTCCAGGCCGCCGGCAAAACCGATCAGGATGCCTTGATCGAATTTCTCAAGTCGCTGCAAGTACTGCCGCCGGGCACGCCAGAGCTTGTCGTCGACGAGAAGTTCCAGCCGAAACGCTGGGGTGCCACCGCCGCCAGGACAAAGTAGCCGCGCGAAGGCTGTTACAAAGCGCCACCAATGTGGCGCTGGCGGCCCGGCCGGCAGCGACGGCCATGGCGGGATATGCTACGCTTGAGCGAGGGAGCGGCCAGGCGTGTTGCGTATCTTGATGCCCCCCTGAATGTTCGGCTGATGCACACATTACCTGTCGCGGAGAGACGCCCTTGGATGCTATTTACCGCGAATGGTTTAAGACCGACACTGTCAAAGTAAAAGTCGAACTTGAGAAAAGTGATGAATTTTTGGATGCGGCAGAGATAGCGGAACTGACCGGCGCACCGAAAGATAGTGACATCGTCGTTAGTCGCGTCGGGGATGTCATCCAATTCCGGATAAGCAATCCAATTTTCGCTGAAGATATGTTTCGGTATCTTACGGCGGATGCCGATGGGGTGTCGTATTATCTGACAAATGTTGTCATGGTGCTGAAAGACGAGTTCACAAAAATGGGTATCGGACCAAGATGCGTAGTGAAAGTGCTGTCGCAATATGTGAGAGAAAAAGGAATTGAATTATGAAACGCAATTTACTTCTTGCAGTGAAGAAAAATACTGCACCGGTATCAAATAAGGAATTTGAAGAATTCCTGTTGCAACGGCACGGAACTTTGACGAAGGAAAATGCAAGCGCCGATCCGGGCGCGCTGGACCGAGTGGGATCCGATGCATTAAAGTTGAAAGCGAAGAACGCCCCTCAGTCCATTGCGAACGATGTGAGCAAAGGCTTGACGCGATCAAAGCCGCGTAAAGTATTGAACAATACGGAAACCCTGTCTCTACGCTCAAAGAAGAAAGTGGCGGACATCTGATTGCAGATGCCCGGGCACTTTTTTACCAGGTGATGGCGAGGCGGCTGCTGAAAGTCGGCGCTCGGTGCCAGAACCGTTCCTGCGCGACTGGCACTGGCTACGTCCCATCCCACCCATTCTTGTTTTCCTCGGCGGTCAGTTCGGCATCGAGCGCGAACATGGCTTCGAGTTCCTCGCGCGCCTGCTTGGCCACCGACAGGAACTGTTCCTTGTCCTTGTAATACGGATATATCTTGTCCAGGCTGCGCAGGTTGAACATGCGGAACTTGCTGGCTGCCTGGCGCGCCTGGTAGGCGCCGAACCCGAGCTCGTGCAGCACATCGCGTCCCAGCATCAGCGCCGCTTCAAACGTTTCGCGCTGGATGATGGTCACGCCGCGGTCGCGCAGGTCGAAATAATGGGTCACGTTGCGCGCCCGCGCCATGATTTTCAAGGTGGGAAACTCGCGCCGCACCGCGTCGACCAGCTTCAGGCTGTCGTCGATATCGTCGACCGCCACCACCAGCGCCCGTGCCCGCGCCGCGCCGGCCGCGTGCAGCAGGTCGATGCGGGTGACGTCGCCGTAAAACACTTCGCTGCCGAAGCGGCGCACCAGGTCGATCTGGTCCGGGTCGTGGTCGAGCACGGTCAGCTTGACCCCGTTGGCGGTCAACAGGCGCCCGACGATCTGGCCGAAGCGCCCGAAGCCGGCAATGATCACATGCTCGTCGTTGGGGGCGATCTTGTCGGCCTGGCGCGTCTGGTCGGCGCGGTAGCGCGGCGCGATCAGGCGGTCGTGGGCGATCAGCAGCAGCGGCGTGACCACCATCGACAGCGCCACCACCACCACCAGGATGGACGCCACCTCGGCGCTGAACACCTTGGCCGCCTCGGCCGCGCCGAACACGACGAAGGCAAACTCCCCGCCCTGCGACAAAATGAAGGCGAACAGCGCCTGCTGGCTGCGCGCAATCTCGGCCAGCCTGCTGATCCCGTACAGCACCGCGATCTTGATGCACAAGAAGGCCGCCACCAGCCCCAGGATCAGCCACGGCTGCGCCATGAACACGCCGAAGTCGACCGACATGCCGACCGCGATGAAAAACAGCCCCAGCAGCAAGCCCTTGAACGGTTCCAGATCGGTCTCGAGCGCGTGGCGGTATTCGGAGTCGGCCAGCAGCATGCCGGCCATGAAGGCGCCCAGCGCCATCGACATGCCGACCCATTGCATCAGGAGCGCAATGGCAATGACCAGCAGCAGTGCGAACGCGGTAAAAATCTCGCGCAGGCCGGTCTTGACGATGATGCGCAGCAGCGGACGCACCAGGTGGCGCCCGGCGAAGATCAGGCCGCCGATGACGGCAACCACCTTGAGCGCGCCCAGCCAGCCCTGTTCGGTGCCTTCGGCGGCGGCCACGCCCAGGAGCGGCACCACGGCGATCATGGGAATGGCGGCCATGTCCTGGAACAGCAAGATGGCGAAGCTGGCCGAGCCGGTCGGGGTGCTCATCAGGTTGCGCTCGTCCAGGGTGGCCAAGGCGATCGCGGTCGACGACAGCGACAGCCCGAGGGAGGCGATCAGCGCCACCTTCCAGTCGACGCCGGCCAGCATGGCGGCCGCGCACAGGGCGCCGCTCACGCCCAGCACCTGGGCCGCGCCGCGCCCGAAAATGGCGCGCCGCATGGCCCACAGGCGCTTCGGTTCGAGTTCGAGGCCGATCACGAACAGCAGCAGCACCACCCCGAATTCGGAAATATGCAAAATATCTTCGACCTCGCCGATCAGGCCCAGCCCCCAGGGGCCGATGGCGATGCCGGCCAGCAGGTAGCCGAGCACGGCGCCCAGGCCGAGTTTTTTGGCGATCGGTACGGCAATCACCGCCGCCGCCAGGTAGATCAGTGCGTTAAGCAGCAAACCGTGTTCCATCGTCGCAAAGCTTTCCAAGGGGGATTCAGGCGCTCGCCAGCGCCGTCAGGCGGGCGGTAAAGGCGTCGACATGGGCGTCCAGCGCCGCGTCGCCGGCGCGGTGGGCGGCATGCAGGATGTGCGGATCGATCCAGTCCATGCCGCACAGGGCGGCAATCTGGCGATAGGGCGGCAGGAACGCCTCGAACGGGTGGCCGTGGGTGGCGCCCGGCGCGTAGGCATCAAGCGGGCTGCCGGTCGAGGCCACCAGCCAGAAGCCCTTGCCCTGCAGTGCGGTGGCGCCGGCGCCGTAGGCCCAGCCGGGCACCAGCACCATGTCGACCCATTCCTTGAGCAGGGCCGGCATGCCGTACCACTGGATCGGCTGCAGCAATACCAGGGAGCTGGCATCGGCCAGCTGGTCCTGCTCGGCCGCCACGTCGATGTAAAAGTCGGGGTAGGTGCCGTACAGGTCGACCAGTTCGACCCCGGGCACCTTGCGCGCGGCCTCGGCCAGGCGGCGGTTCACGCGCGAGCGCTGCGGCGCCGCGTGCGCGAACAATACCACTACCTTGCGCACGCGCGCCGGAGGGCCGGCCGTCACTGCGCCTCGAGCATGGCTTTGGACAGCGAAAACTCGGCGTCGTCCTGGTCCAGCGCCCACGACATCATGCCGCCCAGGCGGTTGTCGCGCACGTAGGCGGCCTTTTCCTTGATCACCAGCGGATCGTCGTAGGTCCAGAAAATGCCGTTATCGTAGGTCCACAGCTGCTTGCTGACCGGATGGTAGAACTTGGGCGTCTTGCGCGGGGCCAGGGTCGAGTATTTCTCGGTGCCTTCCTCGAAGCCGCGCGCCGGGGCAGCCGCGCTCTGGTACAGGCCGTAGCGCGCCGCCGGCACGCCGCTCCAGCCGCGCGCGTAGAACGGCACGCCGATGACCAGTTTCTTGGCCGGCACGCCAGCCTTCAAGAAGCGCTGCACGCCGCTGTGGATGCTCTGCTTGTCGATGTCGGGGCTGCCCGGGTCGGCGTACAGGTTGGAGTGAAAGCCGGTCGGGCCCTGCTTGTTCCAGCCGCCGGTGAAATCGTAGGTCATCAGGTTGATCCAGTCGAGCGACTTGCTGTACTTGCCCGGCTCGGTGGCGTCGGTGGTTTTCGCGCCGCTGTTGACTGCCGCCGTCAGGTAGTATTTCTTGCGCTGCTTCTTGCCCAGCGCATTGAGCTGGCTGCGGAACTCCGCCAGCAGCAGGGTGAAATTGCGCTTGTCCGCCGGGCTGATGGTGTTGTACGCCATCAGCGGCACGCCCGGGTACTCCCAGTCGATGTCGAAGCCGTCGAACAGGCCGGCCGCGGCACCCTTGCCGCCATGGCCGTTGAGCAGCGGCAGGTCGCCCTTGATGTACATGTCGATGCAGGACGAGACCAGCGCGCGCCGCAGCGGCGCGGTGGCGGCGCCGGCCGAGAACCAGCGCGACCATTCGGCGCCGCCGATGGCCAGCATCACCTTCAGCTTGGGATGCCTGGCCTTGAGCTGGCGCAGCTGGTTGAAGTTGCCCGCCAGCGGCTGGGATGGACCATCGGCGCTGCCGTCGACCGATTCGCTGGCGCTGAAGTGGTGCGCGTAGTCGAGCGTGGCGCGCATGCCGGCGCCGTCGGCGGCATCCTTGATGTCGCGCCCGCTATCGCAGCGGTAGGTGTCGTCCGGCATCTTGTACAGATTGGCGAAGGCGTAGTTCAGGAACGTGAAGCGGGCGGCCACGCCGGCCTGGTCGAGCTGTTTCAGGCGAAAGCCCTGTTCGGTGCTCCAGGCCGTGTAGTACGAGCCGACCTGGACCGGTCCGGCGGCATGCGCCGCGCCGGCGCCGAAGGCGGCCGCCAGGGCCAGGGTCAGGGCCCGGCTGAGCTTGTTCATGCGGATAGGGTGCGACATCGTTCCTCCATGCTTAAATCTTGAGCTTGCAATTATGTATGTTCAGGCGCGCAACCACCAGCACCATCGTCGCTGTAAACACGGCCGCGGCCAGCAGCGCGCTGTTGCCTTCGACCAGGGCCGGGCGGAACCGGGCCCCGGCCAGGCTGATGACGGCGCCGATGGCGAACGGCAGCAGATAGGTGATCAGCGGACTGGTCGCGGCCGGTTCGACCAGCACCGTCCAGCGGCGCGCCGCGCGCACTTCCACCAGCCAGTACAGCAGGGCGAACAGGGCCACGCACAGTGCGCCGCAATACAGAGCCCAGGGCGGGGTGGCGCCGATCTTCGAGACCGGGTACCAGCGGTGCAGCACCCAGGCCGCCGCCGCCAGCACGGCCGCGAAGGCGGCGCCATGGCGCAGGCGCAGCGAGGCAGGGCGTTGGCCGTCGAAAAACAGCAGCGCGCATACCAGCCCGGCCAGCACGATGAGGCTGTGGATGGCATGCCCGGCCAGCGCCGTGCCGGTGCCGCTGCGGGTGGTGAGCATGTACAGGGTCAGGCAGGCCAGCATGGCGCCCAGCAGCAGCGTCAGTTGCCCGCGCGCCAGCTGGTACAGCACGGCGCCGGCCAGGTAGGCCCAGCCGATCAGGCCGAGGATGCCCCACCACTGCGGCGTCATCATGCTGGTGCCGTCGGCGCCGCGCCAGAGCAGGGCCAGCGCCGCCAGCAGCGCCACCCCGGCCGCCCGCAGGCAGCGGTCGAGCAGGACGCTGTCGAAGCGGTACACGCCCCACACCAGCAGCACGGCTGCGTAGAATGCCAGCGACCAGGCCGCGATCGGCATGCGCATGGCTTGCTCGCTGTAACCGGACTCGGCATTGACCATGAACACGCCCATCACGATCAGCGCCAGCGCGCGGTAGGCCGTATGGCCGAACACCCGCAGCGCGGCGTCGCCGCGCGCGATGCGGCTGTTCACGCCGAAGGGAATCGACATGCCGACCGCAAACAGGAAGCCGGGAAACACGATATCGGCCAGGCCCATGCCGTCGGCCGCGCCATCGACGTGCAGCAGCCAGGAGGGCACGCCGCGCGCGCCGGCCAGGTAATTGACGAAAAGCATGAGAACGAAGGTGAGGCCGCGAAAGGCGTCGACCGACAGGATGCGTTGC
This sequence comes from Massilia scottii, assembly GCF_030846495.1. Lineage (NCBI taxonomy): Bacteria > Pseudomonadati > Pseudomonadota > Betaproteobacteria > Burkholderiales > Oxalobacteraceae > Massilia > Massilia scottii. The sequence goes on along the minus strand of NZ_JAVCWM010000004.1, from coordinate 178,573 downwards.
CGGGGCAGGTCGTTGAGCGGGACGGGCATGGGCGCTGGGGGTAGGTTGTCGAATCCGGCAGTCGGGAAAGCTGTTCGGAAGACAAGATTATATCACCTGGCATGTCGGCATTCTTTACAGCCGAGCTGGAAGAAACCGTTAGTGTTGCGCTAAGTCGCTGAAAAGATTGACTACTTGTTGCGGGTACGCATATTGCTTCGCCTTGTTACAGGTTTGCTCATAAGAATAAGGAGAAGATATGACCGGTAAAATGACCGTCGCGGCCTGCATGGCGCTATTGCTGGCGGGAACGGCGCAAGCCGGCGTGATCGGCGCCGGCGGCTTCACCGCCCCGACCGTGATCGATTTCGAGGATGCCGTCGCCGGTCCCATCGGCAGCCAGTACGCGGCGCTGGGCGCGACCTTCGTCAATTTCGACCTCGACGTGTATGCGACCTCGCCGGCGCCGCCGAGCCGGGTGGCGCTCAAGTTCATCGACGGTTCGCCCGGGATCGACGGCAGCATCGTGTTTTCGTCGGTGATCACCCGGCTGGGCGCGGACGCGAGCACCAATCCGGAGGATGACACTTTCGTCGACGCCTACCTCGGCAATACCCTGGTCGGCAGCGCCTTTTTCGACACCGGCGGCGACGGCCTCGGCGGTTCTTTCATCGGCATCGAATTCCTGTCCGGCTTCGACCGCGTGGTGTTTCGCACCCTGCCGGTCGTCAACGGCGCGCTGGCGCTCGACAATCTGCGCTTCGAAAATGTCGTTCCGCCCAGCCCGGTGCCGGAACCGGGCAGCCTGACCCTGACCCTGGCCGGGACCGCGTTGCTGGGACTGGTACTGGCGCGGCGCCGCCGGCGCTGAAGCGGGCGCGCCCTACAGCGTCTTGCCGGCGATGACGGCCTGCGCGGGCAGGGCGGCGGCCAGCGGGATGGCCTCGATCGGCTGGGCAAAACGGGTGCTCAGGAACGCGGCGATGCGCTCCTGGGTCGCTTCCAGGTAGGGAATGTTCATGTGGTCCGAGTCGGGCACGGTTTCGTCCAGGTGCAGCTTGCCGAGCTGGGCCACCAGCAGGTCGGTGTGCGAATGCGGCACGATGTCGTCGAAGGCGGCGCGCAGCACGTAGGTCGGCGCGTTCAGCGAGGAGGCGTATTTGACCGACTCGAAACGGTGGCGCAGCACGTACTCGACCGGCACCGCGCGGAACTTGCGCTTGGCTATGGCCAGAATCGAATCGTAGGGCGTGATCAAGACCAGCGAATGCACCGGGCGCTCCAGCGCCACCTGCACCGCCACCCCGGAACCGAGGCTGCGCCCGACCACCGCCACCCGCTGCGGATCGACGTGGCCGCGCTCGGCCAGCCAGTCGAACAGCAGGCGCCCATCTTCGACCATGTGGGCTTCGGCCGGTTCGCCATGCGAATCGCCGTAACCGCGATAATTAACGGCCAGCACGGCCATGCCGGGAAACAGCTTGCCGGCATCGCGCACCACCCAGGACACTTCTTCCGAGCGGCCGCCGAAATACACCACGGCCGGGTGCGGACCGGGAACCTGGGGCGTCATCAGCCAGCCCGACAGCTTGGTGCCGTCGCGCGCGCGCAGCACGATGGCACGGGTGCGGTGGCCGCTGCTGCGCGGATTGTCGACTTCGCGCTTGACGGTCGGATTGAAGACCAGGCGGCGCTGGCTGGCCGCGATGGCCGCCGTCACCCCCACCCACAGCACGCTGACGATGCCGGCGACGCCGGCGACTTTACGAGAATTGTTCATAGGCATCAGTTTAACCGGGTTCCGGCGTCGCGGTGATGCCCCGGGACCGCCACCAAGCCCGACAGTACGATCTCATCAATACGCGTGGCTGGAATACAACGCTCGGGGCTGATAGCTGTGCGCATTTTCATGTGGTAATCTTTACCGGTCCGCACCCTGGCTTTCCCATGAAAAAATTCGTCTTCTCGGCCGAACAAACCGCCGGCCTGTTCGTCGGCTTGCTGGGCACGCTTGTAGCGCTGCGCTGGATCTTCAACAGCAACACGATCGCCACCCTGATCCCCGGTTCGGCCCAGATGGGCATCAACAGTCCGATCCTGTTCATCGCCGCCGGCGTGTGCTGCTGCCTGGTGCTGCCGCGTGCCCATCCGAGGCGCTGGCACGCGCCGCTGTGGCACGCCTGCGCGCTGCTGCTGCTGGTGCTGCCCGCGCTGGTGCTGGTCGAGCACATCACCGGCCTGAACCTGGGAATCGACTTCGTGCGCGTGCCCACCGCGCCCACCGCCAGCACCCCCCATCCCGGGCGCATGGCGCCGAACACCTGCATCGGCTTCCTGCTGGCCGGGGTTGCCCTGCGCCTGGTCCGCCTGCCCCGGCGCAGCCGGCGCCAGGCCGGCCTGCTGACGTTTTGCGCGGCCGGCGTGACCGGGCTCGGCCTGGCGGCCCTGGCCGGCTACTTCCTCAAGCTCGAAGTGCTGTACCGCCTGGCGGCCTACAACGCCATGGTCACGCCCACCGCCGTCGGGATGAGCGTGCTGGGACTGGGCCTGTGGTCCCTGCGCAATACGGTCACCGTGCGCGGCGATGTCCTGGACAAGGAAAACCGCATCACCGCGCGCGCCATCGCGGTGGTGGCGCTGGTGGCCGTGAGCGCCGGCGCGGCCGGTTTTGCCGCCATGCGCGACAGTTACGAAGAATCGATTGCCGACAATATGCGCCTGTCGGCCGTCAGCAGCGCCGCCACCGTCGGCAACTCGCTCGAAACCAGCCTGTGGTTTCCGCGCACCATCGCCGACCGGCCCTCGGTCACGGGGCCGGTGGCGCGCCTGGCCGCCGGCGCCGACGATGCGCGCGCGCGCGCCGCGCTGCTGCAGGCGGCCGGCAGCTTCATGAACGCCGGCATCAGCGCCCTGCGTTTCGAGAGCCTCGACGGCAGGGTGCTCGCCTCCAGCGGCGTGTTCACCGGGCCTGGCACGGGTGCGGGGCAGCCGCTGGTCACGACCGGCCAGCGCGCCCGCCTGCTGTGGCCCGGCCACTACGTGCTGGCCACCGAGAACGAGGTGCGCGACGGCGAGCGCGTCGTCGGGCGCATGCTGGCCGAACAGCAATTGCCGATCGTCGACCGCCTGCTGGCCGGGATCCGCGCCAGCAGTCCCTCGTCCGACGTGCTGCTGTGCAGCCTGGACGGCAAGGATGCGCTGTGCGCGCCGACCCGTTTTTACCCGGACACCTTCCGCATTCCCATGCTCAAGCCCGACGGCAAGGTCAACCTGCCGATCAACCAGGCGCTGCTGGGGCATGCCGGGGTGGCGGTCACGCGCGACCTGCGCGGCGTGGCCGTGTTCGCGGCCTACACCCCGATCCGCGAGTTCGGCCTGGGCGTGGTGGTCAAGAGCAACCTCGATACCGTCTACCTGCCGCTGCGCAACAAGGCCAACACCCTGATGCTGATGCTCATCGCGCTGGTGGCACTGGGCGCGTCGATGCTGCTGATCCAGGTGCGTCCGCTGCTGGCCCAGCTGGTGCGCGAGCAGCGCCGCATCAAGGTGATTCTGGAGAACTCGAACGACGCCTTCATCGCCCTCGGGGTGGACGGCTGCATCACCGACTGGAATACCGAGGCCGAGCGCACCTTCGGCTGGAGCGCGGCCGAAGCCATCGGCCGCCGCCTGTCGGAACTGATCATCCCGCCGGCCCAGCGCGCCGCCCACGAAACGGGCTTCCTGCAGTTCACCCGCAGCGGCACCGGCCCGGTCATCAACAACCGGCTCGAAGTGAGCGCCCTGTGCCGCGACGGGCGCGAAATCCCGATCGAAATGTCGGTGGCCGCCTTCCAATCCGGCGACGGCTACGTGGCCAACGCGTTCGTGCGCGACATCAGCGAGCGGCGCCGCCTGGCCGGCGAGATTGCCGCGCGCGCCACCGAACTCGAACTCGAGCGCGACCGCGCCCAGGCCGCCAGCCGCGCCAAGGGCGAGTTCGTGGCCAACATGAGCCACGAACTGCGCACCCCGATGAACGCGGTGCTCGGCATGACCTACCTGCTGGGGCATACGGACCTCAAGCCCGAGCAGCGCAAATACCTCGACATGATCCGCAGCTCGGGCCAGTCGCTGATGGGGATCATGAACGACATCCTCGATTTTTCCAAGATCGAGGGCGGGCGCATGGAACTGGCCGAAGCGCGCTTCGACCTGGGCGAGGTGCTGGCGGCGGTGGCCGACATCATGAGCGTGTCGGCCGGCGACAAGGACCTGGACCTGGCGATCGGGGTCGAGCCGGACGTGCCGCGCGCGCTGGTGGGCGACGCGCTGCGCCTGCAGCAGGTGCTGGTCAACCTGGCCGGCAACGCCATCAAATTCACCGAGCACGGCGAAGTGAGCGTGCTGGTCGACGCCAGCGCGCGCCAGGACGATCGCCTGACCTTGCGCATCCGCGTGCGCGATACCGGCATCGGCATGGATGAAGCGCAGCAGGCGCGCCTGTTTTCGCCGTTTACCCAGGGAGATTCGTCGACCACGCGGCGCTTCGGCGGCACCGGCCTGGGGCTGACCATTTCCAAGCACTTGACGGAGATGATGAAAGGGACCATCGAACTCGATAGCGCGCCGGGGCGCGGCAGCGAATTCACGGTCAGCCTGCCGCTGCGCGTGGCGCCCGACCAGGATGAGGCCAGCGCGCCCGAAGCGCCGCTGGGCAGCCTGCGCCTGTTGGTGGTGGACGACAACGCCACCAGCCGCGACTACCTGTCCAAGACCATCGCCGGCTGGCGCTGGGAAGCCGAGGTGGCCGGTTCGGGCGCCGAAGCGCTCGCGATGGTGGCGCGCGCCGCCGCCGTGCAGCGCCACTACGACGTGGTGCTGCTGGACTGGCAGATGCCCGGCATGGACGGCGCGGCCACCATGCGCGCGCTGCGCGAACGCATGCCGGCCGCGCGCCTGCCGATCGCCCTGATGGTCAACGCCTACGGGCGCGGCAAGCTGATGGACAGCGGCGCCGCCGGCCAGGCCGACGCCATCCTCAGCAAACCGGTGACCGGTTCGAGCCTGTTCGACACCGTGCACGAAGTGCTGGTGCAGCGCGCCCAGGCCGCGGCGCGTCCGGGCGGCGCGCTGGCGGCCCTGCACGGCGCCGCCGGCACGGTGCGCCTCGACGGCGTGCGCCTGCTGCTGGCCGAAGACAATGAATTGAACCAGGTGGTCGCGCGCGGCATTCTCGAGAGCGTGGGCGCGCGCCTCGACATCGTCGGCAACGGCCAGCTGGCGCTGGCGCGGCTGGCCGCCAATCCGGGCGCCTACGACCTGGTGCTGATGGATATCCAGATGCCGGTGATGGATGGCTACGCGGCGGCGCGCCGCATCCGCGCCGGCCTGCGCCTGACCTTGCCGGTGCTGGCGCTGACGGCCGGCGTGACCGAGTCGGAGCGGCGCGCCTGCGCCGACGCCGGCATGAACGACGTCATCGCCAAGCCGATCGAGGTCGACGACATGCTCTCGGCCATCGTGCGCCATTTGCCGGGACTGGAGCGTGGGGGCGCGCCGGCGGCGGCAGCGCCGGCGGCACCGGCGGTGGCGGCCTTGCCGGTGCTGCGTCTCGGCCCCCTGATCGAGATCGCCAGGGGCAATCCGGAGCACCTGGCGGCGGTCGCCAGCCTGGTGCGGCGCGTGGTGGGCGAGGGCCACCAGCAGTTCGACCAGGCGCGGGTGCACTGGGACGCCGGGCGCGACCATGAGGCGGCCATGGCGCTCCATTCGCTGCGCGGCGGGATCGGCAGCGTCGGCGCCAAGCGCTTTGCGGCCGCTTCGCTGGAGCTGGAGCAGTCGCTCAAGGGCGAGCCGGCCGGCGACACCGCGGCCCTGTTCCTGCGCGCCGCGCGCGAACTCGATGCGGCGATGGACGCCGCGCGCGAGTGGCTGGCGCAGCAGGATGTTGCCGCGGCCGCCGCCGCCGCTGGCGCTAGTGCGACATCAGCACCGGCGCCGTCATCGACTTGAGGATGGTGGCCGTCACCCCGCCCAGCAGCAGTTCGCGCACGCGCGCATGGCCATAGCAGCCCATGACGATCAGGTTGGCGTCGACATCGGCCGCCAGCGACAGCAGCGCTTCGCCGACATCGATGCTGGTGCGCTGGGCCATGACCTCGGCGTTGATGCCGTGGCGCGCCAGGTACAGGGCGATGTCGGCGCCGGGCTGCTGGCCGTGCGCTTCGTCGGGATTGAACACCGCCACCGTGACGCGGCGCGCGCGCTTGAGCAGCGGCAGGGCGTTGGCCAGCGCGCGCGTGGCGGCGGTGCTGGCATCCCACGCCACCAGCACCTCGCTGCCGATGACGGGAAAGCGGCCGGCATGCGGCACCACCAGCACCGGGCGCGCGCTGGCCAGCATGACGTATTCGGGCAGGCCGGGCGTCATGCGGGCGACCGGATCTTCCGGGTCGGACTGGCTCACCACCACCAGGTCGGCATAGCGCGCCTGCAGCGCCAGCGCGGCGCCGGGTTCGTCGTCGACCAGGCGCCGCTCGAACGAGCGCACGGCGGCGCCGGCGGCGACCCGCTCGAAGTGGTCGAGGGCGGCGTTGGCGCGCCGGTTCAGTTCTTCCATGTGGCTGGACAGTACCGTCTGCATCAGGTCGGTGGCGCCATCCTGGTAGATGTAGCGCGATACGCCGCTCATGGCCGCGCCCACCAGATGGGCGTTGCAGTCCACCGCCACCGCGGTGGCGGCCTGCAGGCGCGCTTCGGCGTGGCGGGAATGATCGGCGTGAACGAGGATGGTCTTGTACGGCATGGCGGCTCCTGTTGGCTTGGTTACCTCAGCGTAGGCCCTGCCACGGCCACAGTCCAGCGTTGTTCGGCCTGCGCAAACCTTTGTTTTGTTATATTTGATGCACATCAAGCGCAGCCCCGGCCGGGCCGTCTACGCTGTGCGCCCATCGTCAGGCTCAATCAAAAGGGATCACCATGAGCGTCAGGAATCTGGAGCACTTGTTCGCACCGCGGTCGGTGGCCATCATCGGCGCCTCGGCGCGTCCCAACAGCGTGGGCGCGACCGTGCTGCGCAACGTCATCGAGGGAGGCTTCAGCGGCGCGCTCTATCCGGTCAATCCCAAGTACGACAATCTGGCCGGGCTGCGCGTGTACGCGCGCGTGTCGGCCTTGCCCGCGGCGCCGGACCTGGCCATCATCTGCACGCCGCCGGCCACGGTGCCGGGCCTGGTGCACCAGCTGGGCGAAGCGGGCACGCGCGCGGCCATCATCCTGACCGCGGGCCTGAGCGCGCAGCACGACAGCCAGGGGCGCACGCTCAGGCAGGCCGCGCTGGATGCGGCCCGGCCCTACACGCTGCGCCTGCTGGGGCCGAACTGCGTCGGCCTGCTGGTGCCCGGCATCGGCCTCAATGCCAGCTTCGCGCATACCGGCGCGCTGCCCGGCAAAATCGCCTTCGTGTCGCAATCGGGGGCGCTGGTGACGGGCGTGCTCGATTGGGCCAAGTCGCGCGGGATCGGCTTTTCCAAGTTCATTTCGCTGGGCGACAGCGCCGACATCGATTTTGGCGACCTGCTCGACTACCTGGCCAGCGACCCGCACACCAGCGCCATTTTGCTGTACATGGAAGACGTGCGCCACGCGCGCAAATTCATGTCGGCCGCGCGCGCCGCCGCGCGCAGCAAACCGACCCTGGTGCTCAAGGCGGGCCGGGTGGCCGAAGGCGCCAGGGCGGCTGCCTCGCACACCGGGGCGCTGGCCGGTTCCGACGACGTGTACGACGCCGCCATCCGCCGCGCCGGCATGCTGCGCGTGCTCAGCACCGAAGACCTGTTCGCCGCCGTGGCGACGCTGGCGCACGCGCGGCCGCTGTTCGGCGAGCATCTGGTGATCCTGACCAATGGCGGCGGCCCCGGCGTGATGGCGACCGATGCCGTGGTGAGCGGCAAGGGCAGCATGGCGCAGCTCGCGCCGGACACCGTCGCCAGGCTGGACGCGGTGCTGCCGTCCACCTGGTCGGGCGCCAACCCGGTCGACATCATCGGCGACGCCCCGGCCCAGCGCTACGTCGACGCCCTGAACATCGTGCTGCAGGACCCGCAGGCCGACGCCATCCTGTTCATCCACGCGCCGACGGCGATCGTGCCCAGTGCCGACATCGCGCGCGCGATCGCGCCGCTGGCCAAGGCATCGTCGCGCAACATCCTGGCCTGCTGGCTGGGCGGCGACGCCGTGGCCGAGGCGCGCGCGATTTTCACCGAGGCCGGCATTCCCAGCTTCGGCACGCCCGAGGAAGCGGTCAGCGCCTATCTGCAGATCGTGCAGTACCGGCGCAACCAGAACCTGCTGATGCAGGTGCCGCCGGCCGCCTGCGACGACGCGGTAGCCGACGGCGCGGCCAATCCGGCGGCGGCGCGCGCGCTGGTGCGCGCCGCGCTGGCGGCCGGGCGCACCTTGCTCAGCGAGCCGGAAACCAAGGCGGTGCTGGCCGCCTACGGGGTGGCCGTGGTGCAGACGCGCAGCACGGCCTCGGTCGAGGAAGCGGTGGCGGCGGCGCGCGAGATCGGCTTTCCGGTCGCGCTCAAGATCCTCTCGCCCGACATCACCCACAAGAGCGACATGGGCGGCGTGGCGCTCGACCTGGAAGACGCCGACGCGGTGCGCGCGGTGGCGCAGCGCATGAACAAGCGCCTGGCCGAACTGCAGCCGCAGGCGCGCCTGGAAGGCTTTTCGGTGCAGCAGATGGCGCGCCGGCCCGAGGCCCACGAACTGATCATCGGCGTGGCCACCGACCCGGTGTTCGGCCCCGTGATCCTGTTCGGGCAGGGCGGCATCGCGGTGGAGGTGACGGCCGACCACGCGGTGGCGCTGCCGCCGCTGAACGTGGTGCTGGCGCGCGACCTGATCTCGCGCACGCGCGTGGCCAGGCTGCTGGCCGGCTACCGCAACCGGCCGCCCGCCAACATGGACGCCATCATCGCCACCCTGATGCGCATCTCGCACATGGTGGCCGACCTGCCCGAGCTGGTGGAGCTGGACATCAATCCACTGCTGGTCGACAGCGACGGCGCGCTGGCGCTCGACGCGCGCATGCGGGTGGCCATCGCCGACCAGTCGGCCAGCACCCTGGACCGGCTGGCGATCCGGCCCTATCCGCACGAGCTGGAAGAACGCATCGACTGGCAGGGCGCGTCGCTGCTGCTGCGCCCCATCCAGCCCGAGGATGGCCCGGCCCACGTGACCTTCTTCAACGCCCTGAGCGACGACGATGTGCGCTACCGCATGTTCGTGCGCGTGCGCGAACTGAACGCCTCGCAGCTGGCGCGCTTCACCCAGATCGACTACGACCGCGAGATGGCGTTCATCGCCACGCGCCCGGGGCCGGATGGGGTGAACGAAACGCTCGGCGTGGCGCGCGTGGTGTGCGACCCCGATAACGTGGCCGCCGAATTCGCGGTGACGGTGCGCTCCGACCTGAAAGGGCAGGGACTGGGCAAGGTGCTGATGGAAAAGCTGATCGCCTACTGCCGCAGCCGCGGCACGCGCGAGATCGTGGGCGAGGCGCTGCCGCAAAACACCCGCATCACCAAGCTGGCGCGCAAACTCGGTTTCGAGATCAGCAAGGCGGCCGAAGACGGCTCGGTGCATATGCGGCTGCCCTTGTAGGCCGCCGCCGCCCTGGCCGCCCGGCCATTTTTGATGCAAATCAAGGATTTCGGCCGCCAAGCTCCCTAGACTTCTCCTATTGAATTAATGCTTTAGGGCAAAAGGAGTATCTGCGTGCGCAATAATCTGCCGGTTACAGGGATCGAATACGAGCTGCGCGAAGGCCAGTCCATCGTCTCGAAAACGGACATCAAGGGCATTATCACCTACGTCAATGCCTCCTTCATCGAGGTCAGCGGCTTCGCCGAGGACGAATTGCTGGGCAAGCCGCACAACCTGGTGCGCCATCCCGACATGCCGGCCGAAGCCTTCGCCGACCTGTGGCGCAGCATGAAGGCCGGCCGTCCCTGGACCGGCCTGGTGAAAAACCGGCGCAAGAACGGCGATTTCTACTGGGTGGTGGCGAACGTCACCCCGGTCAAGGAAAACGGCCAGGCGGCCGGCTTCATGTCGGTGCGCACCCGTCCCACGCGCGCGCAGATCAAGGGCGCCGGCGAGTTGTACCAGCGCTTCAAGGAAGGGCGTGCCGACGGCTTGGCCATCGTCGACGGCGCCGCGGCGCGCACCGGCATCGCCGCGCGCTTGCGCGCCGCCTTCCATCTGCCGATCGGGGTACGGATCGGCATCCTGATGGCGTCGCTGGCCGTGCTGCCGGCGGGCCTGGGCGCGGCGTCCGGCAGCGCCGTGCTGGCCGGGGTGGGCGCGTTCGGCGCGCTGCTGGCGCTGGGCGGCTGGGTGGCGCTGCGGCGCGCCATCGTCATCCCCATGCGCCAGGCCGCCGAGGCGGTGCAGGCGCTGGCCGGGGGCGACCTGTCGTTCGTGTGCGCCAACGAGCGCACCGACGACATGGGCCAGTTGCTGCGCGGCCTGCGCCAGGTGGCGGTGAACCTGCGCGCCATCATCGGCGACGTGCGCACCAGCGTGGCCTCGATCGAGGCGGCCACGCGCGACATCGCGGTCGGCAATGCCGATCTGGCTGTGCGCACCGAGTCGCAGGCGTCCAGCCTGGAACAAACCGCCGTCAGCATGGAGCAGTTTGCCGTCACCGTGGGCGAGAACGCCGCGCGCGCCCTGCAGGCCGACCAGCTGGTGTTGTCGGCGTCCGGCATCGCCGGCAAGGGCGGCCAGGCGGTGGCCCAGGTGGGCGCGACGATGGGCCAGATCAGTGATTCGGCTGCCAAGATTGTCGATATCATCAGTTTGATCAACGGGATCGCCTTCCAGACCAACATCCTGGCGCTGAACGCCGCGGTGGAAGCGGCGCGCGCCGGCGAGCAGGGACGCGGCTTCGCGGTGGTGGCGGGCGAAGTGCGCGCGCTGGCCCAGCGCTCGGCGGCCGCCGCCAGCGACATCAAGCGCCTGATCGAGGACTCGGTCGCCAAGGTCAGGAACGGCGACCGCCTGGTCGAGGAAGCCGGCGGCACCATGGCCGGCGTGGTCGAATCGGTGCAGCGCGCCACCACCATCATGAGCGACATCACGCGCGCCAGCGTGGAGCAAAAGAGCGGCATCGCCCAGGTCAACGAGGCGGTGGCGCAGCTGGACCGGATCACCCGGCAGAACGCCGCGCTGGTCGAGGAATCGGTCGGCGCCGCCGCCAGCGTGGCCGAACAGGCCGGGCACCTGGCGCAGGCGATCGCGGTGTTCAAGTTCGGCGGCGGGAGCCGGGCGAGGGGCAAGCGTGCGAATCGGCCGAGCCGGGCCGACTCAGCCGTTTTTGATGCAGGTCAAGGATTTCGCGAGCCCTGATCCCTACACTCGGTCCCCATAGCCAGGAGCCTACCACCATGTCGCATACTGTTATCCCCATCGCCAACCCGCGTCCCCTCGACTTCGATGCCGCGCTGATTCGCAAGCTGAGCCAGAACGGCCCGCGCTATACCTCGTATCCGACCGCCGACCGTTTCAGCGAGGCGTTCGGCTACCGCGACTACCTGCAGGCGGTGGCCGGGCTGCGCACGCGCGGCTCGGTCAAGCCGCTCTCGCTGTACCTGCACATTCCATTCTGCGAATCGGTGTGCTACTACTGCGCCTGCAACAAGATCGTCACCAAGAACCACGACAAGGCGGTGACCTACCTGGGCTACCTGAAACGCGAAATCGAAATGCAGGGCAGGCTGTTCGCCGGCATGAACCAGGTCGAGCAGCTGCACCTGGGCGGCGGTACGCCGACCTACTTTACCGACGCGCAGATGGAAGAACTGATGGAGCACCTGCGCCGCTGGTTCCAGTTCGCTCCCGACGGCACGGGCGAGTATTCGATCGAAATCGATCCGCGCACGGTCTCGCGCGAGCGCGTGCTCAGCCTGCGCCGCCAGGGCTTCAACCGGGTCAGCCTGGGCGTGCAGGATTACGATCCGGCGGTGCAGGCGGCGGTCAACCGCATCCAGCCCGAGGCCGAAACCCAGGCCGTCATCGATGCCGCGCGCGAGGCGGGCTTCCGCTCGGTGAGCATCGACCTCATTTATGGCCTGCCCAAGCAGAACGTATTTACGATGGCGCAGACCATCGAGAAGGTGATCAAGGCCGATCCGGACCGCATCGCCATCTATAACTACGCCCACATGCCGCACCTGTTCAAGCCGCAGCGCCGCATCAACGAAGCGGACATGCCCAGCCCCGACGAACGGCTCGACATGCTGGGCCTGGCGATTCGCCGGCTGGAGCAGGCCGGCTATGTCTACATCGGCATGGACCATTTCGCCAAGCCGGACGACGACCTGGCCGTGGCCCAGCGCCAGGGCCGGCTGCACCGCAACTTCCAGGGCTATTCGACCCATGCCGACATGGACCTGGTGTCGTGCGGCGTGTCGGCCATCAGCGCGGTGGCGGCCACCTACAGCCAGAACGTCAAGACGCTCGACGCCTACTATGACCTGATCGACAAGAACGAGCTGCCGGTCGCGCGCGGCATCCGCCTGGGCATGGACGACGCCCTGCGCCGCACCATCATCCAGACTTTGATGTGCCACTTCGAGCTGTCGATGCCGTCCATCGAGCAGGGCTACCCGATCGCCTTTGGCACGTACTTCGCGGCCGAACTGGAACGCCTCAAGGTGCTGGAAAGCGACGGCCTGGTGACCATCGGCCCAGAGTGGCTGAGCGTGACGCCGAAAGGGCGCCTCCTGATCCGCAATGTGTGCATGGTGTTCGACCGCTATCTCCAGCAGGCCGCGCCGGCGCCACGCGGGTCGACCTCATATTCGCGGACGATCTGACGGGGCACGGGTGAGCGCATTGAACCTGATCGCGGTGTTCATGGTGGGCCTGCTCGGCAGCGTCCACTGCGTCGGCATGTGCGGCGGGATCGTGAGCGCGTTTTCGGCGGCGCCTGTGGCGGCGCGGCCGTTTCCGGTGGCCGTCATGACACAGCGCGCGGCGACCGATGGCATGGCGCGCGTACTGGCTTATAACACCGGCCGCATCGCCAGCTACATGACGGCCGGTGCGCTGGCCGGCGGCCTTGCCGGCGGCGCGCGCACCCTGGCCGGGCTGACCGCCGTGCAGGCGGGCGGCTACTGGCTGGCCAACCTGATGCTGGTGATCCTCGGCCTGTACCTGATGGACGCCTGGCGCGGCCTGGCGAAGCTCGAAGCGCTGGGGCAGGGCCTGTGGCAGCGCGCGCGTCCCCTGATGCGCTTCATCGTGCCGATCGACAGTCCGCTCAAGATGCTGGCGCTGGGGGCCCTGTGGGGCTGGCTGCCGTGCGGGATGGTCTACAGCGTGCTGATGACGGCCATGTTCACGGGTTCCGGCGCCGAGGGCGCCATTGTCATGCTGGCCTTCGGCCTGGGCACCTTGCCGATGCTGCTGGCCATGGGCATGGCGGGCGAGCGCCTGCGCGCGGCCCTGCAACAGCGCGCGGTGCGCATCGGCGCCGGCACCCTGGTGCTGGCCTTCGGCCTGCTGGGCCTTGCGCGCGCCGCCACCGGTGGCCAGGGCGGCTGGCTCGACGCGCTGTGCATCACGGGCGGCGTGCATTGAGCGCGCAGCCGTTCAGCGCCGCCTGCTACCACTGCGGGCTGCCGGTGGCGCTTGGTGCCAGCTGGTCGGTGCGCATCGACGGCGAGCCGCGTCCGATGTGCTGCCCGGGCTGCGAAGCGGTCGCGCAAGGCATCGTCGACAGCGGCCTGGCCGACTACTACCGCACCCGCAGCGTGTTCGCCGACCGGGCCGAGGGCGTCGACCTGGTGCCGCCCGAACTGGCGCTGTACGACAGCGCCGCTCAGGCCACGCCGGGGGAGGCGCGCGAAGGCGTGTTTTCGCTCGACGGCATCCGCTGCGCCGCCTGCGTGTGGCTGATCGAACGGCGCCTGGCGCGCCTGGCCGGCGTGCGCGAGGCCCAGGTCAACGTGGCCACCGAGCGCCTGCACATGACGTGGGACGCCACCGCCTGCAAGCCGAGCGACATCGTCCAGGCGCTGCGCGGCATCGGCTACACCGCTTACCCGTACCAAGCGGCGCAGCATGGCGCCCAGCTCGAACGCAGCCGCAAGAAGCAGTTCCGCCAGCTGTTCGTGGCCGGCCTGTCGATGATGCAGGTGATGATGTACGCGCTGCCGGCCTACATTGCCGAAGACGGCACCATGGACGCGCCGATGGCCGCCCTGATGCAATGGGCCTCGCTGCTGCTGACCATTCCGGCCGTACTGTACTCGGCCCAGCCGTTTTTCAAGGGCGCGTGGGCCAGCCTGCGCGCGCGCATGCCGGGCATGGACCTGCCGGTCGCCATCGGCATCGGCGCCGCCTTTGGCGCGAGCGTCGTGGCCACCCTGCGCGGCAGCGGCGAGGTGTATTACGACTCGGTGACGATGTTCATCTTCCTGCTGCTGGCCAGCCGCTACCTAGAACTGATGGCGCGCCGAAAAGCGGCGCGCGCACTGGAAGACCTGCAGCGCGCCTTGCCGGCGGCGGCGCAGCGCCTCCCCAAGTGGCCCGATTCGCGCCAGGCCACCATGGTCGCCGCCGCCAGCCTGGCCGAGGGCGATGTGATCCTGGTCGAACCGGGCAGCGCGGTCGCGGCCGACGGCATCATCCTCGAAGGGCATACCGATGTCGACCTGGCGCTGCTGACGGGCGAAAGCCGCGCCCAGGCGCGTGTGCCCGGCGACGAACTGCCCGGCGGGGCGATTAACACCACCCAGGCCATCGTGCTGCGCGTGACCCGCGTGGCCAGCGACAGCACGCTGGCGCGCCTGGTCAAGCTGGTGGAAAAAGCCGGCCAGGGCAAGCCGCAGATCGCCCAGTGGGCCGACAAGGTGGCCGCCTGGTTCGTGGCGGGCCTGCTGCTGCTGACGGTGGCGGTTTTCATCGGCTGGCAGATGGTCGATCCGGCGCGCGCCTGGCAGGTGGCCATTGCGGTGCTGGTGGTGTCGTGCCCGTGCGCGCTGTCGCTGGCCACGCCGACCGCGCTGGCCGCCGCCACCGACGCGCTGGTGCGGCGCGGCGTGCTGGTGGTGCAGCCGCACGTGCTCGAGACCCTGCAGCGCGCCACCCATATCGTTTTCGACAAGACCGGCACCCTGACCGAAGGCCGGCCGGTGCTGCGCCACGTGGAGCCGCTGGCCAGCCTTGACCGGGCGCGCTGCCTGCAACTGGCGGCGGCGCTGGAGGCGGGCAGCGCCCATCCGCTGGCGCTGGCGGTCCGCAATGCGGCACCCGGCGCGGAACTGCACGCCAGCGAGCTGCATAGCGAAGCGGGGCAGGGCGTGGAAGGCGTGATCGACGGCGTGCGCTATCGCCTCGGGCGCACCGGCTACGCGGGCTCGGCCCCGGCGCCCGTATGGCCCGACGTGAGCAATGTGTATCTTGGTGCGAACGGCGTCGTGCTGGCGCGCTTCGAGCTGGCCGACGCGCTGCGCGCCGATGCGGTTGACGTGGTGCGGCGCTTCAAGGCGCGTGGCCAGACTGTCATTCTTTTAAGCGGCGACGACCAGAGTGTGGTCAGCCGCACCGGCGCCGCGCTCGGCATCGATACCGCCATCGGCCAGCAGCTGCCGGAGCAGAAGCTGGCCTGCGTGCAGCAGTTGCAGTCGCGCGGTGCGGTGGTGGCGATGGTCGGCGACGGCATCAACGACGCCGCCGTGCTGCGCGCGGCCGATGTGTCGTTCGCCATGGGCGGCGGGGCCGCGCTGGCCCAGCTCAGCGCCGACTGCGTGCTGCTCTCGAGCCGCTTATCGGCGCTCGACGACGCCGCCACGGGCGCGGCGCGCGCGCTCAGGATCATTCGCCAGAACCTGGCCTGGGCCAGCATCTACAACTGCGTGGCGATCCCCGCGGCCGCCTTTGGCCTGATCAATCCCTGGCTGTCGGCGGCGGGCATGTCGCTCAGTTCCGCCGTGGTTGTCATTAACGCACTGCGCCTGCGGCGCATGAAAGCCGGTTGAATGGAATCCTTGTATCTATTGGTCCCCCTGAGCGTGTTCATCGTCGTGCTGGCGGTGTGGGTGTTCTTCGGGGCGGCCGACAGCGGCCAGTTCGACGACCTCGATGGTCCCGGCATGCGCATCCTGCTCGACGACGACGAGCCGGCCGAAAAAGCGCCACGCAACGATCTTGCGTGATTCCGGCGTTTTTGATTCACATCAAGGATTTTTGACCTCCGGAAATTTACTCTTCTGCTGTCATCGTTGCATTCTCAGGAGAGCCTTTGTGGACAGAGCTTTAAATTACAACAACAAGATCGTCAGGTACTTTACGATCGCCACCGTCTTTTGGGGCGTGATCGGCATGCTGGTCGGCGTGTTCATCGCCGCGCAGCTGGCCTGGCCGGCCCTCAATTTCGACATCGCCTGGTTAAGCTACGGGCGTCTGCGTCCGCTGCACACTAATGCGGTCATTTTCGCGTTCGGCATCAACGGCCTGTTTGCGACGTCGTACTGGGTGGTGCAGCGCACCTGCCAGGTGCGCCTGTTCTCGGACACGCTGTCCATGATCACCTTCTGGGGCTGGCAGGCGATCCTGGTGCTGGCCACCATCACGCTGCCGATGGGTTTCACGCGCGGCAAGGAATACGCCGAACTGGAATGGCCCATCGCGCTCCTGATCACGGTGGTGTGGGTGATCTACGCGATCGTCTTCTTCGGCACCATCGTCAAGCGCAAGGTCAAGCACATCTACGTGGCCAACTGGTTCTTCGGCGCGTATATCCTGGCCGTGGCGATCCTCCACATCGTCAACGGCGCGGTCATGCCGGCCTCGTTCTGGAAGTCCTACTCGGCCTACGCCGGCGTGCAGGACGCGATGATTCAATGGTGGTACGGCCACAATGCGGTCGGCTTCATCCTTACCGCCGGCTACCTGGGCATGGTCTACTACTTCATTCCGAAACAGGCCGAGCGCCCGGTGTACTCGTACCGCCTGTCGATCGTCCACTTCTGGGCCCTGATCTTCACCTACATGTGGGCCGGACCGCACCACCTGCACTACACCGCGCTGCCCGACTGGACCCAGTCGATCGGCATGGTGTTCTCGCTGATCCTGCTGGCGCCATCGTGGGGCGGGATGATCAACGGGATCATGACCCTGTCGGGCGCCTGGCACAAGCTGCGTTCGGACCCGATCCTCAAATTCCTGATCGTGTCGCTGTCGTTCTACGGTATCGCCACCTTCGAAGGCCCGATGATGTCGATCAAGACCATCAACGCGCTGTCGCACTACACCGACTGGACCGTCGCCCACGTGCACGCCGGCGCTTTGGGCTGGGTCGGATTCATCACCATGGGTTCGATCTACTACCTGATCCCGCGCCTGGCCGGCAAGACGGAAATGTGGAGCGTGCGCCTGATCGATACCCACTTCTGGGTCGCGACCATCGGCATCGTGCTGTACATCTCCTCGATGTGGATCGCCGGCGTGATGCAGGGCCTGATGTGGCGCGCCGTGAACAGCGACGGCACCTTGACATACACCTTCGTCGAAGGCGTCAAGGCGACCTATCCGTACTACGTGATCCGCGTCGGCGGCGGCCTGCTGTACCTGACCGGCATGCTGCTGATGGCCTATAACACGTACCGGACGATGCGCAGTACCGTCAGCGACGACGCGCGCATTCCCACCCTTTTACCTGCACACGCCTGAATCCGGAGCTTGCAATGAAATTTTCACATGAATTGATCGAGAAGAATCCCTGGCTGCTGATCGGACTGGTTTTACTGGTCGTTTCCTTCGGCGGCCTGGTGGAAATCGTTCCCCTGTTCTTCCAGAAATCGACCACCGAGCCGGTGGCCGGCCTGAAACCGTATTCGGCGCTGCGCCTGGTGGGGCGCGACATCTACGTGCGCGAAGGCTGCTACAACTGCCACTCGCAGATGATCCGTCCGTTCCGCGCCGAGACCGAGCGCTATGGCCACTACTCGGTGGCCGGCGAATTCGTCTACGACCGGCCGTTCCAGTGGGGTTCCAAGCGCACCGGTCCCGACCTGGCGCGCGTCGGTGGCCGCTACAGCGACGAATGGCACCGCACCCACCTGGACAACCCGCGCGACGTGGTGCCGGAATCGAACATGCCCGGCTATCCGTGGCTGGCCAAGACCAGGCTGGTGCCGAACGAGGTGATTCCGAAAATGCGCGCCCTGCAGCGCCTGTCGACGCCGTACTCGGAAGAAGACATCGCCCAGGCCCCGGCCACGCTGGCCGACAAGACCGAACAGGATGCCCTGATCGCCTATCTGCAGGGCCTCGGCATCCAGATCAAGACGAGGAACTGACATGGCAATCGAACATATTTTTGACAGCGCGAGCAGCATCATGACCGTCATCAGCTTCACCACCTTCCTCGGCATTTTGCTGTGGACCTTCGTCCTCAAGGGCGGCAAGGACTTCGAGACGCAGGCGGCGCTGCCGTTTGCGGACGACGCCGGCGATAGCGCCGGACGCAACGCGGGGGAGAGCGGTCATGGCTGATTTCACCAGCGGTTTCTGGGACCTGTACATCATCGTCATCACGGTGCTGGCGATCCTCGGCTGCGGCGTGCTGCTGTGGTCCCAGTCGACCCACAAGGTCGAACCGGGCAGCGACGGCACCACCGGCCACGTGTGGGACGAAGACCTCACAGAACTCAATACGCCGCTGCCGCGCTGGTGGATGTGGCTGTTCTACATCACCATCGTGTTCGCGCTGGTGTACCTGGTGCTGTACCCGGGTCTGGGCAGCTATGCCGGCAAGCTGGGATGGAAGTCGAGCGGCGCCTACCAGGAAGAACTGGTCAAGGCCGATGCCGACTACGGTCCCCTGTTCGCCAAGTACGCCAGCCAGGACCTGAAGGCGGTGGCGGCCGACCCGCAGGCGCACGCGATCGGCGAGCGCATGTTCCTGACCTACTGCGCGCAGTGCCACGGCTCCGACGCGCGCGGCAACAAGGGCTATCCCGACCTGACCGACAAGGACTGGCTGTACGGCGGCGAGCCGTCGGTGATCAAGGACACCATCATGAAGGGCCGTAACGGCATGATGCCGCCGATGGGCGCGGCCGTCGGCTCCGAAGCCGATATCGAGAACGTGGCGCACTACGTCAAGAGCCTGTCCGGGCTGACCGCCGATCCGATCAAGGTCTCCTTCGGCAAGTCGAAGTTCGGCGCCTGCATCGCCTGCCACGGCGCCGGCGGCGTCGGCAACCAGGCACTGGGCGCGCCCAACCTGGCCGACAAGGTCTGGCTGTACGGCGGCAGCGCCGAGACGATCATGGAAACGATCCGCAAGGGCCGTACCAACACCATGCCGTCCTTCCACGAGTTCCTGGGCGAATCCAAGGTCCACGTGCTGGCTGCCTATGTATGGAGCCTGTCCAACGACCCGGCGCCAGCGAGCCTGGCGGCGGCGCCGGGGGTGGCGCAAAAATGACCGAGGCCGCCGCCAAGCCGGTTGTGATCCGGATGTATGCCGCGCGCGAGGAAATCTATCCGCGCGAAGCAAAGGGGCGCTATGCCAGCTTGCGCTGGGCGTGCGTATGGATCACCCAGCTGGTGTTCTACGGCTTGCCGTGGCTGAACTGGAACGGCCGCCAGGCCGTCCTGTTCGACCTCGGGGCGCGCAAGTTCTACATCTTCGGCATGGTGTTGTGGCCGCAGGACTTCATCTACCTGGCGGCGCTGCTGATCATCGCCGCCTACCTGCTGTTTCTCGTCACCGCCATCGCGGGGCGGGTGTGGTGCGGCTTTGCCTGTCCGCAGACGGTCTACACCGAGATCTTCATGTGGATCGAACGCAAAATCGAAGGCGCGCGCAGCGCCCGCATCCGTCTCGACCGCCAGCCCTGGACCGCCGACAAGCTGGCACGCAAGACCGCCAAGCATCTGGCCTGGGGCGTGGTGGCGCTGTTTACCGGCTTCAGTTTCGTGGCGTACTTTGCCCCGGTGCGTTCGCTCCTGTCCAATATCGGCGCCTTTGCGCTGGGACCGTGGGAATGGTTCTGGATCGGCTTCTACGCTTTCGCCACCTACGGCAATGCCGGCTGGCTGCGCGAGCAGGTCTGCAAATATATGTGCCCGTACGCGCGCTTCCAGAGCGCCATGTTCGACAAGGACACCCTGATCGTCACCTACGACCAGGAACGGGGCGAACCGCGCGGCGCGCTCAATCCCAAGGCCACGCCGCAGGACGCGAAAAAGAAGGGCGATTGCATCGACTGCAATATGTGCGTGCAGGTGTGCCCGACCGGGATCGACATCCGCAAGGGCTTGCAGTACGAATGCATCGGCTGCGCCGCCTGCGTGGACGCCTGCAACGGCGTGATGGACAAGATCGACCTGCCGCGCGGGCTGATTCGCTACTCGACCGACAACGCGATGGACAACAAGTGGTCGGCCAGGCGCATCGGCCAGCGCATCTTGCGCACCCGGGTGCTGATCTACACCGCGCTGCTGGTGCTGATCGTGGCCGGTTTCGGCACCGCGCTGGCGCTGCGCACGCCGCTCAAGCTCGACGTGATCCGCGACCGCGGCTCGATGGGGCGCGAAGTGGGCGACGGCATGATCGAAAACGTGTACCGCCTGCAGATCATGAATACCGCCGAAACCGGGCATACCTTCCGCATCAAGGTGTCGGGCATCGATTCGGTGCGCCTGGCCACGACCGACCAGGCGGTGCTCGATGGCGCCAGCACACGCGCGGTGCCGGTGCGGGTGCAGGTCGAACGCAGCGCGGCGGCGCGCGGCGCGGCGGCGCCCGGATCGAACCACATCGAGTTCGAACTGACGGCGGTGGACGACCCGTCGCTCAGCGTGCGTGAAAAAGCCGTGTTCATCGTGCCAAAATAAAGCAAACAAGGAGACCCGCATGCAAACCGCCTCACCTCTGACTCCCTCCATCGGCCCGTGGTACAAGCACCGTTGGCCATGGCTCCTGATGCTCGGTCCCGCCATCGTGGTGGTGGCCGGCGTGAACCTCGGTGTCGTCGCCTGGCGCGGCCAGGATGCGATGGTGGTCGACGACTACTACAAGAAGGGCAAGGCGATCAACCAGGACTTGCGGCGCGACCGCGTGGCCAGCGCCATGCGCCTGGCGTTCGACGCGCGCTACGATCCGGCCACGGAAAAGCTGTCCGGTACCCTGAGCAGCGGCGGACAGGCCTTGGGCGCGCCGTTCAGCATCCACCTGGCGCACGCCACCCAGCCGCAGAAAGACCGCAAGCTGGACGTGATTCCGGATGCGGCGGGGCGCTTTTCGGTGGCGCTGCCGCTGCTGGAGCGGGCGCGCTGGCAGGTGGTGGTCGAAGGCGGCAAGCGTGACTGGCGTCTGGCCGCGGCCTGGCACTGGCCGCGCGAACACGCGCTGGCGATCAAGGCCGACGCTGCGGACCTTGCTCACTGACCGGGGGAGTGCAGATGCGACTTGCGATGAAAGTGTTGTGGCCCGCCTTCCTGGCGGCGATGCTGGCCGAAGGCTGTTTTTTTGCGCTGTTCGACCCGCGCGAGGCGCTGCATGTGGGCGACATCACGCTCTCGCCGATGGCGGCGTACACCATCGGCTTTTTCTTCTTCTGGACCTTTTGCGCGCTGGCCAGCGTGCTGACCTACTACCTGGTCGTCGTGCCGGACGATCCGCATCCGCCGTTCTAGCCTGGATATTTTGTTCGCCGTGCCAAGGCGCGCGAGATAGTTCGGGTCAAGTGAATGCCGCGCCATCGTCAAACACGGCCTGCAGGCTGGGCGCGTTGAGGCTGCGCTCGAACCACTGTTCAAGCTCTGCCTGAGTGGCCTGACCGATGCGCTGCGTTGCCGGCCCCGGCAATTCGCCGAACCGCTTGCGCAACAGGCTGCCCAGCGCCCCGCGTAGGGCAATGACTTGTCCTTCAGCCTTGCCTTCCGCCTTACCTTCCGCACACCCCTTTTGAAATCCGATCTCCTCGATCTGCTCGGCCCACGTTGCAAGTTTGCCTCCCATGTCAGCATCCTCCTCCACACTATCAACCATAAACAATTCCGAATTGCCGGTTCCGCGTGCCAGCAAACCGTTTACCCATACCTGAATCGAGCGCCGCAGGCTGGCCTGGGTGATTCCTTGAACCACGTCGTCAGCGCAGGCAAGACGTCTGTTGAGACCTCGGGAAAGAGTGAAAGTTCAAGCCGGAACAGCAGCGCCAGCAAGCTGGCATTTGCTTCCAGCGCCGTTCTGTCCAGACGTTGCTGATCGATGAGCACGTAGCGCTGCGTTGGCTGGAGCGCCGCCAGTTCGGCGGGCGCGTGCATGAGAAGTCCGGCCAGGTCCATGCTGGCGCTCCAGTGCGGGAAGCCGTTGTAGAACACCAGCGGCAACACCGGCGGTAACAGCAGGCCAGGGGACAATTCATGGCGCTTGACCAGGTCCTGGTACAGCAAGCCGATGTAAGTCTGCATGCGCAGCGCCATCCAGCGGTCCACGCCGGACTGGCACTCCAGCAGGATATACACATAAAGAAACTCGTCGCCGATCCGCACGCGCCAGACGATGTCGTCCTGGCGGGCCGACAAGCGCTCGCTCACATACGCGGGATTGACCCGCTCGAAGGCCGACAGGGCGACTTCATCGAGCAGCTTGAAGGAAGTAAAATCCGTGATCAGTTCGCGCACCAGTTCCGGGTGGGCGAACAGCGAACGGTATCCGAGGTCGTGAGGGGTGGGCATGGCGCATTGTAGCGAGCGCCCATGTCCCGCCTTTGCGCTGCCTCACGCGTGCGCGGCGGCGTACAGGTCGGAAGGATAAGGCAGGTAGCAGATATGGCGCGCGGGGAAGAGGAAAGCCCGTAATGATGTCCTGATAATTACCTGCGAACATACTATCGCCTGTTGGAAAACTGATTCCCGCAGGCTTGTTCCGACCTACGCCATCGGGCTGCACTGCTCGGTGCCGGCGGCCAGCGCCTTGAGCATGGCCGGATCGAGCAGGGTCATTTCGCGCTTGTCGACGCCGATCCAGCCCTGTTTCTTGAAGCGCGACAGCAGGCGGCTGATGCTCTCGATGGTCAGGCCGAGGTAGTTGCCGATATCCTCGCGCGACATGCGCAGCTGGAAACTGGTGGCCGAGTAGCCGCGCGCCGCATAGCGTGCCGACAGGTTGACCAGGAACACCGCAAAGCGCTGCTCGGCCCGCATATTTCCCAGCAATAGCATGACATTTTGCTCGCGCGTGATTTCCTGGCTCATGATGCGGTGGAAGTGGCGCAGCAGGGTCGGCACCTCGCCGAACAGTTCTTCCAGGCGCGCGAACGGAATTTCGCACACTTCGCTGTCTTCGAGCGCGACCGCGTCGCAATGGTGGCGGTCGCCGCTGATGGCGTCCATGCCCAGCAGTTCGCCGGCCATCTGGAAACCCGTGATCTGCTGCTCGCCGCCGGCATTGACCTGGTAGGTCTTGAAGTGGCCGAAGCGGATCGCGTACAGGTTGCGGAACGGTTCGTCCATCTGGTACAGGCGCTCGTCGCGCAACAGGCGGCGGCGCTTGCCGATGATGCTGTCGAGACGGGTGATGTCGTCTTCATCGAGTCCCATCGGCAGGCACAGCTGGTGCATGCTGCATCCCGCGCAGCTGGCCTTGAGCGCGGCGACGTTCAGCATGGCTGCGGGAACGAATGGAAGTGGCTGGGGCATAGGGGTCCGGCGTTTTGTGGCTTGATCCGTATGATACTCCAGTGGAACCTTGGCGCACAGGCCAATAGCGGTGCAGTTGCGGCATTTTCCCCAGTACAGATGGCAGAATGTCCACGGCGGCGTTGCATTATCTGCGCAGGCGTTGTGCAAGTCCCAACAGTGCTGGCCAAAGTGCAAGGGATAGCCCGATGGCGCCCGCCCAAACCAGTTGCGCGGCACTTAATGGCGCGAAATGAAACACAGCCGCCAGCGCGGGCACGTAGATGACGGCCAGCAACGCGGCGAGCGCGCCCGCAGCGATCATCCACCGCACCCGGTTGGGCCGGCGCCGCGTAGCGTGCGCGAACATCAGTGCCAGGTTGGCGCCGACCAGCGCAGTGAAGGCAAAAGCGCGCGCCGCATCCGGCGCCAGCACGGCCCAGGCCCACAGCCACGCAGCGATGACGTGGGCCAGCGCCAGGGCGCCGTGCAGGCCCGCGCGCAGCAGGCCGGCGGCGCCGATGAGGGGCGCGCCGGGCCGGCGCGGCGGCTTGCGCATGCTGTCCGGATCGGGCGCATCGTTCTCGAAGGCGAGCGTGCAGGCCGGGTCGATCATCAGTTCGAGGAACACGATATGCATCGGCAGCAGCAGCACCGGCCAGCCGAACAGCACCGGCAGCAGCGCCATGCCGGCGATGCAGGCGTGGACCGACACCAGGTAGCCCACCGCGCGCCGCATGCCGGCGAAAATCCGGCGCCCGGCGCGCACCGCCGCGACGATCGCATCGAAGCGGTCGTCCAGCAGCACCAGCACGGCCGCCTCGCGCGCCACGTCGGTGCCGCGCTGGCCCATGGCGATGCCGACGTGCGCGGCGCGCAGCGCGGGGGCGTCGTTGACGCCGTCGCCGGTCATGCCGACGATGGCCCCGCCGGCCTTGAGCGCCTGCACGATGCGCAGCTTCTGCTCCGGCGCGATGCGCGCGCACACCGTCACCTCGCCGATGCAGGCGCGCAGTTCGCGCGCCTTCATCGCCGCCAGCGCGTCACCGGTCAGCAGTGCGCCCTCGGCCAGGCCGGCCTGGCGCGCGATGGCCTGCGCGGTCGATGGATAGTCGCCCGTGATCATCACCACGCGGATGCCGGCCGCGCGCAGGGCACGCACCGCATCCGGAATGCCGGCGCGCAGCGGATCGGCCAGGGCGACCAGTCCGAGCAAGGTAAAGCCCAGGCGCGCCGGATGCGGCGGCCACTGCGCGCCATCCCAGCCGGCGCGCGCCACGGCCAGCACGCGCAGGCCGTCGCGCGCCATGTCGTCGGCCGTGGCCAGCAAGGCGGCCGTGCCCCGGGCGTCGAGGCGGCACATGGCGGCGATGGCTTCGGGCGCGCCCTTGGCCGCCACCGTGCATGCCTCGGAGCCCGGCGCGCGCCAGGCCTGCAGCATGGCGCGCAGGGCCGGACGCGGCGCCTCTTCGCGCACCAGGCGCCAGTGCGGGTGCAGCTGGTCCGATCCGGCCAATTCGCGCCGGGCCAGCCGCACCAATGCCTGTTCCATCGGGTCGAACGGGGTCGCCGCGCTGGCCAGCAGCGCATATTCGAGCAGCTCGCGTACGGCCGGGCCGAGTGCCGCGCCGGGCGCCACGGTCTGGCCGGCGGCGTGCAGGCGCGCCACGCGCATGCGGTTTTCGGTGAGGGTGCCGGTCTTGTCGACGCAGAGCACCGAGGTGGCGCCGAGCGTCTCGATGGCGGCCAGGCGGCGCGTGAGCACGCGCTCGCGCGCCAGGCGCCACGCGCCCAGGGCCGGGAACACCACCAGCACGACGGCAAATTCTTCCGGCACCATCGCCATGGCCAGGGCGATCCCGGCCAGGACGCCCTGCAGCCACGCGCCGCCGCGCAAGCCATGCAACAGCACCAGCGTCACGCTCAGGGCCAGTCCCAGCACGGCGAACATCACGGTCAGGCGGCGTGTCTGGCGCCGTAGCGGCGACGCCTCGGGCGCGAGCTGGCGCAGGGAAGCGCCGATGGCGCCGATGCGGCTGTGCGCGCCGGTGGCCGTGACGATCGCCGTGGCGTGGCCGGCGACGACCAGGGTGCCGGAAAACAGGCAGGCGCCGGCCTCGCCGTCGGCGCCGGCGGCCTTGTCCAGCGCCAGCGATTCGCCGGTCAGCAGCGACTCGTCGACCCGCAGTGCGTGGCCAGCCAGCAGGCGCGCATCGGCCGGCACGCGGTCGCCTTCGGCCACGACGATCAGGTCGCCGCGCACGAGGGCCCGGCTGTCCAGGTGGCGGCTGTGGCCGTCCCGCACGACCAGCGCGCGCGGGCTGCCGAGCTCGCGCAGGGCGTCCAGCGCCCGTTCGGTCTTGCCTTGCTGATACAGGGACAGGCCCACGGTCAGGGCGACCGTGGCCAGCAGGAACAGGCCTTCGTGCAGCTCGCCCAGCGTCAGATACAGCGCGGCGGCGCCGAGCAGCAGCAGGAACATGGGTTCGCGCGCGCTATCCCATGCCAGCTTGAGAAGGCCGGGGCGGGAGGCGGCCGGCAGCGCGTTGGGGCCGTCCGCGGCCAGGCGGCGCGCGGCTTCGGCTTCGCTCAGGCCGCCATGGACGGCCGCCTCGTGCGCTGTGCTTGCCATGGGATTCCTGAACGAGGCGCCGGAGGCGGCGGATCGTTCAGGATATCAATGACTTATCAGCAAGGCTTGATGTGGCACAAGCGTGCCCGGATCGGCTACTCAGCGCGGGCGGAAGCGTACGTCGACGCTCGAGATTTCGCCCGTGACCTTGGCTTTCTTCGGCTTCTTGGGCTTTTTCAGCACCTCGCCGGCGGTGTTGGTCGCCGGCACCCGGTGCTCGGGCGAGAAACCGGGCTCCTCGATGCGTTCCAGGGTCTGTTTGGTGAGGATTTCGATGGCGGCGAGCAACTGAACTTCATCCGCGCACACCAGCGAGACCGCTTCGCCGGAAGCGCCGGCGCGGCCGGTGCGGCCGGTGCGGTGAATATAATCCTCGGCCACGATGGGCAGGTCGAAATTGACCACCTGCGGCAAGTCGTCGATGTCGAGTCCGCGCGCGGCCACGTCGGTGGCCACCAGGATCTTCGCTTCGCCCGCCTTGAAACGGTCGAGCGCGCGCAACCTGGCCGGCTGCGGCTTGTCGCCATGAATCGAATCGGCCGCGATGCCCCGCGCCTGCAGGGTCTCGACCAGCTGGTCCACGCCCTTGCGCGTCTTGACGAACACCAGCACCTGGCCCCAGCGGTGTTTTTTCAGCAGATACAGGAACAGTTCCGGCTTGCGCTTCTTGTCAACCGGCACCACCCACTGGCGGATGCGCTTGACGGTGCTGTTGCGCGGGCTGACCTCGATGCTCAGCGGGTCGATCAGCAGCTTGCCGGCCAGCGCGCGGATCTCGTCCGAAAAGGTGGCCGAAAACAGCAGGGTCTGGCGTTTTTTCGGGAGGGCCGCGAACACGGCGTCGAGCTCGCGCGAAAAGCCCAGGTCCAGCATGCGGTCCGCTTCGTCGAGCACCAGCGTTTCGAGCTGCTCGAACTTGACCGCGTTCTGGCGGTACAGGTCGAGCAGGCGGCCGGGCGTGGCCACCAGCACGTCGAGGCCCTTGCGCAGCTTCATCATCTGCGGATTGATGCTGACGCCGCCGTAGGCGACATGCGTGCGCAAGGGCAGGCCGGCGCCGTAGGCGCGGAAACTCTCGTGCACCTGCTCGGCCAGCTCGCGGGTGGGCACCAGCACCAGCACGCGCACCGCATTGGCGCCGACCTGGCCCTGCAGCGTCAGGCGCTGCAGCAGGGGCAGGGCGAAGCCGGCGGTCTTGCCGGTGCCGGTCTGGGCGGCGGCCATCATGTCGCGTCCGGCCAGCACGGCCGGAATGGCTTGCGCCTGCACCGGGGTGGGGGTGCTATAGCCGAGCGCGTCCAGCGTGCGCACGAGGGGATCGATCAGACCGAGGGAATCAAAAGACATGGGGAAGCGACCTTGCAGCAAAAGAACAAGGGCGTAGTTTACTCTGTCCGGCGCCGGCCGGGGCGCAAAAGCCCTAGCGCGTGGCGCTCACGGCGGCCGAAACGGTCGGCTTGGTCGGCTCGTGCTTGTCGCCGCAGGCGGCCACGGAGAGCACGAGCATGCAGCAGGCGGCAAGGGCCGCGAGCGGGTGAAAGCGTGGTTTCATGGCGCACCCCTGTTAAAAAGCCAATGCTACCCAAAACCACGCCCGGGCGGCGCGCTGTTGCTACGCGCTATCGCGACGCGCTGCCGCGACGCGCTGTCAGAAGCGGTAGCTCACGCCGGCGCGCAGCACCGGATACACTTTGTAGGCCTGGACGTCGGCTTCCATCTTCACGCGCTCGACTGCCACGTCGCGCGCCAACTGGGTGCAGGCGGCGCTGGTGGCCGTGCAGCCCGACTGCACCAGGCGGCCGTTCGGATGACCCTGCCACAGTGCGCCCAGGTCGGCGCTGAACTGCCACTTCTTGTCGGTGCTCAAGGCATTGCCCCAGCCCACGCCGAGGTAGGGCGCGCCCTTGTTGTACTCGATGCCGCCGTTGAGGATGCCGACCTGGCTGGCCGCGTAAGTCTTGCCGTTGATGTTGTAGTTGCCGTTGGAATCCTGGCGTGCCACCATGCTGACCTTGTTACCGTTGTACACCACGCCGCCGGTCAGGCGGAACGGGCTGTTATCGATCAGGTGCCAGTCGAACAGCACGTCGATGTTTTGCAGCTTGGCCTTCATCGTGTAGTGGACGGTGCTGGCGGTGTCGTTGTACTTGTACTGGAAATAGCTGGCGCCGAAACGGGCGTTCAGCGTTTTTTCCATCGGGAAAATCAGGTGCGCGCCGACGCCGGTGGTGCCGACTTCGGCGGTAACGGCGATCTGGGCTTGCGCGCTGGCGGCCAGCAACAGGGCGGCGGCCGCCAGGACGGTATTCTTGATGTACATGCAATGACCTTTGACGAATGACTGGGGGATGGCGGCATTGTACCGGCTCAGGCCGCCGGCGACATGCTCGGGCATCGTGGCCCGCCATGCTACTCCAGTCGGGCCTGCCAAGCCAGTCCCGAAAGGTAAGCAATTGTCGTTTTTTGTCGCCCGGCCAGCCCGCCGCCGATGGCGTGGAGAAGGCGTTTCGCCTGTATTGACGGGCGCCGTTGCGTGCCGGGATGGTGGTTTCCAGGCCCGATCCATGATAAATTCTGTCGCGGCCGGCTGCAGATCGTCCGCAACACGCCCCAGCAACCGATTTTCCGGAGATTCCCGCATGCCTGTCCCGTTCCAGCGCGCCATCGCGCCCCGTCTGATTGCCGCCCTGGTGGCCTTGTCGCTTGGCGGCGCCGCCGTGCCGGTGTTCGCTGCCTTGCCAAGCGCCGGCGCCAGCGCCGCAGCCGCGGTGGACAAGCGCGCCGCCGCCTTCGACAAATGGGCCGACGGCTTTGCCGCCGACTGGGTGCGGCTGTCGCCCCAGCGCGCCACGGTCGACCAGTATTTCAGCGGCGCCGAACAGCAAGCCCTGGACCGCCAGCTCACGCCGATGACCGTCGCGCACCGCGCCAGGTATGCGGCGCTGGCCCGGGCGGGCGTGGCGCGGCTCGACCGCTTCCTGGCCGGGTCCCTCGACAGCACCCAGCGCGTGTCGGCCGAGACCATGCGCTGGTCGCTGGCCAACCACCTGGCCGGCGAGCGTTTCGAGGACCACGCCTTCGTGTTCTCGCAATTCGGCGGCACCCACATCGCGCTGGTCAGCTTCATGAGCGCGGCGCACCCGATGCGGCGCGCGGCCGATGTCGACAGCTACCTGGCGCGCCTGGCGCAGATTGGCGAACGCATGGACCAGGCCAGCGCGCGCACCCGCGCCGCCGCCGCGCGCGGCTTGCTGCCGCCGCGCTTCATCCTCGAACGCGCGCAGGGGCAGGTCGACGCCTTCCTCAAGCCGGCCGCCGACAAGAACGTGCTGGTGCTTTCGCTGGCCGAGCGCAGCGCCGCCCTGGCCGACCTGACGCCGGCGGCGCGCGCCGCCGCCATCGACAAAGCGGCGGCCATCGTCGGCAAGAGCATCCTGCCGGCCTACGCCAGGACCCAGGCGCTGCTGGCCGAACTGCACCCCAAGACCGGCGACGACGCCGGCATTGCGCGCCTGCCCGACGGCGCCGCCGCGTACAGCCAGGCGCTGGACAGCTTCACCGGCAGTACCCTGAACGCGGCCCAGATCCACGCTATCGGGCTGCGCGAAGTGGCGCGCATCGAGGGCGAGATGGAGCGCCACCTGCGCCAACTCGGATTCACCGACGGCAGCATCGACGCGCGCATGAAAGCGCTCGACAAAACCTTCCAGCCGGCGGCCGAACCCGATCCGCGCGCGGCGATTCTGGCCAGTTACGCGGCCATGGTGCGCGACGCCGAACAGCGCAGCGCCAGTCTGTTCAACCTCAAGCCGCGCGCGCCGGTCGAAGTGCGGCGCGAACCGCCGCTGACCGAGGGCAGCGCGTCGGCGCACTACAGCGTGCCGGCGCCGGACGGCAGCCTGCCCGGCATCTTCTGGGTGCCGCTGCGCGGGCCGGCGTTCGACATGATCCGCATGCGCAGCCTGGCGTATCACGAAGCGGTGCCGGGGCACCACTTCCAGCTCGCCATCCAGCAGGAACTGAGCGGCCTGCCGGCCTGGCGCACGCAGCGCATTTTTGGCGGCGGCAGCGCGCACGCCGAAGGCTGGGCGCTGTACACCGAGCGGCTGGCGGTGGAGCAGGGCTGGTACGAAGGCGATGTGCCGGGTTTGCTGGGCGCGCTCGGATCGGAACTGTTCCGCGCGCGCCGGCTGGTGGTCGACACCGGCTTGCACAGCAAGGGCTGGACGCGCCAGCAAGCGATCGACTACGGCATCGGCGCGGCCGAGGTGGAGCGCTACGTGGTGTGGCCGGGCCAGGCCTGCGCCTACATGCTGGGCATGCTGCGCATCCTCGAACTGCGCGAGAAAGCGCGGCTGGCGCTGGGCGAGCGCTTCACCTTGCCGGCTTTCCACGACGTCATCCTCAAGAACGGCTCGGTGCCGCTCGACGTGCTCGGCAAGATCATCGACCAATGGATCGCCGACCACTCCAAGGCCGCCGCGACCTGAATATTTCCTAACCGGGGTCAGACCTCCGAATCGAAACATTTCTTAACCGGGGTCAGACCTCCGAATCGAAACATTGTTAAATCCGGGGAGGCTGGCCTGACCGCAGCCGGGCTGAGCGCCATCGACTCTCCGCCTGGCCGGTACCGGGGGGCGCTCGTTCGCCACAAGAAAACAGCCGGATTGGTATCGATTTGCACGTTAACTGTTAAATGTTGCTAATTAAAGCTCTGACCCCGGTTTTGGGGGAAGGAAATGTTTCGAGTCGGAGGTCTGACCCCGGTTGAGCATTATTTGGTGACGTGGAAGTCTTTGCCGTTGACGATGCTGCCGGCGGGGTCGATGCTGATCAGGTGCATGCCGCTGTCTTGCAGCCCAAGCCTGGCCAGTTGTGCCGGGGCGAGGCGCAGCAGGTAGTCGCCCGGGACCACGCCGCCCAGCACGTAGTAGCCGTCGGCCGTGCTGCTGGTCTTGCCCACGATCGCGCCGCGCTGGTCGAGCAGTTCGAGCTCGAAGTCGCCCATGCCGCGCTTGCCGCCCGCACCCATCAGATAGGTGGTGCCGTCGATTTCGCCGGTGATGCCGATCGCGATTTCCAGCCGGCTGACCTTGCCCGGGCGCGGCACCAGCCGCCGTCCCGGTTCGCGCGCCTGCCATTGCGGGTCTTCCAAGGTAGCGGGATCGACCGCGATGGCGACGTGCTGGTGCGCCGGCAGGCGGTTGAGGTAGACCACGCCGTCGGCGCCGCTGCGCGCCAGGTGGGTGCCGCCGTTGACGGCGAAACCGGCTCCCTTGATCGGTTCGTCGTCGCCATCCATGACGCCATTGCGGTTCTTGTCGAGGAAGACGCGCACCGAGGCCGCGCCGGTGGCCGCCATCGGCACGGCGTCGTGCAGCCAGCGCCCGCTCCTCGGGTCCTGGCCGATCGCCATGAACAGCTGCACCCCGCCGCCGTAGTCGCCGCGGCTGGTGTAGAACGCGTTCAGGCCGACGCCGACGCTGCCGACGCCCTTGTTGAGGGACGCGCTCCAGCGCAGTTGCCGGTCGGCGAAGGTGCGGGTGACGGCGGCGTTGAGGAGGTAGCCGTCGCCGACGAATTTGTCGGCCGCCAGCGCCAGCGCCGAGAGGGCGGCGTCGGGCACGATCGCCACTTGCAGTTGCCCGCTCACGCCGATGCCGGCCACGCGCCGGCTGGCCTGTACGCTGCCGTCGGCGCGCCGCACGCCATCCACCTCGCGCCACAGCGCGCCGG
Organism: Massilia scottii; assembly: GCF_030846495.1. NCBI lineage: Bacteria > Pseudomonadati > Pseudomonadota > Betaproteobacteria > Burkholderiales > Oxalobacteraceae > Massilia > Massilia scottii. The sequence continues at coordinate 146,529 of NZ_JAVCWM010000004.1, read as the reverse complement.
CACTGACCGCGGTGCCCTGGCGGTAGGCCGACAGGCGCGCGCCGGCTTCGTGCCGGGTGGCGCCGGACGCCAGCCGCTCGCGCCGCAGCTGCAGCGACAGCGGCATGGGCGCGGGCCCGCCGCCGGGCAGCAGCCCGTCCAGGCGCAGTTCGTCGCGGCTGCGCAGCGGGTCGGCCCCGGGCAAAAACAGTTCGCTGACAAAGCCGTCCAGGCGCGCATGGCTGGCGCCCAACGCCATGCCGCCGACCCGGGTCTTGAGGCCGATGCGGGCCAGCTTGCCGCCGTCGCCGGCGCGCGCCAGGGCGGCGTCGGCCAGCAGGGCGCGCCAGTAGCCGTGCAGGCCGAGGTTGGCGTAGCGCTTGTCCTGGCCGTCCAGCGCCAGGCGCACCACGCCGCCGCTGGCGCTGAGCTGGGGCGCCAGGCCCACTTCGGCCTGGACCAGCGCGCGCGCGCCGCCGTGCTGCTCGCCCTGGAGGCTGGCGCTGTAGGCGACGGCGCCCGGGGCCAGCACGGCCTGGTCGATCAGGAAGCTGTGGCGCTCGATGCGCAATTGCCCCAGCGGGCCGTGGAACACCAGGCGAAATTCGTTGCTGCCGTAGATGAGCGGCTGGTCGTCGAAGCGGTAGCGGCCATCGGGGCGCGCCTGCTGGAAGCCGATCAGCGCGTCGTTGAAGTACAGCTCCACATCCCAGCCGGGCGGCAGGTCGCCTTGCAGCGTATGGCGCTCGGTGCGCGCCGGCTGGCCGAGCGCGCGGTTGGAGACGGCTACGCCGGTGCCGTTGGTGCTGGCCAGCGCGATGTCGCCCACGCCCGGGGCGAGCACGCTGCCGATTTGCAGGGTGCGCGCGCGCAGGGGGCCGAGCAGGCCGGCGTCCGGATCGTTGCGGGCCAGGGTCAGGCGCCCGGTGGCGCCGCCGGCGGCCTTGCCGGCGTTGAGGTAGAGCGCGGCCTCCATGCCCGCCAGGTCGGCCGTGAGATAGGCGGTGTAGTCGAGCGTGGTCCCGCGGCGGCGCGCGTCGAGGGCCACGGTCTGGTCGATGAAGGGCATGCCGGCCAGCGCGTAGGGGGTGTCGAGGCGGGCGTAGACGCTCGCCGGGCCGCTGTCATGGTGCTGCGCCGTGCCGCCGCGCGACTGGCGTTCCAGGCGCGCCTGCAGCGGCAGTTTTTCGCGCGCGCGCACGCGCAGCACCAGGCTGGCCATGTCGATGTCGAGGTCCAGCGGCAGCCATTGGGCCAGCAGGCGGCTGGCGACGTACAGGTCGTCGGCCTGGCGTTTTACCCGCGCCGGGTCGACCGTGGCGCGCCGCTCGCCTTCGATCACGAGGCGCTGCGCCAGGTCGAGCCGGAAGCCGCGCTGTTCGTCGAGGATGTAGCCGCTGGCCAGGCCCTCGGCCGGTTCGGTGCGGATCGCAATGGTGAGCATGCGCGCCAGTTCGCCGAGCGGCAGGTAGACGTCGTCGCCATGCTGGTAGGCGCCCAGCGCGTCGGACACCGGATGCTCGCCGAGCCGCACTTCGAGCACCAGGTCGGGCCCGTCGGCGCCGGCCGCGCGCGCGGGCGCCAGCGGTGCCAGCACGGGCAGCAACAGCAGCATGCAGAGCTGGCAGGCGCGCTGGCGCAGGCGGTGGGGGCGCATGGCGACGCGCGCGGCCGCGCTCCGCTCAGGGCAGGGCGAGCGCGGCTTCGGCCAGTACCGCGCCGCCGGCTTCGGCGCGCTCGCGAAAGCGCAGGTGCACGGTGCCGCGCGCCAGCGTCACGCCGGGCGGCATGGTCAGGTTCAGGCTGGCCTTGCGCATGGGGTTGGGGGGGTAGATGGCCACGCCGGCGGCCTTGGCCAGCACGTGTTCGGAGCCGCCCTGCGGCACGAAGGTGGCGCTGACGTCGCCGTACACCGAGCTGTCGCCGCTGCGCCCGATCTGGAACGACAGCTGCGCGCCCTTGGCGCCGCGCTGCACGTCGAGTGCGCTCAGGGTGACGCTGGCGCCCTCGGTCTGGTGCCGCACGATGACGGGAATCGAGGCGCCGATCAGGGTGTTGAGGACCACCCCGATCTGCTGCGTGTTGGCCGCTTGCGTTTCCACGCTGCTGGCGCCGCCGCTGTCGGCCAGTTTTTCGAAGTGCAGGTGCGAGCGGTATTCGCCGGCGGCCAGGGTGGCCGGTTTGCGCAGCATGACGCGCACCACTTGCGCGGTGCCGGGCAGCAGGGTGACCTGGCGCGGCGAGAAGCTCAGCATCGTATCGGCGAAGCGGTCGTCCGGCCCGGCCGTGTCGGCGCCGGTGAATTCGCCGTTCTCGGTCATGCGCCGGTTGACCAGGCTGATACGGTAGGTGGCGGGCGTGCTGTCGCTGTTGATCAGTTCGACCTGGGCGGCGCGCTGGTTCTTGGTAAACACGACGCGGGTCGGGTTGAGCATCAGGCCGGCCAGCGCCTGCACGGGCAGGGCGGCCATCAGGATCGCTGCCGCGAGCAGGCGCCTGGCGCGCGTGAAGGAGAAGGTGGAATGCATGATGGGCCTCGCAGGATGATGATCGGCTATTGATATTCGATGGTGATGTGGAAGGCGCCGCTGTAGTTGCCGGGTCTCTGGCCCGCCGCGACCTGCAGCGTGGCGCCGACCGCGAGCACCTGGGTGCCGCCGGAGAGCACGCCGGCGCCGGCCGGGGAGCTGACGAAATCGGTCAGGACCATGCTTGAGGCGCCGTCGCTGATGCTGGCGCTGGCCGGCAGGCTGACGATGTAGACCAGGCTGGCGTTGGCGGGCGTCTTGTCGCTGATGGTGAACCTGGCCGGTGCGCCGGCCGACGCCAGCAGCACCACGCCGCCGCCGGACGATCTTGCCCCGCTGGTGCCGACGCTGACGAAGCCGGTGGAGATGGCGGCGAAGCGGCCGAAGGCGAGATCGCCCGCGGCCACCGCGTTCAACTGGGCGCGCCCCGGCGTGGCTGCCAGCAGGCAGGCAGCCACGCCGAGCGTGCCGCTGCGCCGCAGCAGGCGGCGCCAGCGCGCACGCGCGTCAGTTGTATTCAACGGTGGCGATGACATTGCCGGCATAGGTGCCAGGAGCCTGGTTGGCGGCCACGGTCAGGGTGCCGCCCACATACAGCGACTGGGTGCCGCCGGCCGAGAGGGTGCCGGTGGACACATCGCCCGAGGTGGCATTGGCGCCGGTCAGGTCGCTGAATTTGGCCAGGACCATCGTTTCGCCGCCGCCGCCGGTGTTGGTCAGCACCGCCGTGCCGGAGTGGGTGATGGCGTAGGTGCTGCCCGGCTCGCCCGTGATATCGAATTTGGCCGCCGAGGTGGCCGACGCGCCCATCGCCACCACGCCGCTGACGGCGCGCGCGCCGCTGGTGCTGACGGTGATGGTGCCGCCGGCCGCGGCGGCAAAGGTGCCGAATGCCAGGTTGGTGCCGACCACGATGGCGATCGGGGTGACCACGGTGCCGCCGGCGGTGGCCGTCGCTTGCGCGGCGTACGCTGGCGCGCCCAGCCCCAGGCCGGCGGCGATGACGGCGAGTACGGCCAGGGTGGACAGGGTGCGCTGCTGCTTGATCGTTGTGTTCATTCCAGCTCCTTGGTTTCTTCGGTTGGGGTTTTCTTTGCAGAAGCTCTTTCTGCAAGGGAATAGTACCTGCGAATATTCATGGAAAAACCGCGCCCGCCGCGCCTTGGGGCAAAGCTTGATATGGATCTAACGCGCTGTGCCGATTGGCTTGCCGATGTTGCGCAATTGCCGCGCCGGGGTGGCGCGGGTGGTACAGAAAGGGTGGCTTGAGGCGAGCTTGTCCGGTGTGCTATCTTGCGTTCCGCAAACACTGGCAAACGGACACGCAAAGCGGGCGTTCGTCGGCGCCGGCGCGGTTTCGTCGGATTCGGTCCCGCCCGCCAGGGAGCGCTTGCTATAGTCGTTTCACCCCTCCCTGACTGGAATTGCTCATCATGACGAGTTTCTTTTTTATCTTCCGCGTGACCCTGGCGTGGACCATCGCCAATACGATCCTGGCGATCACGCTGGCGCATACGCTGCTGCACGACCGCGACAGCGGCAGCGCCCTGTTGCTGCTCGTGCTGGGCGCTGCGGGATTGGCCGCGGTGACCGCGTTTTCGCATGTGCGGCGGGTGCGCCTGCTCACCGGCGAGGTCAATCCCGGCACCCTGGCCAGCCGCCAGCGGCGCCAGATCGAAGTGCCGTTCGAGGCCGGCGAGACGTTCGACATCATCGATGCCGCGATCCGCGAATTGCCCGGCGCCGAGCAGGTCGACAGTGCGCGCGACAGCCTGCAGGTGCGCGCCAAGATCCGTTACCTGCATCCTTACCGCGGTGGCTTGCTGTTTCAAATGACCGGCCACAGCGGGCCGAGCGGCAACCAGGTCATCGTCACCGTCACGCCGAATGGCGACGCGGGCAGCGTGACCCTGATCTGCGAACCGGAACGCTGGGCCTGGACCGACTGGTTCCTGCTCGACGCCGGCGCCAACCTGGAAAACGCCGACGCCATCGGGCGCGCCGTGGCGCGCCGGGTGGCCGAGCGGCGCCGCAGCGAGCAGGCCGCGGCGATCCAGACGGCGACCGAGAAGGAGCTGACCGTCGCCAAGCTGAGCTTGCTGCATGCGCAGGTCGAACCGCATTTTCTCTACAACACCCTGGCCAATGCGCAGTTGCTGACCCGCAGCGATCCGGCGCGCGCCGACGAGATGCTGGGCAACCTGATCACCTACCTGCGCAACTCGCTGCCGCGCACCGACGACGCGCTCGCGACCCTGGGCCATGAACTCGAGCGCGTGCGCGCCTATCTCGACATCCTGGCCATCCGCATGGGGCCGCGCCTGCGCCTGCAGGTCGAGGTGGCGGCGCCATTGCACGGGGCCCCGTTTCCCGCCATGATGCTGCAAACCCTGGTCGAAAACGCCATCAAGCACGGGCTGGAACCGAAACCGGGCGGCGGCACGGTGTGGATCATCGCGCGCGTGCACGACGGCGCGCTGGCGCTGACGGTGGCCGACGATGGACGCGGCTTTTCCGCCGAAGGGGGCGGCACCGGGATCGGCCTGCGCAATGTGCGCGAGCGGCTGCGCCTGGCGTACGGCAGCGGCGCGGGCTTTACCATCGTGTCGAACTACCCGTGCGGGGTGGCGGCCACGATCAGCGTGCCATATTCAGCCGCTGTCACGGCACCTTTGGAGGAGAAGCTGCATGGTTGATTGCGTCATTGCCGAAGATGAACCGCTGCTGCGCGATGCGCTGGTGCAGCTGCTCGCCGGCGCCTGGCCGGAGCTGCGCATCGTGGCCGCCTGCGACGATGGCGGCAGCGCGCTCGACGCGATCGCCGCGCACCAGCCGCAGGTGGCCTTCCTCGACATCCGCATGCCCGGGCTGAGCGGGCTGGACGTGGCCGCCGCGCTGGCCGAGGTCAGCCCGGCCACGCAGGTGGTGTTCGTGACCGCCTACGACCAGTACGCGATCGATGCGTTCGAGCGCGGCGCGCTCGATTACCTGCTCAAGCCGGTGGCGCCGGCGCGCCTGGCCGCCACGGTACAGCGGGTCAAGGCGCGCCTGGCCAGCGGCACCCCGGACGCCGGCATGCTGACGGCCTTGCTGCGCCAGCTGGGACGCGAGCTGCCGCAGCCGGCCAGGCCGGAACCGCTGGTGTGGCTGACCGCCAGCGCGGGAACGGAAACGCGCCTGATCATGGTCGAGGATGTCGCGTATTTTCAGGCCGACAGCAAGTACACGGTGGTGATGACGGCCCAGGGCGAGGCGCTGCTGCGCAAACCCATCCGCGAACTGCTCGAGGCGCTCGATCCGGCCATGTTCCGCCAGATTCACCGCTCGACCATCGTCAACCTCAAGGCGATCGCCTCGGTGGCGCGCGACGAGACCGGGCGCGGGGTGCTGCGCCTGCGCACCCGGCCCGAGACGCTGGCCGTGAGCCAGCCCTTCATGGCCTTGTTCCGGGCCATGTGAAGCAGGCTGTGTGCGTTTGCGTACCGACTTGGCTGTTGCTTTTGCTAAACTAATGAATGTGAGCGGCAAGGCGCGTGGCGCCGGCGGCTGACGGCGCGCCTGCCGGGCGCGTTGACTTTCTTTGCGAGGCAACCATGAAAAGCGTGATCATCGCCGCCGTCCTGCTGGGCGCGAGCCTGTCCGGGCAGGCCCAGACCAATGTCAGCATCAACATCGGACAGCCGGGGTTTTACGGACGCATCGAGCTGGGCGACTTCGGCCGCCCGCCCGTGGTCTATACGCAGCCGGTGGTGGTCGAACGGTATGTGCGCGGGGCGCCGGAGCCGGTGTATCTGCGGGTGCCGCCAGGGCACATGAAAAAATGGAGCAAGCATTGCGCGCGCTACGACGCGTGCGGGCGCCAGGTGTATTTCGTGCGCGACGACTGGTACACCAATACCTATGCGCCGCGCTATCGCGAGATGCGCGGCGGCGGGCGCGACAGGGACCATGGACGCGACCGCGATGGCGGACGCGATCGTCATGACCGCAAGGATCGCGATCATGACAAGGATCGCGGGCATGGCAAAGGTCACGGCAACGGTCACGGCCGCGATAAGAACTGACGCCTGCAAAGCGGCGCGCCAGTGCCCACCTGTACAGCGTGGGCGCGATTTCCCGGATCGCAGTAGACTGTCGTTGTCAAAAAATTCAGGGAGATACTTTTGCGCGGCGAAATAGTGATTGTCGGTGGTGGGGCGGGCGGCCTGGAACTGGCCAGCAAACTGGGCCGCAAGCTGGGGCCGTCCAAGGTGTTTCTCGTCGATAGCCGCCTGTCGCACATCTGGAAACCCTCGCTGCATGAAGTCGCAGCCGGCACCCTCGATATCCACCAGGAAGGCTTGTCCTACCAGATGCTGGCCCACGATAACGGCTTCAGCTTCGTCTACGGGGCCCTGACCGGACTTGATGCCGCCGCCAGGCGCCTGACCATCGGCCCCATCCGCACGCCCCAGGACGAGGAAGTCCTGCCCGAGCGCACGCTCGAGTTCGGCTCGCTGGTGATTGCCGTCGGCAGCACCTCCAATTATTTCGGCGTGCCCGGCGCCAGGGAATACACGATTTCCCTGAATGCGACCGAAGACGCCGAACGCTTCCGCCTGCAACTGCTCAAACTGCTGGCCCGGGCCGATGCGCGCAAGGCGGTCGAGCCGGCGGCCGGGGTCGATATCGTCATCATCGGCGGCGGCGCCACCGGCGTCGAACTGGCGGCCGAGCTGCGCGAAGCGAGCGCGGTCTACACCACCTATGGCTTCCAGCACCTCAAGCCGCAGCAGGATGTGCGCATCACCTTGCTCGAAGGCGCGCCGCGCATTCTCGCGCCGCTGCCCGAACGGGTGTCGAACGCGGCCCTCAAGCTGCTGCACGAACGCGGCATCAAGGTGGTCAACGAGTGCCGCGTGACGGGCATCGCGCCCGACCAGGTAAGCGACAAGAACGGCAATGTGTACCCGTCCGACCTGTGCGTGTGGGCGGCCGGCATCCGCGCGCCGGAATTCCTGGCCACGCTTGGCTTGCCGCTGGCCAAGGGCGGGCAGATCGAGGTCGACGGCTTCCTGCGCGTGAAGGATGCGCCGGGCATCTACGCCATGGGCGACTGCGCCGCCTGCGTCGACGCCGAGGGCAAGATGGTGCCGCCGCGCGCGCAGGCAGCGCACCAGCAGGCCGACTATCTGCTGGCGACCTTCCTGCGCCAGCAGGCGGGCAAGGCGCCGCAAACGAAGCCCTACGAATACAAGGATTACGGTTCGCTGGTGTCGTTCGGCCAGACCACCACCGTGGGCAGTCTGATGGGCTCGCTCAAGGGCTTGAGCTGGTTCGTCGAAGGCTTCTTTGCGCGCATGATGTATGTGAGCCTGCACCTGATGCATCACGCGGCCGTGCTCGGTCATGTGCGGACCGGCGTGCTGGCGCTGGCGCGCTTCCTGATCAAGCGCAGCACGCCGCAGGTGAAACTGCACTGAAGCGCAGGTCCTGCCCCTGGCCGGCCTGCCGCGCGGGTAAGCCGCATCGATATCGGTTTCCTGTCATTTCTGCCAGTGCTGACAGTGGCGCAAATGACACGTCTCACGCCAACGGCATCATCCGCCGGCCGCCGTGTGCGCGACCGGCGCCTTGGGCAGGGTCAGGGTCATCACCGTGCCGCGCTGCGGGGCCGGCATCACCGACAGCGCCCCGCCCAGGTAGGCGGCCCGCTCGCGCAGCAGGCGCAGGCCGTGGCAGCCGGACGACTCGCCCGAACGATCGCCCAGTCCCACACCGTTGTCGCGTACCGTGAGCATGATCTCGTCGCCGCCATCGTCGAGGATGACATCGATTTCGGTCGCGCCCGCATGCGCGGCAATATTGCGCAAGCCTTCTTCCAGGGCGCGCAGCAGGGCGACGCCATGCTCGCGCGCGTAGGTTTCATCGTCGTCGGGCAGGCTGCAGCGCGCCACCACGCGGTGCTCCTTGCCGAAATCGCTGACCAGCTCGGCGATCGCCGATTTGATTCCAAGAAACTCCAGCTTATCGTTCCACAGCGATAACTGCATGTCGCGGTTGGTGTTGATGATGGTCATCAGGAGCTGCTTCATCTGGGTGGTGCGGTCCTGCAGCGCCTTTTCCTTGGGCAGTTGCTGGGTCAGCAGGGCCAGGTGCATGGTCAGGGCCGTCATCGACGAGCCGAGGCTGTCGTGCAGCTTGCGCGCCAGCTGGCGTCGTTCGTCATCCCAGCAGGTCGTCAGGTGGCCGAGCAGTTCGGTCAGGTCGGCGTCGCGCCCGGCAAGCTGGCGGTCCGGGTCGGCGTCAAGCGGAGGGGAGGGCGGTAAGGTCATGCTGGGCTCTAAGAAAGTTTCCCAAATCATACAACAGCTTTCGCGCGCTTGTCGCAGCGCAGGGGCGCACGGTGAAGTGGCGCACATACGCGGCGGCGCTTTTTGGACAATCTGGCGCTTCGATTATCTGCCACTTTTTTCATCGGACGAGGGAGTTTTCCATGAACACGACAAAGAGGGATGCCATCGCGATGCTGACCGAGGATCATCGCGAGGTGGAAGAATTGTTCAAGCAATACGAGGCACTGGGCGAGGGCGACAATGACCGCAAGAAGAAGATTGCCGACCAGATTTGCACCGCGCTGACCCTGCACGCGACGATCGAGGAAGAGATTTTCTACCCGGCCGTGCGCGATGCCGGCGAGGACAATGAAGAGCTGGTCGACGAGGCCACCGTCGAGCATGCCAGCGCGAAAGACTTGATCGCCCAGCTGCAGGAAATGGACCCGGAAGACGAGTTGTACGACGCCAAGGTGAAAGTACTGTCGGAACAGATCGCGCACCACGTCCAGGAAGAAGAGAAGGAAATGTTTCCGAAGGCGAAGAAAAACAAGCTGGACCTGGCGGCCCTGGCCGAGGAAATGGCGCTGCGCGAGGATGAGGTGGCGGCGACCATGTAGGGCCGCCGCCGTCCGGCCGCAACCTAGTCGGCCGCAGTGGCCACGCACTGGCCGATGGCGTCGAGCAGGTGGTCGATGTCGACCGGCTTGACGAGGTGCTTGTCGAAGCCGGCTTCGAGCACGCGCCGCTGGTCGTCGGCCAGCCCGTAGCCGGTCAGGGCGATCAGCTTGATGTGGCTGGTGTCGCTGTCCTGGCGCAGGCGGCGCGCCACTTCATAGCCATCGATGCCGGGCAGGCCGATGTCGACCAGGGCGACGTCGGGCAGGAAGCTGCGCGCCATCTGCACGCCCTGCACGCCGTCGGCCGCGTAGCGCACCGGGTAGCCGTAGGCGCCGAGCATGGTGGCCATCATTTCGCGGCCGTCATCGTTGTCTTCGATCAGCAGGATGGCGGGCTTGCTGTCCAGCGCCAGGGCGGCCGGCGCCGGATGGGCGCCTGGCGCCACGGGAGCGGCGCGCGGCAGGTGGATGACGAAGGTGGAGCCGGCGCTGGCGCCGTCGCTATGGGCTGAAACCTTGCCACCGTGCAGCTCGACCAGGCGCCGCACCAGGGCCAGACCGATGCCCAGGCCGCCTTGCGCGCGGTCGAGCGTGATGCTGCCCTGTACGAACACGTCGAACACGTGGGGCAGCAGTTCGGCCGAAATGCCGACCCCGGTATCGCGCACTTCGAGCACGACTTCCTTGCCGGTATCGGTCACCGCAATGTCGATGGTGCCGCCGGGCGGGGTGTACTTGAGGGCGTTGTCGATCAGGTTGGTGGCGATCTGTTCGAGGCGGGTCGGGTCGCCGTCGACCCAGCCCGGTTCCAGGTTGACATTGACCAGATAATTGCCGGTGCGGCCGGTGGCCTTGAAGGTGTCCAGGCAGGCGGAGACGAGGGCGGAGACGTCCAGGGTTTGCTTGTCGAGCAAGATCTTGCCGGACATGGCGCGCGACAGGTCGAGCAGGTCGTCGACGATGCGCGACAGGTGCTGGCTCTGGCGCTGGATGATCTGCTTGGCGCGGCCGACCGTATCGGCGGGCGCGCCCGGCAGGCCGATCAGCGAAGCGGCGCTGCTGATGGCGCTGAGCGGGTTGCGCAGTTCGTGCCCGAGCATGGCCAGAAATTCATCCTTGGCGTGGCTTTTCGCTTCGGCCGCCTGGCGCTCTTCCATTTCGCGGGTGAGGCGCTTGTTGGTGGCGGTCAGCTCGGTGGTGCGCTGGCTCAGCTTGTGGGTCTGGCGCTTGAGTTCCTCGTTCTTGGTGGCCAGCGCCACGAACACCTGGACCTTGGCGTGCAGGATCTGCGGAATGACCGGCGTGAACAGGAAATCGGCGGCGCCGCGCTGGTAGGCTTTCAGGCGGTCGATTTCATCGGCCAGGAAAGCGGTGACGAAGATGATCGGAATGTCGGCCGAGCGCGCGCGCTGATGGATGGCTTCGGCCGTTTCAAAGCCATCCATGCCGGGCATGTTGACGTCGAGAAGGATCACCGCGAAGTCATGCAGGAGGACCTGGCGCAAGGCTTCCTGGCCCGAGCGGGCGGACAGGACGGCGTAGCCCGACTCGTCGGCCCACTGGTCCAGCAGGCTGGTCAATGCGAGCAGGCTGGCCGGATCATCGTTAACGACGAGAATCTTCGGTTTTTCTATTGTTGTCACGTCATTCCTGCACTGCGGTGGTGGTTGAAGCACGTCTGGAGCATTGCTGCCGACAGGATAGCAGAACCGGAAATTTGCCCCTGGTAAAAGCGAATGCGGCTGTCTTGAGGGGGCGGCGTTCATCATATCAATCGGGTAATCCAATGTCAAAATGCAAGCGAATAGGTGGCATTCAGAATGCAAGGTACGCTAACGCACATACTTGGGTGGGGGCGTATGCGATAGTGACATCAGGACAACCGCTGCCGAATGGCGCGGCACATCGCCACCATCGTGGCGTGGCACATTGAAAGGGTAAGCCATGAATATCAACACCATCGTCGACGCCGAATTTACCGGCAAATGCTTCCGTGACCTGCGCAACGCGCCGCTTTCGGCCATGCGCGGCCTGAGCACCAAGGACGCCAAGGCGCTGCACGACGCCTTCAATATCACCACCATCGGCGATCTGGCGAACCTCAAGTTCGTCAAGTGGGCCAGCGCGATCAACGTGCTGGCCGACGAAGAGTGCGATACCGACGAACAGACCGCCAAGGAAACCTTGCTCGACGATGCAGTCGAGATGACCTTCCCGGCCAGCGATCCGATCTCGGTCGATGCGGGCATCACGCGCATTGAAGTACCGCCCGATATGGTCAACGCCAGCACCGATCACCAGCATGCGAAGTCGATCGAGGCCAGTACCAAGCAGGGGGGCAAGGGCGCCAAGTAATCCGGGGCGCAGGGGAGGGCATGACGCTGTCCCCTGTGTTCCAAGCCGCCGCTCCCGCCAATGGCGGGACCGGCGGTTTTTTGTTGACTGAAGAGAGGTAAGGGCCGTTAACGGCGCGGCGCCACGACCAGCGCATCCTGCGCCAGCGGTGCGGCCGGCGTGGCCGAGGTGGCGCAGAAACGGTTTTTGCCGCCGCGCTTGGCCTCGTAGAGCGCGTAATCGGCAATGCTGATCAGCGCTTCCACCGTTTCGGCGTCGTCCGGATAGATGCTGATGCCGATACTGGTCGACAGGCGCAAGGTCAGGTCGTTGATGAAAAACGGTTCGGACACGGCCTCGACCAGCTTGGCCGCCGGCCCATGCGCATCGGCCAGGCCCGACACTTCGCCCAGCACCACCATGAATTCGTCGCCACCCAGGCGCGCCACCGTATCTTCCTTGCGCGACGACGCCACCAGGCGCTGCGCCACGATCTTGAGCACTTCGTCGCCGTAGGAGTGGCCATAGGTATCGTTGATCGCCTTGAAGCCATCGAGGTCGAGATACATGATCGCGGCCTTGTGGTGATTCCGGTTGGCGTGCTGCAAGGTGGTTTCGATGCGGTCTTCCAGCAGGCGCCGGTTCGGCAGCCCGGTCAGCGGATCGTGCAGCGCCAGCTCTTGCTGGGCGCGGCTGTACTGCGCCAGTTCCTTGTAGAGCAGGCGCACTTCCAGCATGTTATGGATGCGCTTGTGTACTTCGAGCAGGTCGAACGGTTTGCTGATGAAGTCGCGCGCACCGGCTTCGAGCGCGGCGATCTTGAAACTGGGCTGGGCCGTGAGCGCCAGTACCGGCAGATAGCCACCCTGTTCGATTTCCTTCAGGCCCTTCATGACCTGGAAGCCGTTCATGCCGGGCATTTGCAGGTCGAGCAGGATCAGGTCGTAGCAGTGCTGGCGGTGCAGCGGACAGACTTGTTCCGGGAGCATGGTCGAGCTGACGCAGTTGTAGCCTTCTTCGCGCAATATCTCTTCCATCAGTTCGATATTGTCTGACGAATCATCGACCACGAGGATTTTTGCGTTCAGTATGTCTTCTCGGCTTGGCATGCGTTGTCTCGGTCAAGGCGGAGGGGCGTGCGGCAAAGAGCGCACGCGCGATTTTAATATGTTGCTAGTGTAACAGTGTATCGAACATTTCTTGTAGGACAGCGCCGCGTGCGGCGGTAGGAATCCCATTGTATGTCAGCGCGGCCGGCTTTCCCCCATGGACGCCACCGTAGCGATCAGCTCGCTAGGCTCGACCGGTTTGGCGATATGCGCCATGAATCCCGCTTCCAGCGCGCGCAGGCGGTCTTCGGAGCGCGCAAAGGCGGTCAGCGCCACCGCCGGCACGTCGCCGCCGCCGCCGTGGCCGAGCGCGCGCACCTGCGCCAGCAGCTCGAAACCGTCCACGTCCGGCATGCCCAGGTCGCTCACCAGCACGTCCGGCGGCGCATTCCTGAACTCGGCCAGGGCGTCGGCCGCGCTGGCCGCCGTGCGCACGGTGGCGTTGCAATCAGACAATATACGCCGGATCAGGTCGCGCGCGTCCGGTTCGTCGTCCACCACCAGCACGTTCAGGTGCGACAGGTCGCGCAGCAGGATCTCGGGGGTCAGCGGCGCCACCTGCAGGGAAGGGGGGCGGCCGGCGCGCGAAGCCTGGCTCTGGCGGTTGGCCGCCGGCAGCTCGATCGTGAACGTGGCGCCATGGCCTTCGCCCGGGCTGTCGGCGCGCACCGTGCCGCCATGCTGCTCGATCAGGTGCTTGACGATCGACAGGCCCAGCCCCAGTCCGCCGTGCTTGCGCGTGGTGGAGGCGTCGCCCTGGCGGAAGCGTTCGAACACGTGGGCCATGAATTCGGGCTTGATGCCGACCCCGGTATCGTTGACGGCGATCTCGACATGGCCCTCGACGTTGCGCAGGGCGATGCAGACCATGCCGTCGCGCGCGGTGAACTTGATGGCGTTCGATAACAAATTCCAGATCACCTGCTGCAATCGGGCCGGGTCGCCGGCGATCATGCCCACGCCCGGGGCGTAGAATTTCTCGATGCGGATGTTCTTGGCGTCGGCGGCCGGGCGCACCGTCTCGATGGCGGCGTCGATGAACCCGGCCGGCGCGACGGTCTGCATGTCGAGCAGCACCTTGCCGGACGTGATGCGGCTCATGTCGAGCAAGTCTTCGATCAGCTGGGCCTGGGCGCGCGCATTGCGCTCGATGGTTTGCAGGCCGCGCTGCAGGTCGGCCTGGTCGCGGCTGCCGCGGCGCAGCACCTGGGCCCAGCCCAGGATGGCCGACAGCGGCGTGCGCAGTTCGTGCGACAGGGTGGCCAGGAATTCATCCTTCATCTGGCTGGTGCGTTCGGCTTCGGCGCGCGCCGAGCGTTCGCTTTCCAGCAGCACCTTGCGCTCTTCGGCCGCGTGCTGGGCCGCTTCGTACAGGCGCGTGTTGTCGATCGCCACGGCGGCCTGGGCCGCGATGCCGCCCACGATGCGCTCGGTGCGTTCGCTGAAAATGCCGGTTTCCGGGTGGCTGAAGACCAGGCTGCCCAGCACTTCGCCGGAACGCGCGATGACCGGCACCGCCAGGTAGCTGCGCACCCCGCTCTGGTCCTCGGGCGTGGCGCCGTGCGCGTGCGGCGGCGCGTAGCGCGGGTCGGCGCCGATGTCGTCCGAGCGCAGCACGCTGACGCTGCGCAGATTCGGCCCGAACAGTGCATTGGTGTGCAGCTCGCCATCGGTCTCGAACTCGGGCGGGGCGACGCCGGCCACGGTGTGCAGGGTGAACAGGTCGCCATCGCCGTCCTTGCCATGGTAAAAGAAGGCGCCGAAGCGGGCGCCGCTGATGCCGGTGGCGGCGTCGGTCACGGTTTGCAGCAGCGAGCGCAGGTCGCGCTGGGAAGCGAGCGCGCTGCCGGTGCTGTTGAGCAGTTCGAGCACGTTCGATTCGTCGCGCAGGGCTTGCTGCACGCGCTTGACCTGGTCGACGTCGGTATTGGTGCCGAACCAGCGCACCACGTGGCCGAGCCGGTCGCGCACGGCGTTTACGCGGGTGAGGAACCAGCGGTATTCGCCGTCGGCGCCGCGGATGGGAAACTCCATCTCGAACGGATTGCCGGTGCGGATAGATTCATGCCAGCGCACCAGCATTTGCGGCAAGACGTCCGGGTCGTGCGTCGATTGCCAGCCCCAGCCGACCATCTGGTCGGGCGTGGTGCCGGTGTACTCGTACCAGCGCTTGTTGAACCAGACGATGGCGCCGTCGGCCTGGGCCATCCAGGCCAGCTGGGGAATCGAATTGGCCAGCGCGCGCAGCACTTCCTCGCTCTCGCGCAGGGTGTCTTCGGCGCTTTTGCGGGTGCTGATGTCCTGCACCACGCCGGTCATGCCGAGCACGGCGCCGTCGCGGTCGTAATCGGCGCGGCCGACCACCCCGATCCAGCACTGGTCGCCATCGGGCCGGTCGACCCGGCACTCGATGTTCAGGTCGGTGTGCTGGGCGAACGCTTGCAGGAATTCGGTGCGCGCCATGTCCTTGTCGCCATCGTGCAGGCGCTCGCGCAGGCTGTCCCAGGGCAGCGGGGTTTCCGGCGGCAAGCCGAAGATTTCGGCGGCGCGCGCGCCCAGGGTCACGCGGTCGGCGCCGGCGTCCCAGCGCCAGTCGCCCAGCCGCCCGGCCGAGAGCGCCACCTGGAGGCGGCTGCTGCCGTCGAGCAGGGCTTGTTCATCGGCCTTGCGCTTGCTGATGTCCTGGAAGTAGACGGTCAGGCCGCCGTCGGACGGGTAGGCGCGCAGGTCGAACCAGTTGCCCAGGCTGGGGTAAAAGAATTCGAAACTGGTCGTTTGCTGGGAATCCATGGCGCCCCGGAACTGTTCTTCCATGGCGCTGGTGCGCAGTTCGGGAAATTCATCCCAGATGACGCGGCCGAGCAGGGCTTCGCGGGTTTTGCCGCGCGCCGACAGCAGTTGCAGCGCGCGCGCGTTGATGTAGGTGATGCGCCAGCCGCGGTCGACCGCGCAAAAGCCATCGGTGAGGCTTTCAAGCATGTTTTCCATGCGCGTGTTGGCGTGGCGCAAGGCATCCTTGGTTTCCATCAGTTCCTGCTGGGCGCGCTGGCGCGCCGCCAGCAGGCTGTTGGCGTTGCGCAGGGCCACCGCGCGCATCAGTTCTGTTTCGTCGTGTTCTTCGCTCACGCACGCTCCCGCAGAATGGCGCTGGCCAGCGCGGTGCCGGCCACGCGCGCGGCGATCTTGGCAAAGGCGGTATCGCGGCTGGTCGAGCGGTCGTCGCAGAATGGCGAAAAGCCGCAATCGTCGGTGCTGCCGAGCTGGCCGGGGGCGATGAACCGGGCCGCGTGCAAGATCCGGTCGCGCACCAGTTCCGCCGTTTCGATGACCGGATCGATGGGGTCGATCACGCCGACGAACACGCGCTGTCCGGGCTTGAGGTGCCTGGCGATGATCTTCAGTACGCGGGCCGGGTCCGGTTCGCTCGCGAGGGCGATGTAGAAACTGCCGACCTGCAGTTCAAACAGGCTGGGCAGAAGCTCGGCGTAGTCGACATCGAGGCTGTGGGTCGAATCGCGGTCGGCGCCGGGGCAGGTATGCACGCCGATCAGCGCGCGCTCGGCGCTGGAAAAGCGGTTCAGGGCCAGATTGTTCAGGTCGATGAAGCTCGACAGCAGCTCGCCGCTGGGGTCGAGCTTGACGGCCAGCCGGCCTTCGGTGAAGTCGACCTGCACCTTGTGCGCGCCTTGCGCCAGGCAGCGCCGGATTTCGGTTTCGTGCTCGCCCAGCAGGTCGTCGATGAACTGGTCGCGCGAGTAGCCGGGCAAGCCTTCGGACGGGTACATGAGCGACAGGGCCGAGGGCGAAATGACGGCCTGCTTGACCGCCACCGTGGCATAGCGCCGGGCCACGGCCAGGTAGCTGTCGGCGTAGCGTTCGTAGCGGAACGGGGCGCGCATCAGGCGCGGCATGCGGCGCGTGTGGCCGTCCGCGAACGGGATCTGGAACCCGTCCGGCGCGGTATTGTGCGAACCGTGCACGCAGTAGGTCAGGAAGTTATGGTACTTGCGCTGCTCGCCATCGCTGATGACGGTCGAGCCGGTCGCTTCCATGCGGGCGACGGTGTCGCGCACGGCGTCCTCGTACAGCGCGTCGAGCTCGCTGTCGCTGAGCTTGCCGTTTTCGACCGCGGCCATCAGGGCTGGGGGGCGCGGAATGCTTCCGATTGGCTCGGTGGGAATCATCATCTGGATTTGGGCAACCGTGAAGGAATGGGCGGGGACAGCCCCGCGACGTCTCCTGCGCACTACTGCGGCGGGCGGCGCGACGACGATTCTAGCCGACCGGCGCCGCATCGAACCACACACTTGAACCGATCATACTCCGCTATGCAGCTGCTTGGAAACTGTGGCGAGTGCCGCTTGCAGCTGTTCAAGTTCATAGGGTTTTTGCAGCGACTGGTGGGCGAACTCCACATGGCGCAGCAGGGCATCGCCGTAACCGGACGCGAAGATGACGTTCAGGCCGCCTTGCAGGCGCAGCGCTTCGCGCGCCATGTCGACCCCGGACATGCCGGGCAGGCTGACGTCGGAAAACAGCACGTTGTAGCTGTTGCGGGCCAACATCGCCAGCGCGTTTTCGGCGTCGCCCACGCCTTCGGCTTCGTGGCCGAAGGCGCGCAGCATCTCGACCACCAGGTATTGCGAGTCCAGATTGTCCTCGACCACCAGGATGCGCAAGCCGTCGGCGGGCGCCGCCACGCTGGCCGGAGGCGCGCTCGGCGCCACCGCGCACAGCACGCCGCCGACCGCGGCGCCATCGCGCACCGGGGTGTAGAACAGGTCGTAGTCGGCGCTTTCCATGGCGCCGTCGCGCAAGAAACTCAGGCGCTGGCGCTCGAGCCGGACCACATCGCCGCCGAGCGCGCGCTCGAGCGCCGCCGGGCTGGCCGCGAGCGGGGCGGGCCAGACCGCGGGAACGCGGCCGCCCGGAGCGCGCGGGTGGCGCGGACCGGCCAGGTCGGCGTAGGCGTCATTGAATACCACGATGCGGCGCGGGCCCCACAGCAGCAGCATCGGCAGCGGGGTGTTGAGGACGATGTCGACGCACTGGCGCAAGGTATCGGGCCAGGCGAGCGGGTCGCCCAGGTCGGTGGCGCTCCAGTCGGCGCTGGCCGCTCCGGCGGCGTTACCAGTTTCGTGCATGAGAAGCCTGTTTCATGAAAAATTGACGATGCGAAGTTGTGGAAACGAAAACATGAGCGAATCGTACACCAAACAGGCGCGGATCGGACTTTTCGCAGGGCTTCCTTGGCCAGGGCGCATCGATCGGGCCGGGCCTGGCGTCGCAGTCGGGCGGGCCTGGCGGCATGCTGTGCCGGTCCTCGGGCGCTGTCGGGATCGGGCCATGCCAGGCCGCCAAGGTTCAGCCTTGTCGCCCGCTCGAGCCTCCAGGCAAAAAAAAGCCCGCTCAGAGAGCGGGCTGAATCTATTTTCTTGGAGGAGAATAGAGGAGACAGATGCAGTATGCTGCACTGCAGAAAATAAATCTAATTGATGTTTGTGATGTCAGTTATCTATTCTATTTATGGCTCAAAATAAACAAGAGGTGATTCATGGCAAGTATCGTCAAGCACAGGAGGGTCAACATCGTCGTGCTCGAACAGGATGAAGCCATCGGCGAGCATTGCAAGCCGGGCGATATCGCCATCGCGGCGGCGGCCGACGGCTGGTGGACCAGTTTCGTCGGCGAGGATGGGGTCATCGACAGTTACGACATTCCCTACCCGAGCTATCTGGAAGCCTTGTGGGCCGCCAAGGCCGCGGCCGAATTCGGCGTCTAGCATGCGCTTTGCGTCGCACTGGCGCAACTTGTTGTAGGCAAATTGCCACCACCAACAATAAACCAACGCTTGCAAATAGCTGTTAACGTGCGCTGCTTTGTTCATGACAGAAAATGTTCTACGATAGCAAGCATGCGTAAACTGCCATTTCTGATCCATTTCATCGCATGCGCGGGCCTGTTGCATGGCGCTGGCGCGCGGGCGAATGTGGATCAGGCGTCCCTGCTCGATTTTTCGCTGGAACAGCTCTCCGACATCGTGGTCAGCTCGGTGTCGCGCCAGCCGGCGCGCCTGGCCGATGCCCCGGTGTCGCTGTACGTGATCGCCGGCGCCGACATCGCCCGCGCCGGCGCCCGCAGCCTGCCCGAAGCGCTGCGCCTGGCGCCCAACCTGCAGGTGGCGCGCAGCGATGGCGGCACCTACGCGATCACCGCGCGCGGCTTTGCCAGCACCATCGAGAACAAGCTGCTGGTGCTGATCGACGGGCGCAGCGTCTACTCGCCGCTGTTTTCCGGCGTGTTCTGGGACACCCAGGACGTGGTGATGGAAGACATCGAGCGCATCGAAGTCATCAGCGGGCCGGGTGCGACCATCTGGGGCGCCAACGCGGTCAACGGCGTGATCAACATCATCACCCGCAACGCCGCCAACAGCCAGGGCGCGCTGCTGTCGCTGGACGCCGGCCGGCGCGAGCGCGGCGTGACCGTGCGCCAGGGCGGCAAGCTCGACGGCGGCGGCCTGTACCGCGTGTACGCCAAGGCCAGCGACATCGAGGACTTTGCGGACGCGCCGGGCGGCGGCCTGGAGCGGCGCCAGGCCGGCTTTCGCAGCGACTGGAAAAGCGGCACGGGCGCCGCCAGCCTGAGCGCCGATGCGTACCGCGGCAGCTTGCAGCGGCGCGGCGGCGGCGAAACGCGGGCGAGCGGCGCCAACCTGCTGGGACGCGCCAGCGGCATCCTGGCCGACGGCAGCGACTGGCGCATCCAGGCCTCGCTCGACCATACCGAACGGGTCCAGTCCGGCACCGGCTCGCAGCGGCTCGACATGGTCGACCTCGACATGCAGCACGGCATGCGTCTGGGCGCGTCGCACAGCCTGGCCTGGGGCGGCGGCTACCGCCATGCCTGGGACCGGGTCAGCGGCGGCAGCTTGCTGGCTTTTTTCCCGGCGGACAAGAATCTGCGCTGGGCGAATGTGTTCGCGCAAGATAAGATGCAACTGAGCAGTACTTTGCGGATGAGTATCGGAGTCAAACTGGAACACAACACCTACACCGGCATGGAAAAGCTGCCCAGCATGCGCATGGTCTGGAACGCCAGTCCGACCAGCGTGCTGTGGGCGGCCGCCTCGCGCAACGTGCGCGCGCCGTCCCGCCTGGACCGCGACATGTACCTGCGCAGTGCGCGCGGCGGCTACAGCATCGAGGGCGGTCCGGACTTTGTCGCCGAAACAGTGCGCGTGCTGGAAGCCGGTTTTCGCGCCCAGCCGCTGCCCAGCGTCTCGTATTCGGTGACCGTGTTCGCCAGCGATTACGACCGCTTGCGCACCCTGGAACCGCGCGCCCCTGCGCCGGGCGCCCCTGCGCCGGGGGCCCCTGCGCCGGGGGCCGAATTCGCCAACATGGGCGAAGCGAACACGCGCGGGCTGGAGTTCTGGAGCCGCTGGCAGGTCGCGCCGCGCTGGCGCCTGGTGGCCGGCATGGTGCTGCAGGATATCGACGCCGGCCTCGTGCCCGGCAGCCGCGACGTCTCGGCCGCGACCGGCATCGGCACCAACGATCCGGCCAGCTACTGGTCGCTGCGATCGTCGCACGAACTGTCCGACGCGTGGCAGGCCGAGCTGGCCCTGCGCCGGGTCGGCCAGCTGCCGCAGCCGCTGGTGCCGGCGTACTACGAGCTCGACCTGAGAATGGCCTGGCAGCCGCTTCGGAACGTGGAGGTGGCGCTGGCCGGCCGCAACCTGCTGCATCGCTCGCACGCCGAATTCGGGCCGCCCGCCACGCGCCGCCTGATCGAGCGCGCCGTGTCGCTCCAGCTGAGCGCGCGGTTTTGAGCGCGGCGCCTCCCATGCCCGGCCGCGAACCCTCTCCGCCGCGCCGCGCACTGTCGCGCGGCATGGCCGCCAGTTTCTTGTTTGCGTTGCTTGCGCCACTTGCGCCGCTTGCCGTGCCCGGCCTGTGCGGCGCGCAGGCGGCCTTGCCGGCGGGCGGCGCCGCATCACTCGAACGCAGCATCAAGGCCGCTTTCCTGTATAAGTTCCTGGGCTACGCGGAGTTTCCGGCCTCGGCCTTCGCCGATGGCGCCGCGCCGCTGGTGATCGGCGTGACCGGGGCCGACGACCTGGCCGCCGACCTGGCCCGCATCGTGGCCGGGCGCGTGGTGCAGGGGCGGCCGGTGGCGGTGCGCACCCTGCGCGAGCACGCTGCGCCGGCCGGGGTGCATCTGCTGTTCGTCGGCGGCGACGATCCTGTGCGCCTGCGCAATGCGCTGCGCGCGATCGGCGCCGGGCCGACCCTGGTGGTGACGGAATCGCAACAAGGACTGCAGCAAGGCAGTGTTATCAATTTCAGGATCGTCGAAGAGCGCGTGCGCTTCGACGTCTCGCTCGAAGCGGCCGACCGGAACAGCGTCAAGCTCAGTTCGCGCCTGCTGACAGTGGCCAATCACGTTCACAAGGGAGCACCGTGATGCAACACGATACCGGCTCCGTCCGTAGCAAACTCATCCTCATGGCCGTCTCGACCACCTTCGTGGCGCTGCTGTCGGCCTCGATCGCCATGCTGCTGTACGACCTGCGCACGTTCCAGCAATACTGGGTCGACGACCTGATGACCCAGGCCGACATCATCGCCAGCGTCAGCGCGCCGGCGCTCTCGTTCAACGATGCCAGGAGCGCGCAGCAGAACCTGGCCGTGCTCAGGGTGCGTCCGCAGATCCTGTCGGGCGCGGTCTACACCAGCAGCGGCGTGCGCTTTGCCTCCTACACCCAGGGTTCGCTGGAGCCGGCGTATCCGGTCAAGCCGGGCCGGCCCGGCTACACCATCGACCGTGGCGAGCTGGTGGTGTACCACAACATTGTCGACAATGGCGAAGTGCTGGGCACGGTGTACCTGCGCGCGCGCTTCGGCCTGGTCGAACGCATGCTCAATTACGCGGCGATCCTCGGCATCGTGCTGCTGATCTCGCTGGTGATCGCGGCCCTGGTGGCCTCGCGCCTGCAGCAGAGCATCACGCGTCCACTGCTGGCGGTGACCAACGTGGCGCGCGAAGTGATGCAGCGGCGCGACTTCAGCCTGCGCGTGCCGGGCAATAATCCGGGCGAAATCGGGGTGCTGGTGGCGGCCTTCAACGACATGCTGGCCGAGATCGGACGCCGCTCGCACGCCCTGCAGGAAGCCAACCTGACGCTGGAGCACGAAATGCAGGTACGCCACCGGGCCGAGGAAGCGCTGCTGGTGGCCGACCGCCGCAAGGACGAGTTCCTGGCGACCCTGGCGCACGAACTGCGCAATCCGCTGGCACCGATCCGCACCGGGCTCGACATCCTGCGCATCCGCAGCGGCGACGCCCAGGCCACCCAGCGCGCCACCGACATCATGGAACGCCAGCTGCGCCAGATGGTCAGGCTGGTGGACGATTTGCTGGACGTCTCGCGCATCAATACCGGCAAGTTCGCCATCAAGATGGGCCGGGTCGAACTCAAGGCGGTGGTCAACGATGCGCTCGAAGTGGTGCGTTCCTACATCGAACTGCACGGCCACGAGCTGGCCATCGATCTGCCCGACCGGCCGGTGTTCCTGCATGGCGACGCCACGCGCCTGGCGCAGATCTTGTCGAACCTGCTCAACAATGCGGCCAAGTACACCAACCGCGGCGGCCGGGTCAGCCTGACGGCGCGGGTGGAAGAGCGCGACCTGGTGATCCAGGTGGCCGACAACGGCATCGGCATCGCGCCCGACATGCTCAATCACGTGTTCGAAATGTTCGTGCAGGTCGACTCGACCCTGGAGCGCACCAATGCGGGGCTGGGCGTGGGGCTGTCGCTGGCGCGCCGCCTGGTCGAACTGCATGGCGGCAGCATCGAAGCGCACAGCGCCGGCATCAACCGCGGCAGCGAATTCGTGGTGCGCCTGCCGATCGTGGTCGAGCCGGAAATGCCGACCAAGACCAGCCCGGCCGCCTTCATGACCTCGGAAACCTACCGGATCTTGCTGGCCGACGACAACGTCGACTTCGTCAACAGTATCGGCGCCTTGCTCTCGGCCATGGGGCACAGCGTGGTGATCACCCACAACGGGCCCGATGCGCTGACGGCGGCGGCGCGCTTTTGCCCCGATTATGCGTTTCTCGATATCGGCCTGCCGCAAATGTCGGGCTACGACCTGGCGCGCGGTATCCGGCGCCTGTCGTGCGGGCAAATGACCTTGCTGATCGCGGTGACCGGCTGGGGCCAGGAAAAGGATCGCCAGCTGGCCTTCGAGGCCGGGTTCGATCATCACATGGTCAAGCCGGTGCGCTTCGAGCAGATCGAGGAAATTCTGAGCAACCGCAGCGTGATCAAGAAAGTGCGCGGTTAGGGCGCCTGGTTCGGGACGAAAAAAAAACGGAAGCCGAAGCTTCCGTTTTTTTATGCAACAAGCAAGAACTTACGCTTGCTTGGCTGCTTTGCGACGACGGGCCAGGAAACCGACCACGCCCAGGCCTGCCAGCATCATGCCGTAGGTTTCTGGTTCTGGTACTGGTGCCAGCATGACGGTGCCGCCGAAGCTGCCGCCGGTGCCCGAAACCATCTTGCCGCTGACCTGCAGGTAGTAGTTACCCAGGCCCAGGCTGTCCGCGCGCAGGCTCCAGATGTCCACGGCGCCAGTGCTTTCCTGGGTACCGGAGGTGATCAGGGTGCCGTTGTTGCTGAACAGGCTCAGACCGGTGATGTCCATGCCGGTCGAAGCGTTACGGGTGATCGACGACACGATGGCGTCGAAGTCGTGCTCGACGCGGGTGATCGAGAAACGGAACTTGTCGGCAAAGGTGTTGTTCTGGTTGTTCAGCAGGAACGAGCTGCCGAAGTTGGCAGTGTTGTCCAGCACAGCCAGCGCTTGCGGGTTGTTGGAAATGTCAGCAGCGAAGGCCGCCGTCGAACCGAGTGATGCGGTTGCCAGGACAGCCGCAGCAATCAGGGATTTCATATGTTTCATAGGTGTTACCTCGTAAGAAAAAATCAGCCGTGCAAGACGGCCTGGTTATCAAGAATCGGGGAGCTTAATGCTAGCAAAGGCGCGTTCAACATCGGCGATACGACGCGACGTGCGCGCAACGCCGCTGCAATCTTGCACCGGCAAATTAATTGCTCCCCTATAAGTCCATTTTTACATTTTCATAGGGGAGCGCGTCCGATTCTAATGCATATTTACAAAGATTACCAAGCCAACGTATTATTTGTAGGTTAATACCTACACTAACGCGCGTTTAATTCCTTGGAAGAGAGCGCTTCTTCTTTTAAAACGCAAGAATCCGTCTGGCGGCTAAAGTGTAAGAGAATGTGACACTGCAACAAAATGTTGTGTGAAAAGAAAAAAGGCCCGAAGATTTCTCTTCAGGCCTTCAATCTTACGAATAATGGTGCGGCTGGCAGGAATTGAACCCACGACCCCTTGGTTCGTAGCCAAGTACTCTATCCAGCTGAGCTACAGCCGCGAAAGACAAGATTATAGCAACGATTTCAGGAATGTCAAAGTTACCGGAGTAAAAAATTTCGACAGCGTTCTCCCGGCCGCGGGCAGCCGGCGCAGACGGGCGGCGCTTGACGATCGTGTCGACAGATGATAATTTACCTTCAGGTTAATTAACCACCGGGTTTAGTATGCGGCAAGACCACCTCAGCACCACGTTCGCGGCCCTGGCCGATCCGACCCGGCGCGCCATCCTGGCCCGCCTGGCGGACGGGGAAGCATCGGTGAGCGCGCTGGCGGCGCCCTTCCAGATGAGTTTGCCAGCCGTGACCAAGCACCTCAAGGTGCTCGAACGTGCCGGCCTGATCACCCGCGGACGGCAGGCGCAATGGCGTCCCTGCAAACTCGACGCGCAACCGCTGCGCGAGGCAGCCGACTGGATGGCGCATTACCGCCGGTTCTGGGAGGGCAGCCTCGACCGGCTCGACGACTATCTCACCCACCTGCAAACAAAGGAGCACCACGATGACCAACCCTGATTCCAGCGTCGATTTCGTACTGACGCGCGTCTTCAACGCGCCGCGCGAACTCGTGTTCAAGACCATGATCGACACCGAACACCTGCAGAAATGGTGGGGGCCGCAGGGCTGCACCATCGAGGTGATCCGCCACGAGCCTCAGCCGGGCGGCGTGTTCCATTACTGCATGCGTTTCGGACCGGGCGTGGAGATGTACGGAAAATTCGATTACCGCGAGATCTCGCCGCCCGAGCGCCTGGTGTTCGTCAACGGCTTTGCCGACGCCGAGGGCAATCGCATCCATCACGCGATGAGCCCGACGTGGCCGCTGGAAGTGCTCAACACGAGCACCCTGAGCGAGGCCGACGGCAAAACCACGCTCAGTTTGCATTCCACGCCGCTCAACGCCAGCGCCATCGAAATCGAGACCTTCAAGTCCGGCCATGCCTCCATGCAGCAGGGCTTCGGCGGCATGTACGACGAATACGAAAAATACCTGGCGACGCTTGTCAACGCAGCGCAGGCTTAGCTAACGTTTCCTAACCGGGGTCAGACCTCGGTTAGGAAAGTTTCCGGGATCTCCCGCACTGTGAACCTACCGTTACTCACCATGAAAAAACACTTTCTCTTTTTCCTGCTGGCCGGCGTCACCGGCGCCGCGCTGGCAGCACCGGTCACTTACAAGATCGATCCGGACCACACGTTCCCCAGCTTCGAGGCCGACCACATGGGCGTGTCCGTCTGGCGCGGGAAATTCAACAGCAATTCGGGCAAGGTCACCCTGGACAAGGCGGCCGGCTACGGCATGGTCGATATCAGCATCGACCCGGCCAGCGTGGACTTCGGCCAGGACGCACTGAACAAATGGGCGGCCGGCCCGGATCTGTTCGATGTGGCGAAGTTCGGCGCGGCGCGCTACAAAGGCAAGCTGACCGGCTTCAAGGATGGTGCCCCGACCCAGCTGCAGGGCGAACTGACCTTGCACGGCGTGATCAGGCCGGTCAATCTGCAGATCAAGAGCTTCAAATGCATCCAGCACCCCATGCTCAAGCGCGAGATGTGCGGTGCGGATGCCTACGGCAGATTCAGGCGCGATGAATTCGGCCTGAGCGCCGGCAAGGATTACGGCTTCAAGATGGATGTCGACCTGCGCATCCAGGTCGAAGCCGTGGCCGAGTAGTTATGCCTGCAAGTTACGCCTGCAGCGCAGGGTAGTCGGTATAGCCTTCTTCGTTCGAGGCGTAGAACTTGTCGGACCGCACCGGGTTCAGCGGCGCGTCGAGCTGCAGGCGGCGCGGCAAGTCGGGGTTGGCGATGAACCACTGGCCGAAGGCGACCGCATCGGCTTCACCGGCGGCCACCAGCTGTTCGGCGCTGTCCTTGGTCAGCTTTTCGTTGGCGATGTACACGCCGCCGAACTGCTGCTTCAGGTAAGGGCCGAGACGGTCCTCGCCCAAGCCTTCGCGCGCGCAGATGAACGCGATGCCGCGCTTACCGAGCTCGCGCGCCACGTAGCCGAAGGTTGCCTTCGGATCGGAGTCGCCCATGTCGTGCGCGTCGCGCCGTGGCGCCAGGTGCATGCCCACTTTGCCCGCGCCCCACACCTCGATGCAGGCGTCGGTCACCTCGAGCATCAGGCGGGCGCGGTTTTCGATCGAGCCGCCGTAGATGTCGGTGCGCTGGTTGGTGCTGTCTTGCAGGAACTGGTCGAGCAGGTAGCCATTGGCGCCGTGCACTTCCACGCCGTCGAAACCGGCCAGTTTGGCGTTCTCGGCGCCCTTGCGGTAAGCGGCCACGATGCCCGGGATTTCTGCCAGCTCGAGCGCGCGCGGCACCGGATAGTCGCGCAAGGGGCGCAGCAGGCTGACATGGCCCTTGGCCGCGATCGCGCTCGGCGCCACCGGCGCGTCGCCGTTCAGCAGCTCAGGGTCGGAAATGCGGCCCACGTGCCACAGTTGCAGCATGATCTTGCCCCCGGCCTTGTGCACGGCGTCGGTCACCAGCTTCCACCCTTCGACCTGCTCGTCGGACCAGATGCCCGGCGTGTCGGCGTAACCCACGCCCTGCGCCGTGACCGAGGTCGCCTCGCTCAGGATCAGGCCGGCGGAGGCGCGCTGTACGTAGTACTCGGCCATGAGCGCGTTCGGCACGCGGCCGCCGCCAATGGCGCGGGCGCGCGTCAGCGGCGCCATGATGATGCGGTTTTGCAGCGTGAGATCGCCGATGGTGATGGGGTCGAATAATGTCGTCATGCTTAACTCCTAAAGTCCCTCGTTCATATGGTCGAGGAAAGCCTTGATGGCTTCCTCGTTACGCTTGTAATAGATCCACTGGCCTACCTTGCGCGAGGTAATCAGCCCGGCGCGCTGCAGCGCTGCCAGATGGGCCGATACGGTCGATTGCGCAAGCCCGGTCCGCGCGTCGATCAGGCCGGCGCACACCCCGACGTCGAGGTTGTGTACCTGATGTGCGAAGTGCACATGCGGTTCCTTGAGCCAGCCAAGAATCTGGCGGCGCATCGGGTTGGCCAATGCCTTGTGAATGGCGTCGATTTGCATATCGGGTTTTTCCGAATCTAATATCGTCATATTACGATATATAAAAAATTCCTGCTTGGCAGGGACTAAAACGAGGGACTGCGGGGCTCAGTGCGAAAGATAGAGCAGGGCCAGCGCGAGCGCGGCAGGCACGGTCTGGAAGAACAGGATGATCTTCTTGACCGTCAGCGCGCCCCAGACGCCGGCCACCATGATGCAGGCCAGCCCGTACACCACGAAGGCATGCGCGATCTCGGCATTGGGATGGAGCAGGCCGACCGCCAGCGCCGCTACCAGGAAACCGTTGTAGCAGCCCTGGTTGGACATGGCGGGCGCCATGATCTCGGCTTTTTCAGCAGTCAGGCCGAACACGCGGCGCCCGCGCGTCTTGAAAAGGAGCGTTTCGAGCAGGACGAAGTACACGTGCAACAGCAAAATCATACCGATCAACACTTTTGCGGCGATGGCCATTGATGGCTCCTTGTTATGGATGGTGGGATGGATAGTGTAACCGCGTGCAAGCTGCGTGGCGAATGAGCGGGCAGGGCGGCCTGTGGGAAGAAAGGGATGTTAACGTTATAATAATGTTCTTCACATATCTTGCTCTCTCGCACCGTCCACTTTTCAGGCTTCCATGACAAAGACCATCACTCCCTTGACGACCTGGGACGGCTACACGCGCCTCTCGCGCGCCGGTTTTCGCGAACGCTTTCCCGGCGCCGGCGAGGACAATGAGGATGACGCGCCCGGGGACGACAGCGGTTCGCCGTGGTTGCTGGTTACCGGCAATATCAGCATCGGCAAGCAGATGCTGGAGGCGGCCGAGGGCCAGGCCTGGAGCCGCATCGTCGTCGACGGCGACCTGCATATCGACGATGGCGGCGGCGACCTGGGATGGGGCGACCCGCTCGGCCAGGTGGGCTTTGTCAGCGGCGACCTGTATGTGGACGCGATCCGGCTCGACGCCATGCAGAGCAACGCGGTCGGCGGCCGCGTCGTGGCCAAATCCGCCTGGCTGCTTGCGGAAGACGATTGCGCCATGCGCCGCGCGCCCGAACTGCGCCTCGACACGCAATTCCTGTTCGCCTGGTTTTACCGGATCGACCAGCTCACGCTCAACCCCGGCGCGGTCATTTTCATTCTGGGGGACGGCGACTACTGCGCCAAGCTCGACCTGCCCAATCCGGTGTTTTCGTGGCACGATGCGGTGCATGTACTCGACGAGCGCTTCGTCGCCTACGTCCTGTGCGATGGGTCGGACGATTATTCCTGGCATAGCCCGTCCATCATCCCCGCACTGAAGCGCGGCCGCACCATTTACAAGGACGGCTACGACATCGCCTGCTATCCGTTTCACCAGGCCGCGCAGGCGGCGATGGCGGCGGGCGACCATCGGGACGCCTATCTGCTGCATAAAAAATCGGCCGCCATCGCGCCGGCCTACTACGAAGCCTGGTTCGGCATGGCGTACGCGCTGCTGCGCGAGGGCGCGTGGGAACAGGCGCTGGGCGTATACCGCAAGGCCGCCGCGCTGTTCCCGAAAGAGCAGACCGGCATGGTCAATACGGCACTGAACCACGCGGCCTTGTGCGCGGTTCACACGCGCCAGCTTGGCCTGGCGATCGAGCTGGCGAGCATGTCGATCGAGCACAATCAGGAGTCCGGGTACAAGGAAAGCGAAGCGGCGCAGGCATATCGCTACCGCGCCGAAGCGTATCTGATGTCGGGCCAGGCCGGTGCCGCCATGGCCGACCTGGAGCAGGCGCTGGAACTCGATCGGCATCTCGCATCGGCGCGCTGGCTGAAAGGCCTGGCGCATTACCAGCGCAATGAACTTGACAAGGCAAACGCCGATCACGCCGCGGCCTGCCGCTACGACAAACGCTACGCCGCATCCTACGACACCCATGACGACACCGGTTTCCTGTACCAAGCCGACCAGCGCGTCGACTGGGACCAGGTCGACGCCGCCGACATCGCCTTGCCCGCCAGGGACGAGGCGTACTGGCTCAATTACATGCTGCACGACGAATCGGCCTCGCTCGCACGCGTGCCGGACGAGTATCGCACCGGCGCCCTGTGCCGCGAAGTGGTGCGCGCGAGCGGGCCGGATAAGCTGGGCTACGCCAAACATCTTCCCGACAGCGCGTTCACGCGCGAGATTGCCGAAACCCTGATCGCGTCGTCGCCCGGTTGGCTGGAGAACATCCCGCCGCGCTTCATCGACAAGGCGCTGGTGCTGCTGGCCCGTCCCGGCACGAGCGGCTTCGCGCTGGCGCATGTACCGGCGGCCGTCATCGACTTCGACGTTTGTGTCAGGGCGGTGCAGTGCGGCGAGTCGATTGCCAGCGTGCCGCCGCAGCATGTGAACAAGGCCCTGTGCCTGGCGTGCGTGACTGCCCACGCGCGCCGGCTGGAAGAAGTGCCGCCGGAACTGATCGACGACGACCTGATCGCGGCCGCCATCGCCCACGGCGAGCACTATGGATTCGACAACTGGCTGCCGGGCATGTACAAGACGCGCGCCTTGCTGGAACTGGCGATCGGCCGGTACAAGTGCGCACTCGACGCGATACCCGGCTACCGCATCGATGCCGCGCTGTTCGCGTATGCCGAACAGCGCTACGGCCAGGATGCCGACTGGCCCGCAATCGTCGCGCGCCACGACCGCGCCGCCATCGAGCGCGATGCGCGCGCCAAGTGCGTGACCGAGTGCTGGAGCGTGTTCTGGACCGAACCGTTCATGCTGGCGCAGGTCGCCAGGGAAGACGACTATCTTGCGCCGTACGAGATCCCCGACGCCAGCTTCACGCAGGCGGTGGCCGAGGCATGCTTCAAGCGCCATCCCGTCTATTTCTATTGCATTCCCAAGCGCTTCGTGACCCAGGCCATGAGCGACACGGCCAGCCAGATCGACCCGGACCAGATCGAGCATATTCCGGTCGCGCAGCGCAGCCAGGCGATATGCACGCGCGCCATCAAGGAAGACGCGGCAAGGAACCTGGCGCTGGTGCCGCTCGCGCTGCGCAGCGTCAAGGCGTGCGTCGCCGCGCTGCTGGACGATGGCGACCAGCGCCTGGTGCCGGGTGCGATCTATTACGAGGTGTTCGATACCCTGATCGCCAAGCACCGCAAGCAGTTCGATCTCGGCTGGCTGTACCTGAACCGGGCCGAGGGCGCAATGCGCGCCACGCCGCGCCGGATCGAGCTGGCCATGGAGGATTGCCAGTTCGTGCTCGACGCCCACGCCAATGAGGAGGTGGGCGAGGACGACCTTGCGCACGCACGGCACGCGCTGGCGCTGTGCCATTATCTGCGCGGCGACATGGCGCTGGCGGCGCTGTGGCCGCAAACGCCCGAACAATGGGCGAACGACGAGATGCAGCATTTTGCGGAGCCGCTTGAACCGGTCGATTTCGACAGCCACCGCTTCGACGGCCTGATGGCAGACCTGGACACGCTGGTGCAGCGGCGCGACTACCGCAGCGCCATGGCGCAGGTGGACGAGGCGGAGCGGATGCTGGCGCAGGCAGGCTGCGGCGACGCCGTGAAATGGGCGCACGTGCTCGACAAAAAGCGCTTCGTGTCGCTTGAACTTGGCCTGCTGGACGTGAACGAAGCGGCCTGCCGCGCCGCCATCGCGCGCCTGGAGCGGGAAACGCTGTGGTGTTATCTTCCCGAACATGACGTGATCCGCCACACTCTGCGCTCGTGCTACTTCCGCCTGGGGACCATGCGCGAGCGCGATGGCCTGCCGCTCGCCGAACTGGAAGCCGACCTGGCCCTGATCGACAAGGCGCTGGCGCTGGCCGGCCCTGCGGAAGACGCGGGCGTGCTCGATCCGTTCAGGGAAGGGCATGCGGCGCTGCTCGGCATCCTGGCGGCGCAGCAGCCATCGTACAAGGCCGCGTACCGGCGCGCGGTGGCTTTGGTGGTCTGATCGCATTCCTGCGAATACCTGCGTAGGCCAGGCTGCACGCATCGGCGCGGCCGATGGTATACTTGAGCCACCTTTTTCTCCGGCGGGGACGACCCTGCCGCACACGGAGCCAGGCATGGACGACCTTGCCAATCTTGGAGGTTGTCATGGCATGGATTTATCTGTTCGTCGCCGGTTTGCTTGAAGTCGGCTGGGCCGTCGGGCTGAAATACACCCACGGTTTTTCGCGTCTCGTTCCTTCCGTATTGACGCTGACCGCGATGGCCGGCAGCGTCGGTTTGCTCGGACTGGCATTGCGCCACCTGCCGCTGGGGACCGCGTACGCCATCTGGACCGGCATCGGCACCGTCGGCACGGCCATTTTCGGCATGCTGGTGCTGGGTGAGCCGGCGGGCGCCATGCGGCTGGCCTGCATCGCCCTGATCGTGGCCGGCATCCTCGGATTGAAGCTGCTCGCGCCGGGCTGACACGGCGCCGGGACCTGCGCCCGATTGTGCCAATTTCGTCGCACCATGCCCTTGAGCAGGCAAGACAATCGCGCTATCCGGGCGTATGCTGGAAGCATGAAGACCATTTCCATCATCGACTCCCATACCGGCGGCGAACCGACGCGCCTGATCATCGACGGCGGCCCCGATCTGGGCGGCGGGCCACTGGCCGAACGGCGCGAGCGCTTCCGGCGCGACTTCGACCATGTGCGTTCGGCCGTCGTCTGCGAGCCGCGCGGCTCCGATGTACTGGTCGGCGCGCTGCTGTGCGAGCCGTTCGCGCCCGACTGCGCCGCCGGCGTCATCTTCTTTAACAATGTCTCCTACCTCGGCATGTGCGGCCACGGCATGATCGGGGTGGTGGTCTCGCTCGCGTTCATGGGCCGCATCGGACCCGGGCGGCACCGCATCGATACGCCGGTCGGCGTGGTCGAAGCCGAGCTGCACGACGACGGCGCGGTCACCATCGATAACGTGGCGTCCTACCGCACGCGGCACGCGGTGACGGTGCAGGTGGAAGGCGCGGGCGCCGTGACGGGCGACGTGGCGTGGGGCGGCAACTGGTTTTTCCTGGTGTCGGGCCACGGCCTGGCGCTGCGGCGCGCCAACGTCGACGCCCTGACCGCGTACGCGGTGGCGCTGCGCGATGCGCTCGAGGCGCACGGCATCACCGGCGACGACGGCGCCGTGATCGACCATATCGAACTGTTCGCGGCGTCGGCCACGGGCGCCGACAGCCAGAGTTTTGTCCTGTGTCCCGGCAAGGCCTACGACCGCTCGCCCTGCGGCACCGGTACCAGCGCCAAGCTGGCGTGCCTGGCGGCCGACGGCAAACTGGCCGAACACGCCCAATGGCGCCAGGAGAGCATCATCGGCAGCGTGTTCGACGCCTCGTACCGCCGCGACGGCGAACGCATCATGCCCAGCATTCGCGGCAAGGCCTGGGTCAACGCCCGGGCGCAGCTGATTTTCGACGAGAGCGACCCGTTTGTGTGGGGCATTCCCTGAGCTGCGCCGGGCGCGGGGCTACGACAAGGACTCGACCGGGCCGATATCGGTCTGCACGTTGAACACCGACGTGCGCCGGATCGTGCCCTGGATGGTGCCGCTGGTTTTGGGCAGCGCCGAGGCGGCGTCGGCAAACCAGAAGTAGTGGCCGTTGACGCGGTCGGGGAAGTTGGCGCCGAAGTAGCCCTGCACGGCAATCGGCGCCGTAAACGACATCGATTCGTCCGACATGGTGCCCACCATCGACACTTTACGCTTGCTGCGCGCCGGTACCGTGACCGTCACCGTGGACGACGACGAGCGCGAGGTGCTTTGGGTCGACGACTGGCCGACCGTGGTCGACACCGAAAACGAGGCGCCGGTCTTGAACACGCCCTCGATGGTGAACTCCGCCGACAGCGTCAGCCCGGTGGTCGTTTCGGACGACCAGCTGGTTGCGTCCGACCACGCGCCTTCGACCGTCAGGCTCACTTGCGCCGCATCGTCGCCGTTGTTGATTGCGTAATTGCTGCCGACGATGGCCGACGTCGGCGGCGCGCCCGGATTGGTCACGTAGTTGAATGGCCCGAGCGTCTTGTAGCACGGGTGCCCGTACTGCGCCGTGATGGCCGGGGTCACCGCATTGTAGTAGGTCTCGCTGTTGACGCTGATGCCGTCCGGGTTCTTGCCGTAGGCGGTCTCGAAGTAGGCCCTGACGGCCGATGGACTGGAATTGAGGTAAGTCAGGTCATTGAAGGACAACGCTTCCTGCACTGGCATGATGATCTCCATTGGGTTGATTGATCGCCCAGGAACATCCGGGCGGGATGGCCGCCGGGCGCTGCGCCCGGCGACCATCCCACCTTAGCCCTTCGCAAAGAGCCCAGGCTCACACATTGTCACCGCCTCATGCCGCCCGCATAAATGGGCGGATGGCGCGCCTTTTTAGGTGGAAGCACACCCGTTTGTGGCTTTCATGTCAGTGCGCCAGGGCGCGCGCGCCTACTCGGCAAAGCGCTCGAAATCCGGATTGGCGCGGGTCAGGTAGTACCACTCCTGGTTCGGTCCCGCGTTCACATCGGGGAACAGGATCTTGCCGTCGAAGTCGGCCGTCACAGGCGTGCCGTCGGCGCGCGTGCCGATCTGGTCGCCCTTGGCCACCGCATCGAAACTGGACCACACGCGGCTGAACCGGTCGCCCGCATCGAGCTTGTCGTGCACCACCACCATCGACAGCGCTTCCATCTGGTCCAGCGCAATCGGCTCGGGCTTGGGCGCGTCGATCACGCCGAGGAAGGCCAGCGTATTGATGATGGCGCGGTAGGCCACGTCGGGGGCGGCCGGATCGAGGTGCTGGCCGCATTCGAGCGTGAGCGCGTAGCCGCCGGTGCTGCGCATGTATTCGGTGGTGCCCATCCCGTAGCGCAGCACCAGGTTCAGGGTCGACTCGTCGCCGCTCTTCATGCGGCGCTGTACGCCCTGGCCGTAGGTCGCCAGCCAGCCGTCGACGAAGCGGCGCACGCCCAGGCGGCGCGCCAGCGCGCGTTCTTTTTCGGCGTGCCGGAACGGCTGCAGGGTGCCGTCGTTGTTGCGCGGCCCGACCATGACGAAGGGCTGGCTTTGCGCATTGAAGGAGTGCAGGTCGAGCAGCACCTCGTGCTGCGCCAGCAGTGGGCACAGCCAGTTGGCGACGCGGTCCTCGAAGTCCTGCGGCTGCGGGTTGGGGAACAGGTTGCGGTTCAGGTTACGCTCGCCCGAGCGCTGCTTGAGCGCGTAGGCCAGCGGGTTGGTCACCGGGACGAAGGTCACGCTGCCGGCCGCCACGTGCAGCGCGCCGCTGTCGATCTCGCCCATCACGCGCAGGATCGCCTTGGTGCCGCAGGTCTCGTTGCCATGCACGGCGCCGGTGACGATCAGGCGCGGGCCGGCGCCAAGGCCGGTGTAGTTGATCGATTTGAATTGCAGCTCGCGTGCGGTGGTCATGGTCGGAGGTAGCCTGGACGATTGGTGGATCGTCTATTTTATCGGACATCGCTGGCGCCTGCCGAAGCGCCATGTCATCATGTGGCGCATGAAAAATCCTGTTTCCAGCGTCCGCATCGAAGGACTCGATACCCTGCGTGCGCTGGCCGTCATCCTGGTCGTGCTGCACCACTATGTGCTGTTCGTCAGCCGTGCCGATACCTTCGGCTGGATAGGGGAGGTGGGCTGGATCGGGGTGGACCTGTTTTTTGCCTTGTCCGGCTACCTGATCGGCAACCAGATTTTCGCCGCCATGCGCTCGCAGGGCGAATTCTCGCTGGCCCGCTTTTATGGACGGCGCGCGCTGCGCACGCTGCCGGTGTTCTACGCCATGCTGGCGCTGTACTGGTTCTGGCCGTGGTTTCGCGCCGGGCTCGAACTGCCGCCGCTGTGGCGCTTCCTCACCTTCACGCAGAATATCGGCCTGGAGCCGGGCACCGCGTTTTCGCACGCCTGGTCGCTGTGCATCGAGGAGCAGTTTTACCTGGTGCTGCCGGCGCTGGCGCTGGCGATGGCATCGCTGCGCAGTTCGCTGCGCTGGAGCTGGGCCGCCATCGCGCTGGCCATCGTGGCCGGGATGCTGGTACGCGCCTATACCTGGCAGGAACTGGTGCACGCCAATCCGCGCGGCTCGCGTAACTATTATCAGTATATTTATTACTCGACCTTGTGCCGCTTCGATGAACTGGTGGCCGGCGTGGCGCTGGCGCTGCTGAAGAATTTTCACCCGCGCCGGTGGCGCGTGCTCACGTCGCGCGGCAACCTGGCCCTGGGCGCCGGGCTGGCGGTCACCGGTCTGGCGGTCTGGCTGTTCCTGGACGAGCGCCAGGGCTTCGGCGTCACCGTGCTGGGGTATCCGATGCTGGCGCTGGGATTTTCACTGCTGATCGTGGCGGCGCTGAGCGACAGGTCGCTGCTGCGCACGACCCGTGTTCCGGGCGCCGCCGGCATGGCGCTATGGTCGTATTCGATCTACCTGACGCACAAGCAGGTGTGCATCCTGGCCGCCAGGCCGCTGGCGGTGCATGGCTACGGCCCCGCTTCGCCGGCCGCGATTGCAGCAATGCTGTCGCTGAGCGTTTTGTCGGGCTGGGTGCTGTACCGCTGCGTCGAGCGGCCCTTCATGCAGCTGCGCCAGCGCTACCTGCCGACCAATTTCAAGCCGCGCTGACGCGGACTGGCGTCGATCACATCGAAAGCGGCCGGCATCTCGCTGAGGAAGGCGAGCACGCTGCGCGCGTCGCCGCCGCTGTCTTCGATGGCTGCGCGCAGGCCGGGCACCGCTTCCTGGGTGTACGGACTGCGGTAGGCACTCACCAGCAGCGAAACCAGGTCGACCGGCTGGCCGCCCGAATGGCGCATGCGCGTGCCGATCAGGTCGAGCAGCACGCGCTGCATGGCCGGCGTCGGGTTGGCGATGTTGGCGAAGATCAGCGGCGTATTGGCGATTTTCTCGCACAGCGCGCGCTCGATCTGATCGGGCTTGAGGTCGGAGGCGATGTCGAAATGGGCTCCGCTCCAGTGGGTGCGCGCGTGGGCGTGCCCGGGAGGGAAGGAATCGACGGTTTCAAAGCCGCATACGCGGCTAACGTAGGCCAGGGCCTGGGTCAGGATTGGGAACATGCCCCCAGTGTAGCGCAAGATGTTCTCCTTGTGGTTGCAGGGCCCCCGCCAGGCCTTGGAAGCCGGCGGGGGGCGGGTGCATCAGGCGCCGAAACGGCCGGCGCGAAAGTCCTCGACGGCCTGGAATACCTCGGCCTGGGTGTTCATCACGAACGGGCCGTATTGGGCGATCGGTTCGTTCAGCGGGCGCCCGGCAATCAGGATCAGGCGGCTGGCCTGGGCGGCCATGATGCGCACCCCGTCAGAGTGCGGGTCGTTGGCCAGGATCGCCATGCGCGACACCGGTACCGGTTTCTCGTCGATCAGCACCTGGCCGCGGAACACGTATACAAAGGCGTTGTGCCCCGGCGGCAGCACCTGTTCAAAGATGGCGTTGGCCGGCAGTTCGATATCGAGGTAGAGCGGCTCGGTGCCTGCGCGCTGCATCGCGCCCTGCACGCCGTGGCTGGCGCCGGCGATCACTTGCACCGTTACCCCCGCCCCGGTGGTGAAGCGGGGGATGTCGGTATTCGGAATGTCGCGGTACCATGGCGCGGTCATCTTGTCCCTGGCCGGTAGGTTAAGCCACAGCTGGAAGCCTTCCATCAGGCCGTCGGTCTGCTCCGGCATTTCGGAGTGGGCCACGCCGCGTCCGGCCGTCATCCACTGCACGCCGCCGTCGGTGATCAGGCCTTCGTTGCCGGCGCTGTCGCGGTGGCGCATGCTGCCGGCGATCATGTACGAAATCGTCTCGAAGCCGCGGTGCGGGTGTTCGGGAAAGCCGGCGATGTAGTCGCCCGGCTTGTCGCTGCCGAAGGCATCGAGCATCAGAAACGGGTCCAGGCGACGCTGCAGGTTTTGCGTGAGCACGCGGTTGATCTTGACGCCGGCGCCATCCGTCACGAACTGCCCGTTGATCAGGCGCTCGACGGCGCGCGGCTGGTGCACCGCGAAATCCGGTTTCATCAACGCTTGTGTCATTTTTCTCTCCTTAATACAGATACAGCGTCGTCGGGGGGGGGGGGGGGCTCAGGCCAGTGCGGCCTCGATCTCGGCATTCGCCTGGGACTGCGCCTTGGTCACCGCTTCCGGGCCCATGGCCATGCCTTCGGAGTACACGAACGTCACGTCGGTCATGCCGAGGAAGCCGAGCAGCATTTTCAGGTGCGGCGTCTGGGTATCGTTCGGGGTGTCGCGGTACATGCCGCCGCGGGCAAACGCGACGTAGACTTTTTTGCCGGTTAGTTTGCCGACCGGGCCGGTGGCGGTGTAGGCGAAGGTGACGCCGGCGCGGGCAATCGCGTCGAACCAGCCTTTGAGCTGCACCGAGCTGCCGAAGTTGTACATCGGGGCGCCGATGACCAGCACGTCGGCCGCCTGCACCTGGGCGATCAGGGCGTCGTCGAGGGCCACGCGGGCCGCCTGTTCGGCGCTGCGCTGGTCGGCCGGCGTGAACAGGGCGCCCAGGGTCGGCTCGTCGAGCGCGGGGTGCGGGTTGCTGGCCAGGTCGCGCCGGGTCAGTTGGGCGCCGGGGTTGGCCGCTTGCAGCCCGGCGACGATGGCGTCGGCCATGCGGGTGGACTCGGAACCGGTCGAACGGGCGCTGGAATTGATTTGCAAGATGTTCATTTTATTTCCTTTTTTATGAGTTGAACTGCGATGGTGTGACTTTACGCGTTCCAAAATCAATGCGGAAGACGTTAAAATGGATATCATTATTCAGCCGGTGGGACAATCAAATGGATGTGGAACCGAACGACCTGCTCCTGTTCGCGCGGATCGTCGAGGCGGGCAGCTTCAGCCAGGCCGCGCTGCGGATGGATTTGCCCAAGTCGACCGTCTCGCGCCGGATCGCGCTGCTGGAAGCGAAACTGGGCGAGCGCCTGCTGCAGCGGACCACGCGCAAGCTGATGCTGACCGAATTCGGCGCCAGCCTGCTCGATCACGCGCGCAAGGTGGTCGAGGAGGTCGAGGCGGCCGGCGCGCTGGTGCAGCACCGCCAGCAAGCCCCGAGCGGGCGCCTGCGCATTTCGATGCCGGCCGATTTCGCCAGCCTTGGCATGACGCAGGTGATGACGCACTTCATGGCGCAGTACCCGGCCATTACCCTGGAACTGGACCTGTCGCCGCGCCGGGTCGACCTGGTGAGCGAAAATTTCGACATCGCGATCCGCATGGGCGACCTGCCGGATGACGCCTCCCTCAACGCGCGCCGCGTCGCGCTCGAACAAATGGCGCTGTACGCGGCGCCGTCGTACATCGCACTGCGCGGGCTGCCGCAGCATCCGGACGAGCTGCTCAAACACGATCTGCTGTGCCTTCTGAGCCGCGGCGGCGGGCCGTCGCCGTGGAAGCTCACGCGCGGCAAAACGGTGTGGGAGCGCGAACTGCCGGGCCGGCTGACGGCCAATTCGCCCGACCTGCTCACGCGCGTGGCCTGCGCCGGCGCGGGCATCGCCGCCAGTTCCGACCTGTTCGCGGCGCCCCATGTGGCCAGCGGAGAGCTGGTGCGGGTGCTGCCGGAATGGGATTTGCCGCTGGTGACCGGGTGGGCTGTCTTCCCTGGCCGCCGCCTGATGCCGGCCAAGACCCGCGCTTTCCTCGACATGATGGAAGGGCTGTGCTGCGCCGACGCACGCAAGCGCATGGGGATGGTGTAGAGAGAGGCGGGGCATCGGAATGGCCATGCGACCCCTCGTCTTTTGCCGGCCGGATACGCCCAATCGCGGAATCGTTGATAATGAGCCCGCCGCGGCGCCTATCCTGCGATCGCCCTGGCTGCGAATATCATCCATCCAACATCAAGGAATTCCATGCTGCTTGAAAAATTACACTGGCGTTACGCCACCAAGAAATTCGATGCCACCAAGGTGGTGTCGGAAGATAAAGTCGACCGCATTCTCGAAGCCGTGCGCCTGGCGCCGACGTCGAGCGGCCTGCAGCCGTTCGAGCTGATCGTGGTCAGCAATGCCGAGCTGCGCGCGCAGATGAAACCGATTGCCAGCAACCAGGGCCAGGTGGTCGATGGGTCGCACATGATCGTCTTCGCGGCGTGGGACAATTACACCGAAGAGCGGATCAACATGATGTTCGACCTCGTCAACGAGGAACGCGGCATGGTCAACGAAGGCTGGGAAGCCTACCGCAAGTTCATCCTGGCGACCTACCCGCCGCGCGACCCCGAGGTCAACTACGAACACGCCGCGCGCCAGGCGTATATCGGCCTGGGCATCGGCTTGACCGCCGCCGCCTTCGAGCAGGTCGATGCGACGCCGATGGAAGGCTTCAATCCGGATCAGCTCGACGAATTGCTCGGCCTGCGCGCGCGCGGCTTGCGCTCGGTCGCGATCATGGCGCTCGGTTACCGTGAGGCCGAGGGTGACTGGCTGGTCGACTTGAAAAAAGTGCGTCGTCCGAGCGAGCAGTTCATCACGAAAGTGGCGTAAATCAGCGCATTGGCGCAGCGGTCATTTTTTGGCCGCGCGCACCTTTGTTCACAACAATAGCGGATTTTTCGTCCCGATTTATCGGGGCACGACCACGTTGAGCCATGAGGAAATCGGACGAAGTGTGCGCTTCCACGAGTCGCGCACATCATAAATCACCTTGTTATCGCGGCGAATATGTACGGGTGTGAACGCCAGTGCCTCGCTCCGGCTGTTATCGAACAAAATGGAAGCGTCAGCAACGTCAATGGCCGCGTTGACGGCTTGTTGTGTTCTGGGGAAGCGCTGGAGTAGCTTTTTAAACGGGACTGCATGTCCACCCTGGCTTTGACGGGTGTCAACCCGGCCAATCGAGAGGGTGACCGTTGATAATCCAACAAAGGCCAGGAGCACGAAGTAGCCGGACCTCTGTAGTTCCCTGATCAGGTCTATCTTGCTCGATATCACCCCGTTGGCATTTCTGGACCAATAGGAAAATACAGTCTCGACAGCAAACGGCAGTTGAGCACCTATTGCCGAATTGGTGAAGGCTTTTACGCCCTGCTGCGCTACCTGCATCCATGCCTCGCTGGTGTCGCGTAGCTCTTGCGCCCATGGAGTAAGGAACCCGGCCTTGTCCGGCTCGGGGAGGATGGACAACATCATGCGATCGGCATTTAGCAGCGGAACCTGTAAACGCTGGGCCAGGAATCTGTACCACAAGGTCGATTTTCCTGAGCCGTTGTGGCCTGCCAGTATGACCGCGACCGGTTTGTCGTGAGGGTGTAACACTGCACCGATTGCCTCATCAATTGAAACGCGTATCATCGTTTAACCTGGATGAACCGGCCATTTTTATCGAAGCGCCCCAGCGTCCGCGTTTCCCCAAGTTTCCGAATGACCAGGTTGGGATCCTTTGAGTCGGCTTCATATAGCGGTGTTGTCGGAGGCAAGTTGAGGCGCACGCCGCGCCGCGGAATGGCGGCGGCGAAAGCGCGCATCACTCGCTGACTTTCAGCAAGCCGTTTTTTCAACTCGGATGCCGACGGCGTCGGAACCTCCACCGTGACATTACCCAGCGTGACAACAGTCATCTGCTTGCCGCTGGCTGTCGTGCGCTGGCTTACAGGGCTGCCGGGAGGCGGCTCCTGCGTTGTGCTGGCGATTGTTTTGGGCGGATGAGTATGCTTGGCCATGATGCGCTGCCGAACGACAAGCTTGATGAATAAACCCGGTGATCGGTTTTATTGTAGCGCCAAATTCAAACGCGTGACGCGGGCGGCGCTACCTGCTCACGGCTTGCCCGCCAGCCGCTGGTTCATCCGCTCCAGCACCGGCACGATCTTGCTGCCCACCTTGATCTGCGGGTTCGAATAGCCGTCGTCCTTGCCGGCTTCCGTTTCGCGCTGCAGGATGACCTTGCGCGCCGCCGCATGCGCTTCGGTGAACGAGCGCGTCGTGGTGCGCAGCTGTTCGTCGTACATGGCGCGCCCGAAAAACGTCAGCGGCGACTTCTTGCCGCAGCCGTAGGAGGTGTGGTCGGCGTCGGACGCCGTCATCACCAGGGTGCCGTCGGCCGCCAGCGGCGCGATCCAGTTGCCGGCGTAGCAGGCCGAGATCGACAGCACGCGGTAGCCGATGCCGGCCTGGTCGAGCCATCCCTTGAGCTCCGGCGGCAGCACCGGCGCCAC
Source organism: Massilia scottii (assembly GCF_030846495.1). Taxonomy (NCBI): domain Bacteria; kingdom Pseudomonadati; phylum Pseudomonadota; class Betaproteobacteria; order Burkholderiales; family Oxalobacteraceae; genus Massilia; species Massilia scottii. Next base: position 104,985 of record NZ_JAVCWM010000004.1, on the reverse strand, counting down.
GTCGATCGGCCAGAAACTGGCCGCCAGTTCGCCGTCCGACGCCCCGTGCGACGTCAGGTGGATGAACAGCACATCCTCGTCGCGGTCCATGATCCCGGCGATGCCTTCGATGGCGCGCTGCAGATTGAGCGGCGTGGCCCACGGCAGCGTGCCGGCGGTCTTGCGGTGGTTGATCAGCTGCAGGCCGCGGCCGGCGGCATCGAAGCGGCGCGCCATGACGTCGGACACCATGGCGCTCTCGCGCCGGAACACTTCCTCGCCTTCGTACGGCGCGAAGGTGATCGTGTACATGTCGATCACGCCCGGGCGCTGCGGCTTGAGGGCGTCGATCTGGTCGCCCAGCAGGGGCAACTGCGCTTCCATCATCTCCTGGCTCACCTCGAACGGCTCTTCCTCGGCCGCCTCGGGTTGGGGCGCGGCGCGCCATGTCGGCGGCGCCGGCGCGAGATAGTGGCCCAAGGCCGTGGTGAGCGCGACCACCGCGATCGTGACAATGGCGCGCTCCGGCGCCAGCGGACGCGCCGCGCGAATCAGCACCTTGAGCTTTGCCAGCACGGACCAGAGCACCGGCACGAACCACAGAGCCCATTGCGCCTCTGTGCTGGCCGCGGCAATGACATTGGTGCGGATCAGGAGAAAATAGAGCGCCCAGGCCAGCATCGCAAACAGTGTCGATTGGGCGATCAGCAGCGTGTACAAATGCGCTGCGCCGGGCGCGCCATCGGGGCTGCGCCGCAGTCGCGGGTCGGGCTGAATCAGGTAGCACAGCCACACGGTCAACAGGGCAGTCGACCATCCGGCCAGCAGCGCGCGCCAGATGAAGATGGCATCGCCCTCGATCAGGATGCGGTGCATCAGCACGCCCAGGCCGACCTGGAGAAGCATCTGGAACGCCATCTGCCATGGCGACGCCACCAGCCGTTCCCAGCGTGGCGCGAGCAGCAGCATCGAACGCGCTCCTTCGCCGAGCCAGTCGCAGGCCGTCAGCACGCTTGCGCGCGGCGCCGGCGAGGCGACAGCAACCGGATCCGGCACCGGTCCCGCCACCTGGGCCGGCGGGCCGACCATGTCGTCCACTGTGTCGCTCATGCCGCTCTCTCGTGAAATCAAGCGCGTTTGGCGGCCGGCTTGTTGCCCATCGCTTCACCCAGCCGTACGGAACGCTCGGGCGCCCACTCGGGATTGAAGACGATGGTGTCTTTCTTGAACAGCATGACGATGGTCGAGCCAAGCAGGAAGCGGCCCATCTCGTCGCCTTTCTTGAGCACGATGTTCTGGTCGTCGTAACGCCATTCCTTGACCACGCCCGGACGCGGCGGGTTCACCAGCCCGTGCCAGACCGTGGCCATGCTGCCGACGATGGTGGCGCCCACCAGCGTGAGCACAAAAGTGCCATGCACTTTTGAGTCGAACACGCACACCACGCGCTCATTGCGCGCGAACAGGCCGGGAATGCCGCGCGCGGTGGTCGGGTTCACCGAAAACAGCGCGCCGGGCACGTAGATCATGCGCGTGAGGCGCCCGTCGCACGGCATGTGCAGGCGGTGGTAATCCTTGGGGCTCAGGTACAGGTTGGCGAAACTGCCGTGCTGGAACTGGGCCGCCAGCGCCGCGTCGCCCCCGACCAGGGCCGTGGTGCTGAACTTGTGGCCCTTGGCCTGGAAGATCTGGTCGTCGTCGATGCTGCCGAACTGGCTGATCGCGCCATCCACCGGGCACACGAAATCGGCCTTGGCCAGCGGGCGCGCGCCCGGACGCAGGGGACGCGTGAAAAATTCGTTGAAGCTGGCGTAGCTGGCGATGTCCGGATTGGCCGCTTCCTCCATGTTCACGCCGTACTGGCCGACGAACCAGCGGATCAGGGTGGTCGTGTACTGGCCGCCCTGGTGGCCGGCGACGCGGCCCGCGAACCGGGTCAGACCTTGCTTCGGAATGAGATACTGGGGAATGACTTTTATGCGATCGGACACGGGCTTCAACCTGTTTTAAAAACGATGGGCAATTATAACGGCGCGCTGCGCATGTGCAGCGCTTTCCGTCGCCCGGATGGTCAATGCGCTAAAAAATAGTCGGCATGGCGGCGCCGCTCAGCGCGGGCGCACGCCGCCGGCCAGGATGGCGGCCGGGTAGTAGCGCTTGAGGCTATCGTACACGGCGCCCGATTTGACGGCGGCCGCGAACAGGTTCTGGAGCGCGCTGCGGTCGCTCGCCGTGACGGTCTGCCTGGAGATGTAGATGCCGCTTTCGCCCCACGGCAGCTCCTCGAGCGGCTCGATGCGCAGCTTGGGCATCATCCACCCAAAGCGCTTGTCTTCCAGGATGGCGCCGGCAAACACGGTCGGCGCCATCAGCGTCACGTCGGCAAAGCCGGCGTCGAGCACGCGCGCCACGGCGGCGGCATCCTTTTCCAGCAGCAGGCGGCCCTGGGCCGACAACTGCTCGATCATGTTCAGGTAGGCGTCGCCGTAGTCGAAACCGCGCACCAGCACCACGCGCAGCTCCTTGCGCGCGAGCAGGTCACGGATCGAGCGCACCGGCGCGCGCCTGCTGTCGACCGACAGCAGGGTGGCGCGGGTGCCGATCACGGGGACGAAGTAGCCGAGCTGGTCGCGCCGCGGGGTGCGCACGGCGGGCATCAGCAGGTGCGATTTGCCGGCTTCGAACATGGCTTCCTGGCGCGCCCGCGGCACCACCGAAAACGTGAACTTGCAGGGGCTTTTCGCGCTGACGCTGCGCAGCAGGTCGGGGTAGATGCCGCTGATCGATTCGCCGCTGATGCTCACGCTCAGGCCGGTGGGCGCGAGCGGCACCAGGAATGCTTGCTCGCAGTTGGCCAGCGCAGGCGCGCCGGCGCCGGCTACGAGGACGGCAATGACAAACGCGGCCGCGCGCGTCGCGCTGCGAATAGAGGTTTTGCCCATTTGCCAATTCTAGCGCATGCCTGCCTTATGTGCGCATCCGATGCGATTTGAAATAGAAAAGTGCAACGCCGATGGCGACCGCCTGCATCGCCGCGCACAGGAAAAAGGTGCTGCCGATGCGCCAGTCCTGCGGCGGCAGGCGGCTGGCCAGGCCCAGGATGGCCGTGCCCAGCAGCGGCATGAACACGACGCCCAGGCTGCTGATCGATTGCAGCGAGCCCATCAGCTCGCCCTGGCTATTCGCGTCCGAACCGCGCGAAATGATGCTCTGCAGCGCAGGCGCGGTGGTAAAAGCCAACAAATTGCACAAAATAAATACATACATCATCCAGCCCTGGGTGGCCAGGCCGTACAGCACGTAGGTGATGCAGCCCGACGCCAGGCCGAGCAGCGTCAGGCGCACCTCGCCGAAGCGCTTCATCAGCATGCCCAGCAGGCCGGCCTGCACCACGGCCGCCGCCAGGCCCACGCAGAACATGGCGGCGCCGTTGTCGCCCGGGCTCCAGTTGAAGCGGAAGGTGGTGTACAGCACCCAGGTCGACTGCAGCATCATATGGGCGAAGGTGGACAGGGCATAGACGATCACCACCCCGCGGATTTCGGTGCGGCGCATCAGTTTGCGCAGGGAGGAGAAAGGATTGATCTTGGCGACCGAAAACGCCGACCGGCGCGACAGCGGCAGCGATTCGGGCACGGCGATGTAACCGTAGACGAAGTTGGCGGCGCACAGGGCGGCGGCCACGTAGAACGGCAGTTGCAGGTTAATTTCGCCCAGCGCGCCGCCCAGCGCCGGACCGCCGATGAACCCCAGGCCGAAGGCGGCGCCCACCTTGCCGAAGCTTTTGGCGCGCGTCTCGGGGGTCGATATGTCGGATGCATAGGCCGAGGCGACCGACATGCTGGCCGAGGACACGCCGCCGATCACACGGCCGATGAACAGGAACGCCAGGCTGGGCGCCCACGCGGTAGCCAGGAAATTGAGGCACATGCCGGCCATCGAATAGAGCATCACGGGACGGCGCCCCACACGGTCGCTGATGGCGCCGAGCATGGGCATGAAGATGAACTGCAACAGCCCGAACAGCGTCGCCAGCACGCCGAACCAGAACGCCTGTTCGTCGCGCCCGTTGACAAACTGGCCCACCAGGGCCGGCATGACGGGAACGATCATGCCGATGCCGAGCATGTCGATGAAGACGGCGACCAGCACGAAATTGAGGTTGCCGGCAGAAGCGGGGGAGGCGGCGGGGCTGCTGCTCATGGAGAAAAGCCCGGGGCCGGGCGCGAAAGGGCGATGCCCTATCTTAACGCACTACGCCCCCGTACGAACGCGGCAGTTCCTACAGTGCCCATTCCTGCGCGAAGGCCGCGCGGAAGGTGGTCAGCTGCGCCATGCGGGCTTCTCCCAGCGCGCGGCCGGCGGCGGTCTGCATCATCGCTGGCAGTTTGGCCAGCTTGACTTCGATATGGTCGAGCGCATAGGCGCGGTCGTCGAGCTCGCGCCGTCCGGGCAGCGGGTCGCTGGGGTGGGCCAGCGCGCTGCCCATCTGGCCGGCGATGTAGAACAGGCGCGCCAGGCCCACGGCGCCGAGGGCGTCGAGGCGGTCGGCATCCTGCACCAGCTTCGCTTCGATGCTGTGCGGCGGCAGCGCCGCCGAAAAGCTGTGCGTTTCGATGGCGTGCGCCACCGCGTCCAGCTTGGCGGCCGGGAAACCGAGGGCGGCCAGCTCGCGCCGCGCCAGTTCGGCCGAGCGGCGCGACGCCATGCTGCGTTCCGGGTGATTCTTGGGCAGGTTGACCAGGTCATGCAGATAGCATGCCGCCATCACGGCCAGCGCATCGGCTTCCGGGTGGCTCGCCAGCAGCGCCTGCGCATTGCGCCACACGCGGTGCAGGTGATTGATGTCGTGGGCGCCGTCGTCGCCGCAGGCGGCGCCGGCCAGTTCCTGCAGGCGTGGCTGCCATGCTGTCAGTTCGTCGGTGGTCATTGCATGCTCCTTGATGGGGAGCGCGATTATGCCATGCCGGCCGGCCCGAACGCCGCCGCGGCGCGCTGCGACAGGGCGTCGGCGGCCTGGTTCTTGTGGCGCGGCAGCCAGCGCACGCAGGCACTGTCGATCCGTCCGAGCAGGGCCAGCGCCTGCGCCCGATACGCCTGCAGCGAGGGCGCGCCCGCCAGCTCCGGCCCATTCACGTCGTCGATCACGACGCGGCTGTCGCCATGCACGGTCAGGCCGTGCGCGCCGCGTGCGACGGCCGCTTCGAGGACCGCGATCAGCGCCTGGTATTCGGCCTCGCTGCTATTGCCGTAGCCTGCCGGGCGCGAAATTTCGACGCGTTCGCCATCCGGGCCGGTGAGCAGCGCGCCGATGCCGCAGCGCCCCGGGTTGGGATGGGCCGAGCCGTCGAACCAGGCGCGCCACGGCGCGGGCGGACCATCATGCTTGTTCAATCTGGCGCTGCGTGCAAGCGCGCGCCTGGTATCGCGTTCGGCCAGGCGCGCCGCATCGGCCGCGAGCAGTGCGGCGCGTTCGTCGAGCAGGGCGGCCAGGCCGCGCGCACCGGCGCGCTGTTCGAGCGTGGCGCGCAAGGCCTGTTCTTCGCTGATGTTGGCGCGTGCGGAGAGCTTACGGCTGGCGTTGCGTTCGGATTTGAACGCCGCCGCGGCTAAATGGGCCAGTTCGTGGATCGGTTCGGTCATGGCGACAGCATAACCGCAACGGCAACATGTTGCCAAAATCATGCGTTTGTGAGGACTGAAAGCACTCATCCGCGCGATTGTGGCGCATCAAACTGCCGAGTCCGTCAGTGCCTAGTATGGCCTTAGCGGTCCGCACGAGGACGAGTGGGAATTGCCACTGGTCCAGTTTCAATTTGTTAAAGGAGAACATCATGCGCAACTTGACCAGCACTGAACTGCAACACGTGTATGGCGGTGGCAAATCGGATTGCCATACCAAGTGCCACAGCAAGAGCAAGAGCAAAAGCCGCTGCAAGAGCAAGAGCAAAAGCAAGAGCCGGAACAAGTGCAAAACCCGCCGTTGCGACAGCAAGTCGGGCCACGGCGGCGGCCTGCTCGGATGGCTGCTGTAATGCGTTTCCTGCTTAAACGCTGTGCCGGGCCATCGTTCAGCTAACTGGCTGGACTGGCTACTTCAGTCCGCCGTCGGACGCGGCGGCGGGCTGAACTTTCAAGTGAGGTTGCAAAATGCAGAATCTCAACACATCAACAGCGATTGCCACGCCAGAACGCCCCACGCACGAGGAACTATGGCTGCTCGGCCAGGCGCCGCTGCAGAAGTACCTCGATTTCGCCGACGATTTGTGCGCCGAATCGCCCGAGGCCATCCGCCCTGCGCTGATTCGCGAATGGGGCGCGGCCAACCTGTATTACGAAGAGCTGGCCCGCACCGAGGCCGGCGTCGCCGATCATCTGGACTGCGCCGCGCTGCCGGCCGTCATGCTGCCGCTGGCCGCGCAGGTGTGCGCCAGCTCGCAGTACACGCGCACCTTCAACAGCCTGCCGACCCGGATCGCGATGGTCGAACTGGGGCGCATGGTGGTGTGCCAGAACCACGTCACGCGCAGCTTCGTCGATGAACTCAAGACGCAATTGGGTCCCCATCCCGATCCCGCGGCGTTGTTCCGCTTCTGCTTTCCGCCCGACGAAGTGCGCGCCCCGGTCCATATCCGCGAGGCCGGCTCGAAGCGCTTTGTATTCCGCTCCGAATCGACCGATTTCCGCTTTCACGAGCCGGTGCTGCTGCGCCCGGACCAGCTGAACGATTACCGCGCTTCCGGCACCGTGGCCGGCGTGGTCGGCCTGGTGGTCGGCTACAGCGCCAACATTCTCAACGCCGTGTGCGACGACGACAGCGGGCGCCTGGTGCTCAATAACGGCTACCACCGCACCTGTGCCTTGCTCGAACTGGGCATCACGCACGCGCCGTGCGTCATCCAGACGGTCAGCTCGCGCGACGAACTCGATCTGGTGGCCAAGTCGATCGTCGCCACCGACCCGGGCTACTTCTTCAACGCGCCACGCCCGCCGCTGATGCGCGACTTCGCCGATCCACGCATTCGCAAGGTACTGCGCATCAAAAAGATCGCGCGCATGATCGAGGTCAGTTACGATGTCCGCGACTACTTCATCGAAGAGTGAGGCCGGCGCGCCGGACGCGGTGGCGCAGCAGCCGCTGTTCCGGCCGCAGGTGCTGAGCGAACAGCAAACGCGCTGGCTCGGCACGGTGGCGATCAAGCCGCGCCTGTCGCACCGCTGGTACGCCGCCTTTTCGCTGCTGATCGTCGTTGCCGTCACGGCCACGCTGTTCATGGCCAGCCACACCCGCAAGGCGCGCGTGGCCGGCTGGCTGGTACCCGAGCAGGGCATGATCCGCGTGCATTCGCCGCGCGTGGGGGTGGCCACGCGCCTGATGGTGCGCGAGGGCGACACTGTGTCCGCCGGCCAGGCGCTGGTGGCGCTGTCGGGCGAAGAGCGCAGCGTGGCCGTGGGCGAGACCAATGCCCAGGCGGCGCGCGAGCTGCAGGCGCAGCGCGCCAGCCTGGACGCCGAGCAGGCGCGCGCGGCGCAGTCGTTCGACCAGCAGCGCGCCATGCTGGCCGAGCGCATCGCCGCCGCCCGCGCCGAGCAGGACAACATGGTGCAGGAAATCGCCCTGCAAAAGCGCCGCGTGGACTTGGCGCGCAAGTCCGAAAAGCGGCTCGACGAACTCAAGGCACGCGGCTTCATCTCCGCGCAGCAGGTGCAGGCCACGTCCGAGGCGACGCTCGACCAGGCGGGCAAGCTGCGCTCCCTGGAACGGGCCCTGTCGTCGCTCGGGCGCGAACGCATGGCGCTGGAGGCGGAACTGAACGACATGCCGCTCAAGCTGGCCACGCAAAACGCGCTGGTGGCGCGCAACACCAGCGCCATCGACCGCGAGCTGGCCGAGGTGGCGGCCAGGCGCGAACTGCTCATCACCGCCCCGCAGGCCGGCACCGTGACGGCGATCCATGCCTCGCGCGGCGCGGCGGTCGGGACCGGCACGGCGATCCTCAGCATCGTACCGCGCGGCGCCACCCTGGAAGCGCACCTGTACGCATCGAGCCGCGCGATCGGCTTCGTGCGCGCGCAACAGCAGGTGCACCTGCGCTACCTGGCCTACCCGTACCAAAAATTCGGCCACTACAAGGGCACCATCAAGAGCATTTCGCGCACCGGCATCGAGCCGGCCGAGCTGCCGGCCCAGTTCGGGGCGGCGGCCGGCGCCGGCAAGCCGGGCGAGGCGCTGTACCGCATCACCGTGACTCTTGCGCGCCAGGACGTGACGGCCTACGGCGCGCGCGTGCCGCTGGCCCCCGGCATGCAGCTGGAGGCCGACATCCTGCTGGAGCGGCGCCGTCTTTATGAATGGGTGCTCGATCCGGTCTACACCATCACCGGGAGGCTGGGACGATGAGCAAACCAATGGACGCCAGCGCCGGCCTGGGGGTACGCCTGCCGTCGATCCTGCAGACCGAAGCCGCCGAGTGCGCTCTGGCCTGCCTGGCCATGATCGCCGCCTACCACGGCAACGGCACCGACCTGGCGCACCTGCGGCGCCGTTTCGGCATGTCGCTGCGCGGCGCCACGCTCAAGGACCTGGTCGGCATCGCCGTTCACCTTGGCCTGGCCTCGCGTCCCCTGCGGCTCGAACCCGAAGAACTGGACCTGCTGGCCACCCCGTGCATCCTGCACTGGGACCTGAACCACTTCGTCGTGCTCAAGCAGGTCACCGCCAAGGGCGTCGTGATCCACGATCCGGCGGTCGGCGTGCGCCGCCTGCCGCGCGCCACCGTGCTCAAACACTTCACCGGCGTGGCGCTCGAACTGAGTCCCACGGCGTCGTTCGAGTCGGGCCAGGCGGCACCGCGCGTGCGGCTCAGCGCTCTGCTCGGGCGCATGTCGGGCATCAAGCAGTCGCTGTTCGCGCTGGCCGCCATGGCGCTGGCGATCGAAGTGCTGGCCGTGGTCAGTCCGTTCTTCATGCAGTGGGTGGTCGACGAAGCGCTGGTCAGCGCCGACCGCGACCTGCTGCTCACGCTCGCGCTGGGGTTCGCTTTCCTGCTGATCATCCGGGTGGCGGTGACGGCCGCGCGCGGCGCCACCCTGATCGCCATCTCCAGCACCATCAAGGTGGCCGGGCGCGCCAGCCTGTTCGGCCACCTGGTCAGCCTGCCCGCAGTGTATTTTGAAAGCCGCCACCTGGGCGACATCATGTCGCGTTTCGGCTCGCAGGAAGTGATCCTGCAAGCCATCACCACCGACATGGTGGAAATCCTGCTCGACGGCCTGATGGCGGCCATTACCCTGTGCGTGATGCTGTTCTACGCGCCCGAACTGGCCATGCTGGTCGTCGGCGGCAGCGTGCTGTACGCGCTGGTGCGCGCCGCCTCGTACACGGCGCTGCGCAACGCCTCGGTCGAAGCGATCGTGTGGGGCGCGAAGCGCGACAGCCACTTCCTCGAAACGCTGCGCGGCATGCGCACCATCAAACTGTTCAACGCCCAGGCGTCGCGCCAGGCCCACTGGCTCAATCTGCTGGTGGAAACCGTCAATCGCCAGGTGACGACGCAAAAACTGGGATTGATGTTCCGCACCGTGAACTCGCTCCTGATGGGCATCATCGCGATCCTGGTGGTGTGGCTGGGGGCCGAACGGGTGTTGAACAATACGTTCTCGGTAGGGATGCTGCTCGCCTTTATCAGCTACAAGGACCAGTTCATGGGCCGCGTCAGCGCCTTGATCAACAAGACGCTCGACCTGTTCATGCTGCGTCTGCACGCCGAGCGCCTGGCCGATATCGCCCTGACGCCACCGGAGGTGTGCCATTTGCCGCTGGCCTCGGACGAGCGGCGCAAGCCGATGGCGATCCGCCTGCGCGACCTGCGCTTTCGCTACGGCGCCAGCGATCCCTGGGTGCTCGACGGGATCGACCTGCAGATCGACGCCGGCGAATCGGTGGCCATCGTCGGGCCTTCCGGCTGCGGCAAGACCACCTTGCTGCGCCTGCTGGCCAGTTTGCTCGAACCGGTATCGGGCGAGATCGAGGTCGACGGGCGCGCGCTGAACCAGGGCGGCCTTGGCGAATACCGCGCGCAGATCGGCGTGGTGCTGCAGGACGACCAGCTGTTCGCCGGCTCGATCGCCGACAACATCAGCTTCTTTGCCGATGCCCCGTCGATGGACCGCATCCGCGAATGCGCGCGGCGCGCGGCGGTGGAAGACGATGTGAACGCGATGCCGATGGGTTTCCATACGCTGATCGGCGACATGGGCACGGTGCTGTCGGGTGGCCAGAAACAGCGCATTCTGATTGCGCGCGCGCTGTACCGCGAGCCGGTCCTGCTGCTGCTCGACGAGGCCACCAGCCACCTGGACGTGGCGCGCGAGCAGGCCGTCAACGCCGCCATCCACGCCTTGCCGATGACCCGCATTATCGTGGCGCACCGGCGCGAAACCATCCTCTCGGCCGAACGCATCATCGTGCTTGAAGAAGGCAAGGTCGCCTGCGACCTGCGCGGGGAAGAGGGCCGGGCCGCGTACCTTGCGCGAGTGGCGTTGGAGGACGGATGAAAAAAGCGCCAGCCGGGGGAGCCGGGCTGGCGCTTGGTCAAGCTTGACTACGGATTAATCGCGGCGTGGATTGTCGGGGCGTTTGTCGTGGCGGTTCGGGACGCCGTCGCCATCGCGGTCGCGGTCGACGCGGTTCGGTACGCCGTCGTTATCGCGGTCGCGGTCGTAGGCATCGGGCACGCCGTCACGGTCGCGGTCACGGTGTTGCAGGCGATCAGGGACGCCGTTGCGGTCACGGTCGCGGCCTTCCAGGCGGTCGGGGATGCCGTCACGGTCGCGGTCACGGCGTTCGCCGTGGCGGCTCCAGCGGGCCGGTTCCATGAACCAGTGGCCATCGCGCTGGACCCAGGCCGGCTGCGAGTACACATAGCCTGCACGGTTGCGCATCCATTGGCCGCCGATCCACGCGTGGCGGTTGCCGCGCCACTCCCAGTGGCCGGGCACCCACACATGGCCGGCCCGTGGGCGCGGCACCCGCTCGTAGCGTGGCGCCGGCGGGGCCACGCGCACTACCGCGTAGTCGCGCTGCGACACTTGCTGCCAGCCGCCGCGGTTGAGTCGATAGCTGTCGTTATCGCGGATCCATTCGCTGCGGCGGTATTCGTAGCCGTCGCGCGCGCTTTCCCAGCGGCCGGCGGTCCAGACGTGGCGGTTGTTTTCCCAGTTCCAGAAGCCTGGCGCCCACACATAGCCGCGGCGCGGCGCTGGCACGCTCTCGAAGCGCGGTGCGGGTGGAGCGGTATTGATAATCACGCGGAAATCAGTTTGCGCGACCGACGGCAGAGGCATGAAACCGGCGGAGCCAAGGGTGATCAGTGCTGCAAAGGTCAGGGTGCGCTTCATTTTTACTTCTCCTTGTGAAATCCTATGAGTTCAATATAGCAAGCGATGTGGCGCTTCGGGAAAATTGACTCACCTGCTTACAAATGAAACAGAATCGGGGGCAAACGTAAGTTCCGTAACGTCTGTTGCCAACCTTGCTCAGTTGGCAATGTTGCGCCGGTTTCGCTGCGCCCCCCGCTAGTGCTGGGCAGGCCACGCGCGAGGCGTGCCACGTGATTTGCGGAGAGATGATGAGAGGCTGGCTCGATACGGTTGTGCAGACGTGGTCACGGCGCGGGACGGCGCGGCGGCGGGCCCGCCATCTGCGCCAGGGTTCGCGTGTACCTTCGGCGCCACACTCGTTCACGCTGACCGGCGCGCACTGGATCGGCGCGGCCGGCCTCGTCGCCGCCGCCGCGGGCGCGCTGCTGATCGCCGCCCATGCCCGTCATCTGGCCGCGTCGTCCGACCCCGGCGCCGCCGTCCTGCACGGCGCCGGCTTGCCGGTGTCGGTTGACGCCTTGCAGCCAGCCGCGCCCGGGGCGCAGTTCAGCGTGCCGCGCACATCCGGCATCGGCGTGGCCACGCATGGCGGCGCAACCCTGCTGATCGCGTCGAGCCTGCGCAGCGCGCCGCCGGTGCGCATCGACCTGTGCACGCAGATGCTCGACGCGGCCAATCCACGCCTGCTCCCGCTGCGCATCGGTTACCGCTTCGCCGACGTGGCGCGCTGGGTCGCGCGCAATGACGCCTCGGCCAGTCCGGTCACGCTGCGTAACATCGCCCTGGCGGGCCCCGACGTGGCGGGCATGCCCCAGGTTCAGCTGAGCGGCATGGCGCTGCCCGATTTCGCCGACGCGCGCGGTTCGGCATTGCGGCTCGACTGGACCGGGGCCGAACCCGGCGCGCGCTGGCTGGGCGAGTCCAGCGGCACCGTACGCGGCGCGCGCGGGTCGGTCGGGCTGCAGCGCGAAGGCTGGCTGGTATGGAAAGACGCCGCCTTGCGCTTCCAGCGCCGCGCCAGCAACCGCTGTCCGCAAGCCGGCGAGCTGCTGGTCCAGCTGTTTCGCAGCGGCGCTGCGGCGCCCGCCGCCAAGGCGCTGGTGGTGGCATTTCCGGCTCGCGGCCCGGCCTTGTCGGCATGGCTGTCGCCGGGGCTCTATCGGGTGCCGGCACTGCCGCGCGCCAGCCTGGAAGACCAGGCGCTGTTCCTGGCCTTGCAGCAGCATGGCCTGGTGCGCCTTGGCGCCAGCGGACTGGCCGAACTGGCGCCGCGCGACCTGGCGGCCTGGCAGGCGGCCGGCGACGCCGCGCGCGCCGCGCAACTGGCCGGCTGGCCCGGCGCCCGCCTCGATGCCGCTGCCTTGAAGCTGCTCAAGCGCCTGTACCGTATGGCCGACGGCGACTATGTGCGCGAGCAGGTCCAGGTGTTCAACAGCGAACGGCGCCTGCTGGCATGGCGCCTCAAACCGGGTCAAGGCGGCGAATGGCAGGCCAGCGTCGCCTCGGCACCGGCCTCCACCACGGCGGCGATGCCGCCGGCCGCCGCGCGCCTGTTCGCCGATGTGCCGCAAGGCTGGGCGCCCTGGACCCGGGTCGGCGCCTGGCCGGACGCCGCCGCCGGCGCACCCGCGCGCCTGACCCTGGCGCTGCCGCGCGCGGCGCAAGCCGGCCAGTCGATCGAGTTGATGCTGGTCGGACGCCTGCTCTCGCTCGACGGCGCGCAACTGCGCGGCCAGCCGCGCGATGCCTGCAGCGGGCGCGATTGTCCCTCGCCTGCGTCGGTCCAGTCGCTGGTACTCGACCTGCAACCTGGCGCGCGCGCAATCACCCTCACGGCCGCGCCCCTGCGCATGGCGGGGCTGGCGGGCGACCAGCAGTATCGCCATCTGCGCCTGGCCGGCGGCCAGCTTGCATGGCAGCCGCTGGCCGCGAACAGCGCCACGGCGCGCGCCGCACCGCTCGCCGGCGTGACGCTGGCCGACCGCCATGGCACGCTGGTGTGGAGCGGCGGCGAGCCAACCCGGGCTGCGGTCGATGCCGGTCTCGCGCCCCTGCTGGGCATCCGCGCGGCCCACGCCAACAGCGTGGCCGGCATGCTGGCCCGCGTGCCGGCGCCCGATGGCATTGCGCATACCGCGCGGCTGACGCTCGACCTGGCGTTGCAGACGGCCAGCCAGCAGGCGCTCGATTGCGTCGGCATGCGGCGCGGCCGCTGGAACGGCGCGACCTGCAGCGCAGCGCAGGCCGTGGTGCCAGGCCGCCAGGCGGGCCTGGTCATCCTCGATACCGCCAGCGGCGACGTGCTGGCGGCGGCGGGCGCCGGCGGCGGCGCCGTTACCGCGGCCAACTGGAACGAGGTGCGCGATTTCGACCGCGCCAATCCGGCCCGCAGCCCCCTGCGCCTGCCGGCGCTCCAGCACGATGGCGGCGCCCACCGCAGTCCCGGGTCGACCTTCAAGGTGATCAGCGCGCTGGGCCTGGAACTGGCGGCCAGACGCGATCCGCAGCTCGAAGCGCTGCTGGCCGGCTTGCCGCTGCCGGCGATTAACCGCATGGCGCAGTCGAAAGGCTTCGCCTTCCAGACCAACGCGGCCAGCTATCCGCTCGACACCAGACTGGCCCACATCACCAATTACAAGGACCAGCACCTCGACCGGCGCGCGCAGGACGGCCGCCTGGGGCTGTCCCAGGCGCTGACCTACAGCCTCAATACCTGGTTTGCCTGGTCCGGTGAGCTGAGCGACAGAAGCCTGTTCGGCCGCCCCGATGGCGGCGCGCCGGACCTGCAGGCGCTCGATGGCGGGGCCCTGGACAGCGTGCGCCCGATCGTGGCGATGGCCCACCGCCTCGGCTTCGAGCAGGCCGCGCGCCTCGATGGCGGCTTGCTGCCGCCCGGCTTCGCGTGGTCGACCTGGGACGCGCTGCAGGCCAGTCCCGCCCACATCGACCCGATTCACACGCGCCACGAGCTGCGCCAGATGGCGATCGGCCTGCGCATGCAGGTCACGCCGCTGCAAATGGCGCTGGTGGCCGGCGCGGTGGGCGAGGGCAGGATGATCGCGCCACGCCTGCTGCTCTCGCTCGACGGCCGTGATGCCCTGCCTGGCGAGCGGACGGCCCTGGGCGTGCGGGTGGACCGGGTACGGGCCGGGATGAAGGGCGTGGTCGACAGCGGCACGGCGGCCGGCGCCTTCCGCGGGGCCCGGTTCGATGCCGTGCGGCGTGGCCTGTCCGGCAAGACCGGCACCTCGCCGGCGGTGGCCGATGGGCGCGAGCTGGCTACCGTGTGGTTTACCGGCTGGCTGGAGCCGGGCAGCCTGCCGGGCCAGACGCGGCGCCTGGCGGTGGCGGCCTTTGTCAGCCATTCCGACGCGACCGGGGGCGAGCACGCGGCCCCCATCGTGGCCGCCATGCTGGGGGCGATGGCGGCCCAGAATCCGGAACAGAAGGGTAAACAGGGGTTTCAAGCGCGCCTTGCCGATTCCCGGTCTATGGCATCATTTTGATGCTGACACAACGATGGGGATGGTATGCGCTTGCCGGGAACCCGGTATCAGGAACAGGGCTGGGAACAGGTGCGCAAACTGCTTGGGCACTCTTCCCTGCAGGCGTTCGCCGTCAGTTCGCCCGCGCGTTTGCTGGACCGGCCCGACACGCTGCCCGAGTATGTCGACCTGACGGCGGAGGCGCTGCACGCATGCGCCCGCACGGCGCGCGCCGAGGCCCCCGCCAACAGCTATGGCGAGAGCGCGCTGGAACTGTCACTGAGTCTCCTGTACGAGCTGCAGGCGCGCCCCGCCGACTGGGCCGCGCTGTGCGCCGCGGTGGCCAACGAACACCAGAAAATCGGCGCGTTCTGGACCACGCCGGGGGGCGACGCCATCCTGCGCAAGAAAATCAACGATATGTACGCGGGCGTGCGCGACAAGGTCGATTCGGACAATTACCAGGCCGCGTGCGGGCGCAGTTGCAGTCCTAACAAGATGTATGCGTACCGCATGCTCGATACGGCGTACAGCGACATCGCGCGCCTGTTCGGCGCCTGGCGCGAGCATGCGGCGCAGGTGGCCGCCATCCTGGGGCGCGAAGTCGTCGCAATGCCGATCGAGGTGCGCCAGATGCGCTCCATCGGTACCTGCAAGGCGGAATGGGTGCTGCGCTGGAGCGAGTCGCTGGAGCGCTTCGGCGGCGGCGCCGGTCCCCTGCACACCAGGTCGAAGCGCTTCGCCAACCTGAAAAACAGCCCTGAAAAGATCGGCGCCATGCTCGCCGAGATCGGCGACTACGAAGAATTGTCGTCCAACCGCGACCGCGACTGGCTGCACGACGCCGGCGAGGCGGCCAACTGGCTCGAAGACCTGTGGCGCGTGAGCGACGCGGTGGTGGACGATGCCGGCAGCCGCATCCTGCCGGCGCCGGAGAGCGAAGACAGCGAGAGCGGCGGCGACGCCCAGGACCCCGATCCGGCCCCGCAGGACGCGCCCGAGCCGGCGCCGTACGACAGCGCGATAGCCGTCAGCCTTTCACTGCCCCCCCGCTTCATGGAACTGGCGTGGGCGGCGCAAGACCACGGCAGCTGGAGCGCGCGCGAACTGGCCGCCTGTTCGCTGCCGGTGCGGCTGGCGGTGTACCTGAAAATGCTGGGTGGGCTGGACGACAGCTATCCCGGCGAATGGCTGGACCCGGCCACCGGCGAGCTGCCGACCATGCAGCAGCTGGCGGTGCTGGACCAGATTTCGCTGCCGACCCTGCGCAAGCGCCGCGACGCCGCCATCGCCAGCCTGCTGGAGGCAGTTCCATGAAGGAGAATGATGTGAAAACGAACCAGGAACCCGACCGCAAGCTGATCGAGCGCCTGCTGCTGTCGCGCCGCGTGGAGGGCGACCGCCTGATGCTGGGCGATGCCGTGCTGCTTGCCGCGATCAGCGGGACAGCCCCCTTGAGCGGCGCCGAACTGGCCGCCTTGCGCGCCTCGCCCCTGACCCTGCGCCGCTTCCGTCAGTTGGCCATCGGGCGCGGTGGCGCGCGCGCGGCCAACGACGACGCCTGGAGCGGCAGCGCCGGCATGCTGCGCGCCGCCTCCGACGGCGCCGATCTGGCCCGCCTGCTGACCGACGACGGCCACTGGGCGCTGCATTTCGTGGCGCAGGACGGCGCCTGGCGTCTGATCCTCTCGCTCGACGCGGCCGCGCCGTTCGCCGCGCGCCTGCTGCGCGAGCAACCGATGCTGCGCGTGGTCGACGGCGGCGGCGCCATCCTGCTGCAAGGCCGGCTCGACGCCGACGGCGAAGTGGAGTGCGGCTGGCCCTTCGACGGCGCGCCCGCACCGCACTTCCAGCAGTTCGGCGCGCGCTTCGCGGTCGAACCGGTGCACGTGTGAGGAATACGATGATCGGTCTGTTCAAGCGCCAGGCCAAGGCCACCCCGCCCGACACGTCGGCGCTGGGCACGGCCACGCTGGCGCTGCGCATGGACTCCGGCTGCACCGTGCCGAAGGGCTGCATCGGGGTAGTGGCCGACAAGGGCGGCCACACCCGCCGCGTGGCGGAGGCCAGCCGCATCGTCCTGGCCGACATTGAAACCGCGTTCTGCTTTCATCCGGGGCCGTACGGCGTCGACCTGCTGCCGTTCGCCGCAGCCCCGGAACTGGGACTGCGCCTGTCGTTCGCGGTCGATGGTCCCGATCCGCGCGTGGCGCAGCAGCGCTTCGACCTGTACCTGGCCAGCGAAGCGGGCGACACGCTCGGCCTGGGCGACTTCGCCGCCGCCATCGAAGCGGCGCTCCAGCAGGAACTGGCGCTGGGCCATCTGGCCCTGCCGCCGTGCACCACGCTGGACGAATGGAATGCCTTTCGCGCCGGCTTCAACCAGCTGTTATATACCCGCTTCGGCATCAGCGTCGACGATTGCATACCGGTCGACCTGGGCGAGCGCGTCGACTACGCCGCGTTGCTGCTGGCGCGCGCGGTCAGCGTGCCGCAAGTGCCGGCGCCGCAGCCGCAGCAGGTATGCGCCGCCGCGCCCTTCGACGCCGCTGCTGCCGACGCCAGGGCGCTGCGCCGCCTGTTCGTGGAGCTGCCCTGCGTGATGCATGGCTTGCGCATGGCGGTGCTGCCGCCCGGCCAGGCGCTGTTCCAGCAGCATATGGCGCTGCTGCAGCGGCTCGACAACGTGAGCCTGTCGGTCAATACCATGCCGGCCTTGGCCCTGGCCGCGCCGGGCGAAACGCTGCCGGCCGACCGTCAGCTAACCCGCACGCGCCACAGCCTGCGCGCCAGTGCCGCGCTGGACGAAGCCTGGGCCTTGCTGGCGCGCCTGGGACTGGCGGCCGATGGCGATCTTGCGCCGCTGTTCGATGACGCCGACCGCATCGTCGCCAACCTCGAACACGCGTGCGCGGCGCGCCGCGTGGCGATCCTGGTTCCCGAGAGCGAGCCGGCATGAGCGTTCCGACCGAAAAGCGTCACGGCGCCGAATGCCGCAGCGTGCTGGCCGGCGGCGCGCTGCTGACCGTCAGCGCCACCTTGCGCCCGCGCGCCGGCCGTGCCGATGTCAAATGCAGCGGCGCCGGCGACGCCGCCGTGGCCGAGCGCATGCAGCAGGTGGTGCGTCTGGCGCGCCTGACCGAAGGCTGTTTCGACAGCCGCGAGCAGGTGGTCATCAGCATCGACCGCGCTCCCGGGCGCCATGAACGCGACTGGGAACTGGCCGTGGTGCTGGCCGACCGCATGGTGCGCGGGGTGTGGCAGCCCGTCGGCCCGGTGCTGGCCAACGGCTGGTCCGAGCAATGGCAGCTGGGACGCGTCGACGGCCATGACGTGGCCAACGCCCCCGCGCACGCGCTGCTGGGCGGGCCGCAGGGGCTGGGATGGCTGGGCGCCCTGACCGGGCAGCCCGACAGCGCGGCCAGCGTGGCCTCGGCGCGCGCCTGGTTCCCGCTGCACAGCGGCGGCATCAACGACAGCTTGTGCTGGGTCGAGGTGAATGTCTATCCGCTGGCCGGGGCGGGCGGCGAGGAAGAGGAAACGATCGCCGCGCCCGGGCTCGACCCGGTCCAGCTGCTGGCGGTGCGCCAGGCGCTGGCCGGGGCACGCCATTTCGATGGCCGTGCGCTGGGGCGCTGGCGCACGGTGGTGCGTTTCGCCCAGGCGCGCTTTCAGGGCAATTCGTTCGAGCTGGCGCTGGTGCTGGCCGACCGCATGGCACGCGGACGCGAGTTTTTGGCGCGCGGCCGGGTCATCGCGAGCGGCTGCTCGGGCGCCTGGCATGCGGGACGGGTCGATTCCGTCGAAGGCTGCGCGCCGAAATGCACGCTGATCTTGCAGCAGGCCGTCGCCGGCGACCGCATTTTGCTGCCCAAGGCATGGGAGGGCGCGCTGGCGCCGGGGTTCCTCGATGCCGTGCGCGCGCGCGGCGCCAGCGTGGCGCTGGTCGAGCGGATCGGGATTATCTGAACATGCGTTTAATAGTAAAACGTCTACCGGCGTGCGCGACGGTCGTGCGCCTCGTCCCCTGCTAAAATCGAACGGGCCGGGCGGGTTTGGTAAAAAAGTAGTGCAAGTTGAACAACCAGGAGTCGATATGTTCCAGATGTTTGGTTTTGGCAGCGTGGCCTGCCCGCGTTGCGAGCATCAGAATGCCGGCGATTCCGGCTATTGCGCCCGGTGCGGCTTGACCTTGGGCGCGCCGCGCAACGAGCCGGTGTTCCGCGAGAACCGCTGGATTCCCGGTCGCGACGATCTGGCCGTGTTTTTCGGCGTGGAGCAGCTTTCCGGCCTGTTCGTGAAGACCTTGCGGGTGCCGGCCACCACGCGCGCCTACATCCTCCAGGCGGGCCAGGCGACCGAGGTGCCGCAGGGCGAGTACGAGATCGAGGGCTTTTTCACGCGCCTCAATCACCTGCTGCGCAATCAGCATGCCGAAATCCTCATCACGCGCACCGCCGCCATGCCGGTCGAGTTTTCGTTCGACGACCTGCTGACGGCCGAACACCTGGCCATCGGGGCGCGCTTCACGGTCAGCGTCAAGATCGAACAGGTCAGCGCCTTTGCCCAGCACTTCATGACCATGCCGGGCGCGGTCACCTCAAGCCACCTGCGCGAGCTCCTGGCGCCGTCGGTGCGCCAGCTGGCGGCCGAATTCATCGCCGGCCAGTCGATCCGCGACATGTCGGGCAACCGCGACCTGCGGCCGCAGCTCGACGAGCGCCTGCAAGGCTCGCTCAAGCTGCGCCTGGCGCAGTACGGGCTGGCGGTGGCGCAGGTCGACACGCTGGCCCTGCGCCACGATAAATTCGATACGCACCAGGCCCGCATCGGCACCCTGTGGCTGGTAGCCGACGAGCGCCACGTGAAGCTGGAACACGTCAAACAGCTCGACCAGTTGTACAACGACGAGGAATGGCAGCGCATCCGGCGCGAGGAGCAGGAAAACCGCCTGCGCTACCGCCGCCAGGAACTGCGCCAGGACGACAGCATCGAAAAAGCCGAGCTGACCTTGCAGAACGCCGAGCGCCTGCAATCGCTGCGCGCGCGCGAGATCGACCTGTATGGACGCATCGTCGATTCCAAGAGCCGCAAGCAGGCGCTCGAACGGGGCGCCGGCGACATCGTCAATGAACTGGAGCACGAACTGGCCAAGAAAGGCGCGGCGCGCGAGGACGAGTCGACCGAGTGGGCGCACCTGCGCCACCTGGCCCAGCTTCGCATGCGCACCGAACTCGAAGTGGCGCAGCAGGGCGCGCTCGAGATGCGCCAGCTCGCGCAGCAGCGTTTCTCGCACCAGCTGCTGCAGCAGCAGATCCAGAACAAGATCACCCAGGCGCTGGGCATCGAGGATGAATCGCGCAAACGCGCCGAGCTGGCGCGCCTGCATCAGGCGCAGCAAGCGGCCAACGAGCGCCGGATGGCCATGGAAGCGGAGCAGCACAAGGCCCAGTGGCAGTCGCTGGCGCTGGCCAACGCGGCCCACAAGCGCGAGGCCGAGCGCATCGCCGAATGGGAAGAGCAACTGGCGCTGGACCGCAAGCGCGACCTGCTGCGCGCCGACATGCTCAAGGATACCGGCGCGAAGGCCGATGCCGAGGAAATCAACCAGAAGATCGACACCCTGCGCCGCGGCGGCGCGCAGCAGGATTCCATCGCCCAGCACGAAAAGCTGCTGCGCACCATCGACGCCGACGGACGCCACACACGCCAGTCGCAGCAGATCGAACTGGAAGCGGAAGAACGGCGCCACGCGCTGCGCCAGCAGGAGCAGGAGGCGGCCTGGCAGCAGGAACTCAAGCGCCTCGGCCACGAGCGCGAAACGCAGTTCGCACAGCAGGCGCACGAAGCGGAACTGGCGCGCATCGAGATTTCGCGCGTGTCGACCATCGGTAGCCTGACTGACACCGGCAAGGTGGCGCTGGCGGCGGGCCCGAACGCGCAAGCGCTGGCCGACGTGATGAAAACCCAGGTCCACGCCAGCATGACGCCGCACCAGCTGGCGGCGCTGGCGTCGGTGGTGGCGGCGACATACAGCGTCACGCCGGCCGAAGCGGCGCGCGGCGCGCAGGAGCGGGTCGACCGCGAACGCGCGCTGCGCGACGCCGAAGTGGACAAGGACCGGCGCCACCAGCTCGACTTGCTGGGGATGCAGAACGATGTGAACAAGGCGGCGCTGGCTTCGCAGTCGGCGCTCGGCACCGGCGTGGCGCAGGGTGGCGCGCAGGTGCGCTATGATCAGGCCCCGCGCCCGCTGGTGCGCATGTGCCCCAACGGGCACCGGGCAGGTCCTAACGATAAATTCTGCGCCGAATGCGGCGCGGCGATCCAACCTTGACAGGACAGATGCAAACGGCAAGAGACAAGATCCGCGAACTGCGCAGCCTGCACGAAGATGGCCTGTTAAGCCAGCAGGAGTTCGACAGCCGCAAGAACGCCATCCTGGACGCGGAGTACGCGCCGCCCGGCGGCAGCGGCACGCCCATGGCGCCGCCGGCGATTCACATCCGCCAGGGCACCGAGATCGGGCTGATGGTGGGCCAGGAGATCGGCCCGCAAAACCGCCGCTACCGCCTGGAACAGCTGATCGCGCAGGGCGGCATGGGCCAGGTGTGGCAGGCGATGGACCTGGCGACCCACGCCGAACTTGGTCACAGCGCGATGGTCGCGCTCAAGATCCTGCCGCCGCAGCTGACCCAGAGCGCTACCCATGCCAAGCTGCTGATCGAAGAAGCGACGCAGGCGCGCCGCCTGGCGCATGAACACATCGTGCGGGTCTACGAGTGGGCCCAGGACCCGGCCACGTCGAGCTATTTCATCATCATGGAATGCCTCGAAGGCGAGGACCTCGACAGCCTGCTGGCGCGCGAAGGCCCTTTGAGCCTGGCGCGCGTGCAGGAACTGCTGGCGCCGGTTTCCGACGCCTTGCAGTACGCGTGGGAGAAGCACAAGCTGGTGCACCGCGACATCAAGCCGGGCAATGTGTTCCTTACCAAAAAAGGCGAGGTCAAGCTGCTCGATTTCGGCATCGCCGCGCGCGCGCGCAGCAGCGCAAGCAGCATCGGCCTGGAGGCGCCCGGCAATTCGGGCACGGCCGGCTACCGTGCGCCGGAAGCGGGCACCCTGCAACGCCAGCCGAGCCGCGCGCTTGACGTGTATGCGGTGGCGGTCATGATTTACCAGATGGTGGAAGGGCACATGCCGTTCGACGGGCCGCGCAGCGCCGGTCATGAGCCGCCGCGCCCCGAGGCGCTGTCGGCGCGCGAATGGGATGCGCTGCGCAGCGGCTTTGCCTTCGATCCGGACCAGCGTCCGGCCACGGTGCCGGACCTGCTGGCCTCCTTGCGCGGGGCGGTGGGGCCGTCGCCGCAGGAGCTGGCGGCGCAGCAGGCGGCGCAACAGGCGCAGGAGCAGGTCGCGCACGCGGCGCAGCAGGCGGCGCTGCGCGTGCAGGAAGAGCAGCGCGCCAGGCAGCTGGCGGTGCAGCGCAAGGCCGAGGCGGAAGCCGCGGCGGCAGCCCATCTGCTCAAGGAAAAGCAGCGCAAGGAGCAGGAGGCGATCGAACGCGCCGAAGCCGATGCGGCCAAGCGCGACCGCAAGGAAGCGCTGCGCCAGCAGTTGCGCGAGCGGCGCGAGGCCGATGCCGAAAAAGAGCGCAAGGCGCGCGAGGAACAGCAGCGCAAGGCCATGCAGGCCAAGGCGGTGGCGGCATATCGCGTCGAGCAGCAGCGCGCGCGCGAAGAGATGGCCGAACGCAGCGTGGCCGAGCGCGGCCCGGCCGAAGTGGCGGCCGAACCCGCGCCCCAGTTGTCGGAAACAGGCGGCCCCGTTGCCGACACCGAGGGCGTGCTGCGCGACCGCTTCCTGGACGGGACGGGCAAGGGGCCGGAACTGGTGCTGCTGCCGACCGGGCGCTTCCAGATGGGGTCACCGGAACACGAACGCAAGATCGCGATGCGGGCCGGCTCGCAGCAAGCGTGGGTGGAGCGCGAAACGCCGCAGCACTGGGTCGGCATCGAGCAGCCGCTGGCGATGGGGCGCTTTCCCGTCACCGTGGGCGAGTGGCGCCAGTTCGTGCGCGCCACCGGCTGGCAGCCGCACGGCGAGGTCAATTGGGCCAACCCGGGTTTTGCCCAGACCGACGACCATCCGGTGGTGGGCGTGACCTGGCACGACGCGCAAAAATATGTGCGCTGGCTGAGCGAGAAGACCGGGCAGACTTACCGGCTGCCGAGCGAGGCGGAGTGGGAGTACGCCTGCCGCGCCGGCACCAAAACCGCGTTCAGCTTCGGCGACGAGATCGATACCAGCCTGGCCAATTACGACGGCAACTACACCTATAACGGCAGTCCCAAGGGCGAGTACCGCCAGGGCACCACGCGCGCCGGGCTGTTCTCGCCCAATCCGTGGGGGCTGTACGACATGCACGGCAATGTGTGGGAATGGGTGCAGGACACGGTGCACGACAACTACCAGGGCGCGCCGCCCACCGGCGAGGCGTGGGAGCAGGGCGGGGACCAGAGCCGGCGCATCCTGCGCGGCGGCTCGTGGCTGTACAACCCGCGCTATTTGCGTTCGGCGCTGCGCAATGGCTTCTCTGCGCAGCTCAGTAATGATATTGTCGGGTTTCGCGTAGCACGCAATATCGTCGCGCCCTGAAAGTTTATCTTGCCACGGCTGCGCCGGCAACCCGATACCGGCCGTTTCAATGTCCGGATATTGTTAATCATGCAGCACTTCACCACCTTAAAGATAATGTTCTCTTCCAATCCACCTCCCGATTTCGTTCCAGTTTTCGCGTTTGAAAATAAGCTTTCGACCCCAATCACGCTTTATCTGGAGATGACCCCTCAGGAAGTCGAATTGTTACCGGGCGATGCGGTGCAGGTATGGGTTTACAAGGAGGATGATACCTTGCCGATTCATATGGAACTTGGCGATGGCTATCTTACAATTCATCCTGATCGGAGTTGGGGAAACTGGTACGTGTACAAAAACGGTGAAGATGTCTCCGGAACGCCTTACCGGACACCCTATACCAAGCCATTCGTTTTCACCTGAGGTATGCCTGCATTCGCCTCCGGACGGCGTGGACGGTTCCGGCATGCGAGGTGCGTGGCGTGCGTCCTGGAGGCTCCCCCCATTCCGTGGGATGCGCGCTGCCGCGAAAGGGTGTAAATTCCGCCAACACCCACCCTGATCCAGAAGGAACCCCATGTCCATTACCGTCAAGCGCGACCTGTCGCAGCCGATGCGCCATATCGTCCACGTGCGCAACCACCTCATTTGCGCCGATGGCTCGGTCGAGGAGGGCGGCGCCGATGCCGGACCGTCCCCGCACGACCTGTACGACGCCGCCCTCGGCGCGTGCAAGGCCCTCACCGTGGTCTGGTACGCGAAGCGCAAGGGCATTCCGGTCGAGGATATCGAAGTGAGCATCGAGCGCGATGCCAGCGAAGAGCGCAAGGGCGTGTACCGCCTGTCGGCCGCGCTGCAATTCGGCGGCGAGCTGTCCGACGAACAGCGCGCCGACCTCTTGGCCGCCGCCGAGAAATGCCCCATTCAAAAGCTGATGACCGGCGTCACCACCGAGATCACCACCACCCTGGTGCGGCCATGAGCATCGCCTATTTTTTCAAGCCGCACGAGAAGGATATCGGCGGCGGCTTTCGCGTGCGCCGCGTGCTGCCGGCCGCCGCCAAGCAGGCGGTCGGCCCGTTCATCTTCTTCGATCACTTCGGTCCCATCGATGCGCCGGCCGAGGCCAATCACGATGTGCGCCCGCATCCGCACATCGGGCTGGCCACGGTGACGTATCTCTACGAAGGCGCGATGGAGCACCGCGACAGCGTCGGTTCGGTGCAGCGCATCGAGCCGGGCGCGATCAACTGGATGACGGCCGGCAGCGGCATCGTCCATTCCGAACGCACCCCGCCTGATCTTGCCGGCAAGCCGCGCCGCTCGCACGGCCTGCAGTTGTGGGCCGCGCTGCCGCGCGCGCACGAGGAAGACGCGCCGGGCTTTTCGCACACGCCGGCCAGCAGCATCCCGCTGGCGCAGCTCGACGGCGCGCTGGTGCGCGTGCTGATCGGCAGCGCCTTCGGCCAGACCTCGCCGGTGGCGACCTTCAGCGAAACGCTGTACCTCGACATCGCACTCGACGCGGGCCGCAGCATCGAACTCGACGACCTGCCGCCGGAAGCGGCGATCTATCCGGTCTCGGGCGAGATCGCCATCGACGGCGAGCTGCTGGCGCCGCATACGATGGCGTATCTCGACGCCGGCACCGGCGCGAGCGTGTACAGCAGCGCCGGCGCGCAGTTCGTGGTCATCGGCGGCGCGCCGCTGGACGGCCATCGCCACATGGTCTGGAATTTCGTCTCGTCGAGCAAGGAGCGCATCGCGCGCGCATCTGACGATTGGGAGCAGCAGCGCTTCGACAAGGTGCCTGGCGAGACCGAGTTCATTCCCTTGCCCAAGCGCTAACGGGAACTTTGCGGCGTGACAGTGGTCTAAGCCTTCACATCAACCAACCGTGGAGGCGGTCGTGAAGATTCCTGATGAGCTGCAAATTCCCGCTATCGTGTTTGCATTGCAAGCGGCGCTGCTGTTCGGCGTGGCCATGGTGTTCCTGGTACTTCTCCCCGGCGGCTGAGCTCGCCAGACCGGCAGTGGCGGCGCCTGCCGCTGCCGGCATCCCCTTCTTCTTCCGAATATCCTCTTTTCGTACCCGGATCGCAGCGCATTGCTGTGCAAATGCGCCCGCATGCGCATCGTTGTGAGAATGCATATTCTATTTTGCATGCAAGAAAACTACGCTTACGGAGGAAGATTATTCCTTAGGCCATGTTCCAGCGCGCCAGTGCCCGATTACGTTTCCTCAATACAACACTTTCGTGAATTCGAAGCGATACTCGGTACCCAAAAAGTTGCCCGTAGTCCACAATTCGTTCCCTGAATTAAGCAACCCATTGAGGAAAACGAATGAATCAACCACTGCGCCTGGCCCTGGTCACAGCGATCCTGGCAGCCTTCAGCGCGGCGTCGCACGCCGCCGATGCACCTACCGTGACGATCAGCGGATTCGGCACTGCCGCCCTGACGGCCACCGATACGGATGATGTCGAATACGCACGTTTCAACCAGGCCGCCGGCGTCGGCAAGAGCCCGCGTCCGGGCGTCGATTCCAATTTCGGCATCCAGGGCACGGCCAAGATGAATAACTGGCTGTCGTTTACCGCACAGGGCCTGGCCCGCAAGAATGCACGCGATGCCTACGGCGCCGAACTGAGCTGGGCGTTTGCCAAGTTCAAGGTCAGCGACGAGATCTCGATCCGCGTCGGCCGCATCGGCATGCCGATCTACATGATTTCCGATTTCCGCCAGGTGGGTTACGCCAACACCATGATCCGCCCGGCGCAGGAAGTGTATCGCCAGATTTACGGCGACTCGTACGACGGCGTCGATGCGATGTATCAGCATAACTTCGGCGACACCACGGTGACCGCGCAAGTCGGCATCGGTAAAATGTCGGCCAGGATTACCGACGATAACCGCGTCCAGTACAAGCCGGCAACGACGATTCACATCGTGGCCGAAAACGGCCCGTTCACCGTGCGCTTCGGCCGTGCCGATGCCAAGGTCAGCGTGGAAGGCAGCGAGTCGCTCGACGGCTTGCTGGCCACCCTGCGCCAGGTCGGCATGACCAATGTCGCCAACGACCTGGCGATCACCGACGTCGACGGTTCGTTCACTTCGCTCGGCTTCACCATGGACTACAAGAACTTCCTGGTCCAGAGCGAATACGCCGTACGCAAGACCGACTCGCTGGTGATCCATGACACGAGCTCGTATTACACGATGCTCGGCTATCGCTTCGGCAAGGTCACGCCGTACTACTATTATGGCAACATCAAGCAGGACAGCGCCCGTTCCTACGCCGGCTTGCCGGGCACCGGTCCGCTGGCGGCACTGTCGGCTGGCGTGAATTCGGCAATGAAGGCCGGCCTGCAGTCGACCAATGCGGTCGGCGTGCGCTGGGACTTCCACAAGTCCGCCGCGCTCAAGGTGCAGATCGACCATATCAAACCACGCGACGGCGCCGGCGCGTTCCTGAAGGCCAAGCCAGGGTTTAACGACACGGTCAACGTGTACGCCGCCGGCATCGATTTTGTATTCTAAGGAGAGCAGCATGAAGACAATCATCGGCAAGATGCTGCTTGCAGCTGGCTTGTGCGCGGCGACGCTGCCCGCCTTTGCGGAAATCGTGGTCATCGTCAACCCGAAGAACCCGGCCACGCGCATGTTCAGCGAGCAGGCGGCCCAGTTCTTCATCGGCAAATCGGCCTTGTTTACCCCGGTCGAGTTCAACGAAGGCGCGGCCATCCGCACCGAGTTCTACAGCAAGGTGCTGCAGAAGGAACCGGCGCAGGTCAAGGCCATCTGGTCCAAGCTGGTATTCACCGGCAAGGGCACGGCACCGAAGGAATACCATTCGGCGGCCGAGGTGAAGAAAGCGGTCGCGGCCGACGTGAGCGCCATCGGCTACATCGACAAGTCGGCCGTGGACGATAGCGTGAAAGTCATCCTCACGGTGCAGTAAGCCTTGGCGGCCCGGGCCTGTGCGCCCGGCGAGCAGCCGCATGGCGTTCCCGATTGCGCCGGTCGTTCTGGCCGGCGCATCCTCTCTCGCTGCATCCCCGCAGTGATCTTCTACCCCCATCCATCGCATTTGATTGCCACGCGTAATGCACGCTTGCGCGTCCTCATGCCTAAAACTTTTCCGTTTAGCATGCCATAAAATTACCTTTCGCGAAGAGTGTTATTTGTTAGGCTAGATTAAAGCGCACCAATGCCCGCCTGTGTTCCTTCAATACAACGATTTCGTTAATTATGCCGTGTTCGCTGTACACAAATAGTTACTCGTGGCCCACACTAGAGCTTCAGCACTAGCGAACCATTGAGGAGATAGAATGAATCAACCACTGCGCCTTGCCCTGGTCTCAGCAATCCTGGCAGCCTTCAGCATGTCGTCGCACGCGGCCGATGGTCCGACGTTTACGGTCAGCGGATTCGGCACCGCGGCCCTGACCGCGACCGATACCGATGACGTTGAATTTTCGCGGCCGAATCAACAAGCGGGTGTGGGCAAGAGCCCGCGTCCCGGTGTCGATTCCAATTTCGGCATCCAGGGCACGGCCAAGATGAACAACTGGCTGTCGTTCACCGTGCAGGGCCTGGCCCGCAAGAATGCCACCGATGCCTGGGGTGCTGAACTGAGCTGGGCGTTCGCCAAATTCAAGATCAATGACGAGATGTCGATTCGCGTCGGCCGCATTGGCATGCCGATCTACATGATTTCGGATTTCCGCCAGGTCGGCTACGCCAACACCATGATCCGTCCACCCACCGAAGTGTATCGCCAGGTCAACGGTGATTCGTTCGACGGCGTCGATCTGGTGTATCAACACAGTTTCGGCGATACCACGGTGACTGCGCAGGCCGGCATCGGCAATATGAAGGCCAAGGTCGTCGATGGCGCCAAGGTCACGTACAAGCCGGCGACGGCGGTTCACATCGTGGCCGAAAACGGTCCGTTCACCGTGCGCTTCGGCCGTGCCGACGCCAAGGTGACGGTGGAAGACAACAAGGCGCTCGATGGCTTGCTGGCCACCTTGCGCCGGGTTGGCCTGACCCAGGTCGCACAAGACCTGAGCATTACCGATGTCGATGGTTCGTTCACCTCGGTCGGCTTCACAATGGATTACAAGAACATCCTGGTGCAGAGCGAATACGCGATGCGCCGCACCGATTCGCGCATCATCGTGGACACCAATTCGTACTACGCCATGTTCGGCTATCGCTTCGGCAAGGTGACTCCGTACTACTACTATGGCGACACCAAGCAGGAAAGTGCCCGTACGTATGCCGGCTTGCCGACCAGCGGTCCGCTGGCGCCCCTGGCCGCTGGCGTGAACGGCGTGGTCAAGGCGGCGCAGCAATCGACCAACGCGGTCGGCGTGCGCTGGGACTTCCACAAGTCCGCCGCGTTGAAGGTCCAGATCGACCGCATCAAGCCACGCGATGGCGCCGGCACGTTCCTGAGGGCCAAGCCAGGGTTCAACGACACGGTCAACGTGTACGCCGCCGGCATCGACTTTGTATTTTAAGGAGAGCAGCATGAAGACAACAATCGGCAAGATGCTGCTTGCGGCAGGCTTGTTCGCGGCAACGGTGCCCGCCTTTGCGGAAATCGTCGTCATCGTCAATCCAAAGAATCCGGCCACGCGCATGTTCAGCGAGCAGGCGGCCCAGTTTTTCATCGGCAAGTCGTCGCTGTTCACGCCGGTGGAATTCAACGAGGGCGCGGCCATCCGCGCCGAGTTCTACAGCAAGGTGCTGCAGAAGGAACCGGCCCAGGTCAAGGCCATCTGGTCCAAGCTGGTGTTTACCGGCAAGGGCACGGCGCCGAAGGAATACAACTCGGCAGCCGAGGTGAAGAAGGCGGTCGCGGCCGATGTGAGCGCCATCGGCTATATCGACAAGTCGGCCGTGGACGATACCGTGAAAGTCATCCTGACGGTGCAGTAAGCATCCACGCGCCGGGACGTGACCCCGGCGCGCAGCAGCACCGCACAAGGCCCTTCCGCTGTCCGGCAGGGCCTTGTCGTTTCCAACGCGGAAATTTGCCGGCGTACGCGCGTATCTGCTAGGCTGGGCGACCGCGGCACGCCGCTCACCACCCCCATCCGATGACGCCACTTCCCGCCGCGCCCCTGACCATTCCCGCACCGGACGGTGTGCCTGCCTTCGGCCGCTTTGCCGGCGCCGCCACGCGCTTCGACTGGGCCCGCCTGGCCGCGCCGCACGCGCGCAGCCGCTGGTGGCGCCGCTTTCACCACAAGCGCTGGCACTACACCGCACTCGCGACTGATGAATTGTTTTGCGGCATCGCCATCGTCGACGTCGGCTGGACCAACACGGCCTTTGCGTATGTGTTCGAGCGCGGGCAGCGCGAAGTCGCCGCGGGCTTTTCGCGCGACGGCATTCCGGGGCTGACGGCGCGCCTGGCCGATCATGCGGGCGGGCAGAGCCGTTTCAGCTTTGCCGGCAGCCGCGTCGAGATGTCGGCAAGCCAGCTGTCGCTGCGCTGCAAGGGCTTGCGGATCGATGCGGCCATGGCGGCGCCGGGCGCGCCGCTGTTGCTGGCGGTGGGGCCGGTGCAGGGCGGGGCGGTGCATGCGACGCAGAAGTCATCGGGCCTCGCGCTCACGGGCACGGTGCGGCTCGGCGCGCGCGAGTACCGGCTTGAGGGCGGCGTTGCCAGCTTCGACTATTCGAATGGTTTACTGGCGCGCAACACGGCGTGGCGCTGGGCCTCGGCGCATAGCCTGGAACTGGGCTTCAATTTGCAGGCCGGCTATTTTGGCTCGCACGAGAACGCCTTGTGGCTGGACGGCCGTTTGATCGGACTTGGTGCCGCCACGTTCGAGTTCGTCGAGGGCGATCCGGCCGCGCCGTGGCACGTGTTCACCGACGACGGCTTGCTCGACCTGCATTTCACGCCGGAAGGGGCGCGCCGCGAGGACAAGAACCTGCTGGTGGCGGCCAGCCGCTATGTGCAGCCGATCGGCACCTTTTCCGGGTGGGTGAGGGCGAGCGCGGATGGGCCGCGCCGTGCCGTGACGCGTCTGGCCGGCGTGACCGAAGACCACGCGTCGCGCTGGTAGCGCGACGCGTGGGCGCATGTTGCGCAAGGAGCCGGCCGGCGTCTTCATGGTACCGGCGCGGGAATCAAGGGAACAGTTCAAGGCACTTGTCGGCGCGCTTTCGTGCAAAGTGGTGGGAACTACTTTGACGGGCGAGCCTGGTTACGTCCAGACCGCCCTCGCAAGACGCTTACGCGTTTTGCAAGGGCGGTCTCACACAAAAGAAGGACGACTGCGAGCGCGCCGCGTGTTGCGAAAAACCTTGCTTATCGGCGCGGGCAGGCCCCGAAGTCGGCGGTTTGTACCGATGGGTTTGCAGTCGCGGATCCCGTGGGGGCGGACTGGACGGTGATATTTGAGAAGGTGACGTTCGCCAGGACCAAGTTCTGTCCAGATGGGCAACTAAAGTTGCCAGGACCTGGAACAGCGAGAGTAAGACAGCCTGAAACGTTGCCGTTTCTATCGCTGATGAAATCCCCGGATGTCGAGACTTGCGTGTTAACCGTGGTCTTATTTGCTGCGTTGGGGCATTGTCCACTTCTAGTTTGGCAAACATAGGTCGCTGTTGCATTAGCTGTTTGCCCGGTAGATCGTGAACCGCAGCGGTTCGGTAGGGGATTCTTTGGAAGTACATCAGCGGCGTCTTTCACGAGCACATGCATCTCGTGAACTTCGACCTACCGGCGCAGGGTGATGCTGTAGCGCGGGCGCACCGCCTTCGACGCGCCAAGGCGGTGCGCCAAGGCGGCGCGCCAAGGCGGTGCGCCAAGGCGGCGCGCCAAGGCGGTGCGCAACATGCATATCTTTTTATCTTGACATCAAAATTCAATCGGCATATATTTTACATTCCTGATTTGGAAGCGTTTCCATAATCGGGAGAACGGTAAGTTTCCGCTCTCCAATACATCCGAAAAACCGCGTGCACAGGAATGCGGCCCGGCCCGCAAGGAGACCGATGTCCGGCGTGAACCGTTCACGCAACAGGCGTTCCGGCGCCGCGATTTTCCCGCCCGATGCAGCCCGGGCCGCGCGCATTGCTTAGCGACGGCTGCACGTTCCACCCTGAATCTTGCCCGATCGCGCATGCAGCTTGCGCAGCCTGGCACAGCGCGATACCGACGCTGATGGAATCGTTACCAAAGCGCTTCCGGCACGGTGCCGCATTTTATGAAGAGTAGTTACGAGGAGACATTGTGAAAAATCAAAACAACCAGCTGGTCAGCCGCAAACGCACATTCGTACTGTCCGCCATCGCGGGCAGTATTCTGGCCATCTACGGCGCCAGCGCGGGTGCCAGCGTGACCAATCCGGTCATCGGCCAGCTGCTGTGGTCGGAAGAGTTCAACGGCCCAAGCCTCAATACCTCTTTCTGGACGCCGGACGACGGCAACGGTTGCCAGATCAATCTGTGTGGCTACGGCAACCAGGAATTGCAGTACTACAGCCCCAACAACCTGTCCATCGTGAACGTGCCGTTCGAGTCGAACTCGCGCGCGCTGGCGATCAAGGCCCAGCGGCAAACGGTCGGTAGCAACTCCTTTACTTCCGGCAAAGTGACATCGGCCGGCAAGGTACAAGTGCAGTACGGCATGATCGAGATGCGCGTGAGCACGCCGCCGCTCGGCACCGGTCTGTGGCCGGCCGGATGGTTGCTCGGTTCCAGCCCGCAAACCTGGCCGCGCAATGGCGAGATCGATATTCTCGAGATGGGCCATCGCGCCTCCTATCGCCCTGGTGGCGCAGGCATCGATAACTTCACCGGCTCGAACGTCATCACCTGGCAGCAAGCCGCCTGCGTGCCGGGCAACGAAAGCTGCGCTGCGTCGACTGCTTGGCAAACCAAGAACTGGTATATCGCACCGACCTCGATGGCGAACCGGTTTGTTACCTACCGTCTGTACTGGACCGAGTCGCAAATGCGCTTTACGGTCGTCGATAACGGCGTCGAGCACAATATGTACGACAACCCGCTGCCGGTCAATTCGAGCGCGCTGCAAGCGCCGTTCTACCTGCTGCTGAACATGGCCGTGGGCGGTAACTTTACCGACGCCGCTTCGCCGGGACAGGTCACCGCACCGCTGCCGGGCACCATGTATGTCGATTATGTGCGCGTGTATCAGCTCGATGGCAAGGGATCGGTCAAGCTGGGCAGCCAGTCGACGCCGGAAGTGGGCAAGTTCGGCGTGTTCACCGATACCACCGCGGTTAATAACAAGCAGGTGGCCGGCACCAGCTCCGATGTCTTCGTGTGGAATAACGCGTCCATGTCCGCCGGTAATATCGCGCCGTTCGAGGGCAGCAATGTCATGGCCTTGAACTACACTGCGCCAAACCAGTGGTTCGGCGGCAGCGTGCAATCGCGCCAGGCGCATGACATGAGCAATTTCAGGAACGGCAATCTGAAGTTCCGGATCAAGATTCCTGCCAATGTCGCGTTCAATGTGAGTATCCAGGATACCTACACCAACCAGAACGCGGTCAAGTTCCCGGCCAATGCAACCACCTATGGCCTGGTGCGCAACGGTGAGTGGGCGACGGCGACGATTCCGGTATCGACCCTGGTCGGGCCGAAAGTGGCGTTGCAGTCGATGCTGGACCTGTTCCAGTTTTCGAGCGAAGCGACGCAATTGCCGGGCGCGCCGTTCCAGATGGCGATCGACGATATTGTGTGGGAATCGGGTACGCCGACGCCGACGCCGACGCCAACGCCAACGCCAACGCCAACCCCGACCCCGACGCCGACTCCGACCCCAACGCCAACGCCAACGCCGACCCCAACGCCAACGCCGACCCCGACCCCGACCCCGACCCCAACGCCGACCCCGGTGTCGGTCAGCGCCACCCAGACCGGCCCGACAACGCTGCAGTTCGCAGTGCGCACGTCGAGCTGGGCGGACGTGCATTACACGGTCAACTCCGGTGGGCAGCAAAACCTGCGCATGCGCCAGGATGCCGGCAATAACACCTACGCGGCAGGTGGCCTGAAGGCAGGCGACGTGGTCAAGTACAGCTTCACGTACTGGGATACCACGCGCAATTATGCGGTCGATACCGCCCAGCAAACCTTCACGATGAAGTAATCGCGCAAGCGCGCCGACGGCAAGGCGTTCGCAGCGATTGCGGACGCCTTGTGTCCTTTACTTGCTCTTGCCGGCGGCCGGGGCCGCGGCCAGCCATTGAACCGGTGCCTGAATCGCCGCCGGTTTGCTCTCCGGGCCGAACACTGCTGAAATCGAGGCTGATGTCATTCCACGCGGCAGGGGAAGCCACTTGCCATCTTCGGAAACGAGCATGGGATAGATCGGTTTCATGATCTTGATGCCATCCATGATGTGCGACATCAGGTAATTATCCAGCTCCACGCGTTCAGGCGTCAGGGCGCATGCGCGGGCGGCCGGCAAGGTGCGTTTCGTCCAGTATGTTTGCCATGCCTGGCCGGCATTGTCGTCGCACCTGATGCGGGCAACTTTTTCCAGCCAGGGCATGCCGCCAGCCGAGCTCTCCCGCAGCGAGCCGGGGATAATGTAGAAGGTCGTGTTCAGCGTCGGCGCTGCCTTGTGCAAGGCCTTTTCCAGCTGATTGCAGCCCGGACAATCGAGAGCTGAGAACATCAGGATCTTGCGTCCTCCGCCATTTCCATACGAGGTCTTGATCAGTTTGTCGTAATCGATATTGGCCATGATCTCGGCGCGCAGCCCGGCCACTTGCTGTGGCGACATCGGGCGCGGTTTGCCGGGTTGCAGCCCGACGCTGCTGAACCCGCCAGCCTTGCCGGTCAGGGTTCCCGCCTCATTGGTGACGGAGATGAGGTTCCCTTTCGGGCTGTAGATGCCATACAAGCCTTTCACTTGCGCCGGGACCATCGTGGCAGTCGACGCGTTCACATCCGGGAATGTCACACCGGCCTGTTTCATGTTTGCGAAAAAATTGGTTTTCGCTGTATTCGCATCGGCAAGTGCGCCGGCCGGCATCATGGCCGCTGCCAGACCCAGTAAAGCGACGCCGGCCGGGCGTAAAGCGCCATGCATCGGCTTGAACAAGCAAAATGCCAGGCGGATCGGGTTGGTTTTCACTGGAATGCCTTTTATGAATTGAAGAAATGAAGGCCGCAATATCATGTGCCTATGCGGTCGATGCTGCCCAGCAAACCTTAACGATGAAGTAAATCCGCAACGGCGGTGACGGCAGGGCGGTGGCTGCGATTGCGACCGCCTTGTGTCGCCTTGTGTCGTTTACCTGGCCTTGCTGGCTGGTGCCGTCTGGGCCGGCTTGCCGTCGAGCGCGGCCGCCAGCCATTGGCTCGATGGCCGAGGTACTGCCGGTTTGCGTTCCGGAGCGAAGTGGGCCGCGGTCTCGGCTGGCATTCCCTGATACGCAGGAAGCGCCTTGCCATCCTCGCCTATCATCATGGGGACGAGTGGTTTTATGGCTTTTACGCCCTGCATGATGGCGAACAGCGAGTAAAAATCCACATCCGCGCTCTCGGGGGTAAGCGCGCATGCCCGGGCCGGTGGTACGCTGCGTTTCGTCCAGTATTCTTGCCACGCCAGTCCCGGATTGTCGGCGCACCGTATCCGGGCAACTTTTTCCAGCGCAGGAAGGCCACCATTCTTGCGACCGACCAAGGAGCCAGCGATGACGTAGTAGGTGGTGTTCATATCCGGCGCTACTTTATGCAACCCTTTTTCCAGGTGATTGCAGCCGGGACAATCGACAGCCGAAAACATGAGTATCCTGCGTCCTCCCCCGTTTCCATGGGCGATCTTGATCAGCTTGTCGTACTCGAGATTGGCCATGACTTCCGCGCGAAGCCCGGCCAATTCCTTGGGCGTCATTGGGCGTGGTTTCCCCGGTTGCAGCCCGACGATGCTGAAGCCGCTCTTTTTGCCGGCAATGGTCCCTGCCTCATTCGTGTAAGCGACGAGCGTCCCATCCGGGGCATCGATTCGATACATTCCTTTCACATACACCGGGGCGATTCTGGCAGTCGAGGCGTTCACCGGCAACACCACTCCTGCCTGGCTCATGTTCGCGAAGAAACTGGTTTTGGCTGTGCTGGCATCGGCGAGGGCGCTGCCCGGACCCATGGCCGCTGCCAGGCCCAGCACAGCGGCGACGAGCGGGCGTAACACGCCGCGCACCGGCTTGAACGAGGCACATGCGCGGTGATTCAGATTGGGTTTCACGGGAATACCTTCTTTAAATTTTGAAAAACAGAGCAGCAATGTAATATATTCGTCAATTTAATGATTAAAACCCTGCCTGTCGAGTGATAAGGCCAAGTTGCGCCCGTATTCGTTTTTTGGTGGCGCGATAAGCACGCAATCGGCGCGTAATAAAACAGGCGAAGACGAATTCATGGATGACATTCCTGACGAAACATTTTCACGCGGCCCCGCAATCCTCGCGGATATCCTGTCGCGCGACCCGATCCGGGTGTGGTCGGCATCGGGCGCGATTATCCATCTGTGGGATCGCGCCGCGCTCGATATGCTCGCCGCGCATCTGGCTGACATGCAGCGTGCGACCAGCGGCCTGGCGCTCGGCGGGGCGGTGTTCCCCAACGCCGAGCACCTGAAATTCGCATTACGAAAGCTGGCGTACCATCGCGATACGGCCCAGTGCCTGTGCGCGCTGTATCCCGACTACCTGATGTACAACCCGCAGAAGGAGCAAAAGGCCGGTAACGTGCGCATCGACGCCGTCACCCCGGCCGAAGGCGGGTGGGGCGAGGATATCGACTGCACCTGCTGCCGCTGCGGCACCAGGTTCAAGGTGGAAGAGCGCGAATCCCATTACACCTGGTGGGGATGGAAAGCGCTGCCCCGGTACGGCTGACACAAATGAACCGTTGCCTCAATCGGCTGCGTCGAGCCAGAAAATGGCATAGGCCTTGGCAGGCGTTTTTTCGGTCGGCTTTTCAATCTGGATCTGGGCGCAGTCTTCCGCAACCAGGCTGCGCCAGTTGGGAATGCCGGCGTTGGCAAACACCGTGGTGGCCTTCGATGCGAGACTGATATCGAGCGCCAGGCGGGCATTGCGCGCCCCCGTCTTGGCGTAATTCACGCCGCGCAGTTCAAAGCCGTAGGCGGTCAGCCATGGCTCCCACAGGCCCGATTCCACGCCCTGCACGATGCGGCCGAACATATCCTTGAGCGGCAAGCCTTTCTTGATGATGCCACGCAGCGGTTCGAGCGACGGCGCCGTGCGCGCGTCGGTCGACAGCTTGCCCGCGCCGCGTTCCCCGATCGCCTTGATTTCCTTGGAAAAGGCCGCATCGCGTTCGGTGTAATCGCGCATCCGGGCGAAAAATTCGGTACTGATGAACGGATTCTCAGGCCGGCCGACCGGTTCCTCGGGTGCGCGTTTTACCGCAGGCTGTTTTTTGGTGGTCATGGATTCAGTGCTTCATAGTCTAAGGTGGTAGGGCCGTAGTTTAACCTATCGTTCACTTGCCAAGCAGCGCAAGCGATGCATTCCATTGCCCCAGCCACGGATGCAGGAAATCGTGGCCCTGGAATGCCCGTTTCAGTTGCGATACCGGCACCCGGTACAGATCGTTCATTCCGAGCGCCAGCGTCACCGGATTCCACATGGCCTGCTTCTTCGACTTCCTGGCGCTGCCTTTGATACGCGCGCCTTCATCGCCGAAGATGCCGCCGGCGTCGTCCAGCGCCTTGCCGATATCGATCCGCAGCATGCCCGCGAAAGCGGCGATCACTTCGTCCCTGCTGATGCCCACGCGCGCCTCATGCGCCGTTTCCGCCGCCACCGGCTTGGGTTCCGCCTCGCGTTTGAGCCTGGCGACCAGTTTTTCCAGCTCCTTCTTGAGAAAGCGCAGTTCGTGCAGCTCGCGCCGGAAACCCGGCGGCGGCAGCTGAACCACGATCTTGTACGCGTCCTTGGTGATCGTGATCAGCACGTCGTCGCTGCCGGCCACCAGGCGCGCGGTGTCGCCTTCGAAGAAGATCGGCGCCGCATAACCGCCATTGGCGTCGCCGAACAAATCGGGATGACTGGCGTCGTAATCGAGCCACACATAGGGCGTGAGCGTCTGTTCTATCAGCCGCGCCAGGGTCCAGGGCGTGCCGGTTTGCTGTTCCAGCCACGCGCAGGCTTGTTCTGTTGTCGCCCGAAACGGGAGTTCGATGATCGTCATTGTTTATCCACTTACAGGAGTTCGGCGGCCGCGATGGCCGGTCAATACCGCCATGATAGGCGATCCGGGTACGGCCGAGCGTTTTGGGACGGCCGGCCGCGTGAGATAATGGCCGGCATGACGCTCACAATCTCCAGGATTCTCCACGCCGGCTATGTATTCGAATGCGAGGGCACGCGGATCGCTTTCGATCCGGTCTTCGAAAATCCCTTCAGCCGCAACTGCCACGCTTTTCCCGACGTGCGGTTCGACCACGCGCACATCCGCGACGTGCGCTTCGATGCCGTCTTCATTTCGCATTTCCATGACGACCACTGTTCGTTCGACAGCCTCGATTTACTGGACCGCGCCACGCCCATCTACATCTACTGCCTGTTCGACGAATTGTTCGCCATGGTGCGCGAGCTCGGCTTCGTTCACGTGCACCAGCTGCGCATCGACGCGCCGGTGCACATCGGCGCCTTTGCGGTGATTGCGCGCGAGGCCATGGATGCCGACGTCGATTCGATGTTCCACATCCAGGCCGCCGGCCTGAATGTGCTCAATGTCGTCGATTCGTGGATCGATCCGGCGACCCTGCCGGCGCTGGCGCGCTTCGCGCCGTGGGACATGGTGCTGTGGCCATTCCAGACCATGCGCGAAATCGAGGTATTGTCGCCGTCGCGCGCCGCCCCCGCGCCACCCCGGCTGCCGGAAGAGTGGATCGAACAACTGGCCGCGCTCAGGCCGCGCCATGTCGTGCCCAGTTCCTGCCAGTTCGTGCAGGAGCCGTGGTCCTGGTATAACCACGCGTTTTTCCCGATCACGTACCGCCAGTTCGAGGAAGAGGTGGGCGCGGCCCTGCCTGACGCGCGCATCGTCAGGATGAATCCATCGGTGTCGTTCGTGCTTGGCCACGATGCGCT
Source organism: Massilia scottii (assembly GCF_030846495.1). NCBI lineage: Bacteria > Pseudomonadati > Pseudomonadota > Betaproteobacteria > Burkholderiales > Oxalobacteraceae > Massilia > Massilia scottii. Next base: position 66,368 of record NZ_JAVCWM010000004.1, on the reverse strand, counting down.
CGACGCCGCGCCGCCATTAAGCTGGGTAGTGCCGGTGGGCGACCAGGATGTCGATTACCAGTACGAGGGGCACGCGCAGGCGCCGCGCACGGCCGATATCGCGCGCCGTTTTCCGCCCTTGACCGCGGCGCAGCACGAGCGTGTGATTAACTACTGCGAAGCGGGCCTGCTGGACAAATACCGGGGCATGGAACTGCCGGAAGAGAGTTTTTTCGAGACGCGGCGCGTGTGGCGTTTATCGGTTTTCGACCATGAAGGGCAGGGCACGCATTTTCATTACCGCATTGTTGGCGACCATATCGAGCCGCTCGCCGGCGTGCCGGATGCCTTGTCGTGGACCACCGAAGTGCCGGTCGCGCGACTGTATGCAGCGCTGGAACTGGGCGAGGCACTGACATCGATGTACATGCGGATGAATGACGCGGTATTCGACGCGCAGACCGAAGCCGATCTGCAGGATGCCGAACTGGTGGACGATCCGTTGATCCGCTGCCTGTTCAACGATGTCTTCGGCGCCTATCAGGCCGCGCAGCTACGCCGCATCAAGGAACGGGGCTAGCGAACCGCCGGGAGCTAGCGTCAGGCGGTCTGCATGTCCGCCACGCCGTGGGTCGACCTCAACGCCGAGCGAACGATCCAGCATTCCGGGTACGACTCGCTGGCAAAGCGCGTATGGCGTGGAAACTGGGCCAGCCGGTCCAGCGCCGCTCCGGGACTGAGTGCGGTTTCCTTGCCGGAAGCCGGGTCCAGATGCCAGAAACCGCCATTCTGGTGATAAATAACCGGCATCACCGACGCTCTCGGTGCCGCGCCGAACGGCGCCAGCGGGAAGCCCGGGTGCCGACCCGGTTCCAGGAAATAGAAACACTCCGCATGCGCGCCCTGGTCGATGCGGTGCACGATCACGCCATGCGGCATGATGGCCGTCACATTCAGCTCGACAATGCCCTTGATGCTGGCCGACAGCTCGATGCGCATGCCGAGCCGCAGCGGCACCGGCTTGTTCTTGCCCGGCCACACGCCGTCGAGCAGGATGCCGTAGCGCGACACATCTTCGATTTCAAAGCCGTTGATGCCCGGGCGGATCACCGCGTGGCGCCCCGACAGGCGGCGCGTGAGGCCGTCGCGGTCCTGTCCATCGTCGCCGAAGTGGGTCAGCAGCACGTCCGCCTCGGGGTCGTACAGTTCGAACCGCCCGAGTACGCACTCCGCCATCGCGAACAGGCGCACCTGGCGCTGCGCACCGGCTTCGGGGGCGGCGTTGACCAGGCAGGCGCAGGCGGTCGGGTGCGGGTGCGGATCGGAATGCGCGGGCACGTCGATTTCGATCAGGTCTTCGTCCCAGGCAATGGTCGAAAAGCCCAGGTCGACCTTGCCGGCCTTGGCGTCGAGATTCAGGTTGGCGATCGAGGCGTTACGTGCGTGCACGTCGATATCGAGGCGTCCGCCGCCGGCCTGGGCATTGACCCGGGCGATGGAGGCGTCGTCCGCCATCACGCGCACGTTTTTATGGGTCGACAGGAAGGTCTGGTGGATTTCCGTCAGGGTGGCATCGGGGCGCGGCACCAGGATCACCAGCGTGCACACCCATTTATGGCGGATGCGGCTGTCCTGCAGGTTGAACAGCTCCACCTCGATGCGGTACTGCCCGTGTTCCTTATTGCGTGACGAAAATTCGATGAACAGCGGGCGCCAGTCGCCGCGCAGGGTGCGCACGAAGGAATGGCGCGCATTGCCCTGTGCGATGAGCGCCGACTGCAATTGCATGGTCACCAGGGGAGCGCTGTCGGGCGGCATGCCGCGCAGTTCGACCTTGATGGCCTGGCGCCCACCCGCCGCGCGCGGATCGAAACCGCTGATGTGCAGGTGAGGGCGCTGCAGCGCGGGTGGCGCCTCGTCAGGGTAGGCAAACGGCGCCGCCCCTGGCTTGGCCGTGGGCCGCGAGCTGCGCAGGGCGCTGATCAGTTCATAGCTTGAATTCGCGGGGCCCGCCGGGGCCGGTACGGCCGACTGTGCATGGCCGTTCGAACAGGCGCTTTCCCCTGGCATGACCCAGAAGGTGCAATGCGGATGCAGAGGATTGTTGCATTTTTTCATAGCAATACTCGCCGTTCATGAGTGTTAAAGCTTACGCGTTTTTATGGATGTGTGGCACGCAAAACGTCAGTGCCATACAACAATATTTGTGTTTTGAAACAGAGTGTTGTCGGGTCATCAAGGCTCGCCCGCATAAAGTTGTTGGGTCGATATCGGCGCGGCTGTCTCATCCTGAACCAGGGGCCGCAGCACGATGGCGGTCAGATTGTCGATATGCAGCTCGGGCGGTGGATTGCTGCGCATTTCCGCAAACAGGGCGTCGCTGATGGCGCGGGCGCTGTGCTGCCCTGCGAGCAGCGCCGGCCAGCGTGCCAGCCATGCGCACGGGTCGGCGCAGGCCCAGAAACCGTCGCTGGCAAGCAAGTACACCGCGCGCGGATCGAGTTCCAGCGCGCGCCGGTCCGGCAAGTGGTACAGATACGACGGCAAATTGCGCGGCGACAGCTCATACAGCTCATCGGCCAGCTCGGCCGGATTGGCGAACGCATTGCCTAGAATGAAAGCTTGCGAAATCTGGGAGCGGTGTTCGCCATGCACCTGTTGCCACCATTCGTGCTCGCCCAGCAAGCCGCCCATCGCAAAGGCGGTCGCGGGAACGTGGTCGACCGTCATCGGGGTGACGTGCGCGCCGATGATTTCATACAGGCGCGAATCGCCCACGTGGTACAGCAGCGCCGGCTTGTTGGGGCGCAGTTCCAGCATCGTCAGGGTGGTGCCGGGCCGCTTGCCGGTGGTGGGATCGCAGCCGAATTGCCGTTGCAACTGCCCGTGCAGCAGGTCGAGCCGGGCCGACAGGTCGCCCAGCGTGTGGCAGGCGGGCATTTCCAGCAAACCGTCCACCACCGCCTCGGCCGCCTCGCGCCCCCGCCCGTGGCCGCCCATGCCGTCGAGCACCGCCACGCGCATGTGGCCGGCGGGCCAGTTGGCCACCTGCTGGCGCTGCCCGGCTTGCCCGCGCAGGAAGACGGCGCTGCCGGTGCAGTCGACGACCAGGTAGTTATCCTGGTTCTCCAGGCGCGCAAGCGCGTTGGCGCCGGCGCATGAGTGCACCGACACGTCGAGATAGGGGCCAAAATCGAGGCTGGGGGCTGCTGTTGTCATCGGGCTTGGCGTGGCGGATTTGTTTTGCACTGCTGCAATCCTGACAGCTTATCGGAAACGGCGCCGCGCCAAAACGACGATCAGATGGACGTTTCCCGCTTTCCTGTCGCCAGTGCGATGGCATTGACGATCACGCAGGCGCCGGCGCTGGCCAGCGCGGCCTGCACGCCGACCCGGTCGGCAAGCGCGCCCCAGACCATGCTGCCGACGGTATAGCCGCCCGCCATCACGAACAGATAGATCGACAGGGTGCGTGCGCGTATGCTGGCCGGAAAAGCCAGTTGCGCCGCCGCGTTCAGGGTCGAGACGGTCGCCGACCACGCCATGCCGGCCGCGACAATGAGCGGCACCGGCAGCGCCAGCGAGCGGAGGAATGGCAGCAGGCACAGCATGGCGCCGTAGACCAGCAGCGAGCCGCTCAGCAGGCGCGTCTTGCCGACCCGCGTGCGCAGCGAGGGCAGCAGGAAGGCGCCGCACACGGCGCCCGCGCCCAGGCTGCCCATCAGGATGCCGAACACGCTCGAATCTATGTGCAGCACCTGGCGCACGAACACCGGCAGCAGCGCCGCGAATGCAATCGTCGCGAAAAACACCGTGCACACATTGAGCAGGATGCGCCGGTAGCGCCCGCAGCCGAGCGCGGTGCGCAGGCCGAGCTTGAGGCTGCTTGCAAAATCGACCCTGGCGCGCGGCTCGGGCACGCCGTCGCGCCACCACGACCAGTACACCGTCAGCAAACCGACGAAAGAGAGGGCGTTGACCAGGAACAGCGCGCCGGCGCCGACCCAGTTGAACAGCAGCCCGCCCAGCGCCGGCCCGACGATGGCCGCGACGTTGTAGCTGAGATTGTTGAGGGTGGCGGCCGCTTCGACCTCGTCCGGTTCGACCAGGCCCGACATCGACGCTTGCCAGGCCGGCCACATGAAGGCCGCGCCGGCGCCCATGCAGAACGTCAACGCCAGCACGGGCGTGGTCGACACCCGGCCGCTGATGGCCAGCGCGGCCATGGCGCAGGCGCACAAGGCCATGAACAGATTACAGAAGAACAAAAATTTGGGCCGGTCCACCGCATCGGCAATCACGCCGGCAAACAGCGCAAACAGAAAGATGGGAATGTAGCTGGCGGTCTGGACCAGGCTGGCCGTCGAAGCCGAGCTTGCCACACAGGCAATCAGCCAGGCCGAGGCGAAGGTCTGGGTCCAGGTGCCGAGGTTCGATATCAGGTTGGCAGTCCACAAATGCCGGAAGCGCGCGTGGCGCAGCGGCTTGGACAAGGGCACCCTGGCGCACAGCGACGGCGCCGGCAGGGGAATGGACAGGCTCGGTTTGGACATGATCGCTCCAGTCTACGGCGCGCTAGTGCCGAGCGTCAACATGCGGGCGCAAATGGCCTGCACAATCGCGTCCAAACGTGCACAATGATGCTCTGCCAACCTCATTAAACCAACAATGCGTATCCGTCCCATCGAGCCCAGCGACATCCCCGCCGTCGTCGCGCTGTTCCGCGCGCTGGCCACCGAGTTCATCGTGCATGAATCGCCGCCGGAAGTGGTCGCCACCTTCCTGCGTGACAATGACGAGCAGGGTTTCCAGGGTTTTCTGGCAAAGGGCTATGTGTATCACGTGGCCGAGATCGATGGCGAACTGGCCGGTTTTATCGCCGTACGCGAACGCAGGCATCTGTATCACATGTTCGTCGGTAAAACCTTCCACGGACGCGGCGTGGCGCGCGCCATGTGGGACGTGGCCCGGCGCGAAGCGATCGATGGCGGCGGCGACGGCAGCTTTACCGTCAATTCGTCCAATTACGCGCTGCCGGTCTACCAGGCCATGGGTTTCGAGCGTACCTCGCCCATGCAGAGTGTCAATGGCCTGTATTTCAACCCGATGAAGCTGCCCGCCTGAGCACCCTCAGCGCCGCGCTTCCTCGGCGCGCCGCAGCCACAGGCTGCTCGACCAGCCGCGTACAATCTTGCCGTCGATGCGCGCGCTGACCTGCCACCAGTCGCCGTCGCGCAGGCCGGTCGTGGTCACCACGGTTCCCGCCGGCGCCACGGCGATGCGCGGGGCGCCGATGCCTTTGTCCGCGCGCAGGTTCAGGTCATCGTAGACGGTGTAGCTGATGCCGGCGTGCGAGGGCGGCGCGGCCGCCAGCGCCGGCAGGGCCGCCGGCAGCAGCGACAGCAGCAGGGCGCCCAGGCCCCAGGTGCCGGCCACCAGGATGCTTGCCGCGCGCAGGTTGGGCCGGCGCCACCAGCGCGCAGGCGTCAGCCACGCCGCCAGCACCAGGGTGGCGACCAGGCCCGCTGCGTAGGCGGCCATGGTCAGGTAAGGTGCGCTTGGCATGGTGCTCTCCTTACGCGTCGAAACGCAGCACGTAGTGGCCGGCCACCAGATGATGACCGGATGGCAGCATATAGGGCTTGTCGGCGCTTGCCTCGCCGATGCTGGCCACGAAAACCAGCTTGTCATCGAGGTGGTACAGCGCCTGGGTCGCGCTCAGGCGCCCGATCCGGTAACCGCTTGGTCCCGCCTCGAAGCTGAAGGCGCTGCGCGAGAGGCCGATGCGGTCGGCGCTGGCGCTGTCGGCGCCGCCGGCAAGGCGCAGGAAGCGCGCCGAATCGAGCACCCGCAGCGCCGCCAGCATGGGCGCGCTGCGTCCGAAGGCAAAGCGCGCGCCGCTGGCCACGGGAGCGGCGATCGGATGCGGCAGGCGTAGCAGGGCGCGATAGCGCTCCGCCATGGCGGGAGCGACCGCCAGCAGTTCCACTGGGCGCGCATCGACCGGGGTGAAGGTGGCGGGCGCCTTGATCGGCTGGCGTCCGGCGCTGGTGAGCGCGAACAGCTGGTCGGTCGCGTCGACGGCGAAACCGATGGCGGCCGCTTCGCCGTCGGCGGCCAGCTGCAGCGAGGGCGCCAGGCCAATCTCCATCGACACGGCTCCGGTATCGTGATAGCGGCTCAGGCAGGGCAGCGCCAGGCCGACCAGGCTGACGCGCTGCTGCGCGAGCGGGGCGTAAGTAGCGTCGCTCTCGACTGGCGCGGCGGCGGGACGGTGGCTGAACGGCACGGCGGTGTCGCCGGCATCCATGCCGGCCGGCGCGCGCGCCTTCCAGACCGCCGCCGGTTTGCCCGTGGGGGCGGGAATGGGGGCCGCACCGGCGCGGCGCACGCGCATCAGCAGGCGCGCGCCGGCGCTGTCGCCCTTGGCGCTGACGACGTAATGGCCGCTCAGCGGGTCGAGCGCGCAGTCGAATGCGCCCTTGGGCCGCACCTGTACCTCGATCGGGGCGTCGGGACCATCGTTAATGAGCAAAATGGCGCCCACCGTGCCGAACGGCCAGGCCGGCACCGCGTGGCTGGCCAGGTCGGCATCGTGGCCGATCAGGGCTAGGCGCTGCTGCGGGTAGATCGGGCACACCGCCTGCCATACGGCGCTGTCGCGCGAGGTCTCCACTGTATACAAGGGCTGCTCGCCGGCGGCGGGCAGGTAGACCGCGTGGCCGAACTTGACCTCGACCTGGCCCGGTTCCAGCGCATCGGTGCCGATCACGTCGTAGCGCACGTCGTCGCTGCCGAGCAGGTCGCCGAAGTCTTTCTGGTGCAGGGCCGTGAGCGATTGCGCCAGGTCGCGCACGCGGGCGCCGCGCGTCAGGTGGCGGTCGTCGTCGACTTCATCCTGCGCCAGCATCAGGGTGATATGCGAAAAGCAGCGGGTGGGCGCGCGGCCGCGGTGTTCGCGCGGGGAGCGCTCCAGCAGGTCGCGCAGCAGCGGGCGGCGCGAGAACAGCGCCAGGCCGGGCGCCTGCCACAGGGTTTCGGCATTGAACACATCGTTCACCTTGCCCAGGACTTCATGTTGGACGTAGACCGGCATGGTTGATTCTCCTCGATTGATTGCGCACTGATTGCACTGAACGCTAGCAGGGGGCAGATGAAAAACAGCAGGTGGCTGCCGCCGGCCGACAGAAAACTCATGGGCTGGCCCATGATCGGGAAGATCGCCAGGTTGGTCCCCCACGACAGCAGGAAGTGGCCCAGCACGAAGGCGGCCCCGCCGCACAGGGCGAAGCAGCGGAAGCGCCACAGCCAGGCCTGGCGGAAGTCGCGCGTCTGCTCGCTGGCGCCAAAGGCGCGCGCCGCCGTCTGCAGCAGGCCGACCAGGAACAGCGCCTGCAGCGCCCACAGCGCCAGTGCGCCCAGCAGGCCGTGGCGGTTCAGGAAGAAGGATGGCGCAAAGTCGTCCTGCACCGCCGGAATATGCAGCGCGCTGCCGCCGATTTGACCCATGGCGCCCAGTCCCAGCACGTTGTCGGCGCCCCACCAGGCGCCCTCGGCGATGGCGCGCGCCGCCAGCAGCAGTTGCTGGCCGGTATGCGGATGCTGGGCCGGGTCGAGCCACACCAGAAAACGGTCGGCATAAAAGCCCCACTGCGCCACTTCGGCCACGCCGGCGCTGCGCAGCCAGGCGATGCTGCCGGCAGCGATACACGCCACGCCGAACAAGGCCGCGGTGGCGGCGTGGGTGCGGGTGGCCAGCGCCCACGCCAGGGCCATCGCCATGCACCACACCAGCAGCAGGATCAGGGGCGAATAATCGTCGACCTGGACCAGGGCCAGCCCGAGCAGGGCGGCGAACAGCAGGACCGGGGCCGCCAGGCGCAGCCAGCGCCGCGCGGGACTCGATTGTTCCGGCATGTCCGCATGCCAGCCAAGGCCGATGGCCAGGCAGTGCGCGGTTAGGGCGGTCAGCGCCAGCTTGGCGAATTCGACCGGCTGCAGGTCGAACACGCCGGTTTCGTCGCCGAAGACCACCTGCATCAGGAGCGCCACCAGGGCCGCCAGCGCAAACAGGGCGAGCATCCATTCGAGGCTGGTCTGGGGCATGACCGGGGCGCCGGAGCGCACACGCAGGCGCAGGTGCGCTCCGATGCCAAGGCCGATCGCCAGCAGCGCCACCGATTTCTGGAAGTGGCGCAGCGCGGCCGATTCGGCGCCGCCGAAGCCCAGTTCCAGCTGCGCGAGCAGGCCGACCGCCAGCAGCAGCACGCCCGCCGCCGTGGCCAGGGTCAGGCGCGCCGGCACCAGCAGGCAGCCCCACAGCGCTGTCCAGGCCAGCAGCATCGACCAGCCCACGCCCGGCGCGCTGCCGGAGCGCTGGAACAGCAGCGCGGCCACGCCGGCAATGGCCAGCAGCGCACTGCCGATGGCTGCCGCGCGCAGCGCGCGGCTGGTATCGCGTGTAAAAGGCCAGGCGCCGCGCTGCCATTGCACGGCTGCCGCCGCGGCCAGCAAGATGCACAGGCCGAGCGCCACGTACCACGCACGTCCGGCGGGCAGCGTCCACAAGCCGCGTTTCTTCCACTGCCACGCCACCTGCGCCGGCAGCAGGGCGTCGGCTTCGGCGTACAGCGCCACGTGGCGTTGCGGCAGCAGATGCAGCACGCCGTCGCCGATCTGCACGCCGAGCCGGGTACGCCCGGCCACCAGCGTCTGCACGCCGGCCAGCGCTTCGGCCCTGCGCGCCAGGTCGACCGGACCTGCGGTGGACGAGATCATCAGCGGTGCGCGTTCGGCGGCGCCCGAAAGCAGCAGGCCGTCCCGCGTGCGGGCGATGGTGGCGCTGGCACGCTCCACATAGGCGATGCCGAGCCGGTTGCCGCAGTACAGATTGCCGCCAAAGGCGAGCGGACGCGCCACCGTGAGCGCCTGGGGCATGGCGCGGTTCCAGAGCGCGATGGCGCGCGCGGCGACGCCGGCGTCCGGGCACGCGGGCTGGGCGCTGTCGTTGCGGTACAGCGTGGCGCCGTCGTAGCGCCATGCGGCGCCGGGGCTGGAGAACGCGACTTGCCTGGTGCCGCCGTCGGCGACATCGAAACGCGCGGCGCCGATTTGGAACGACTGGCCGGCGCGCAGCGCGCTTGAGCCCATGCGGCGATCAAACCCATCGCGCTGCAGCAGCACCTGCTTGCCGGCGCTGACGTTGCTGGCCCACCAGCTGCCGTCATGCGCGCGGCGCAGTGCCAGGTGGGCGCTGTCGGCCTGGGGGGCGGCCAGTTCGGCGTCGCCGAGGGTGAGCGATTCGCCCGGCTGCAGCGACACCGAAATGCGCTCGGGCGACCATGCCGGCGGCGCGCGCCACAGGCACACCAGCTGCAGCAGGCACAGGACCGCGAGCAGGCTGGCGGTCAGGATGAAGCCGGGCGAACGGTCCGCAAGCCGCAAGCGCATCATGGCTGGACGCTCGCGGGCAGGGCGGCGCGGATGGCGCCGATCATGCGGCTGATCTGCATGGCGTGGCGCGGACGTTGCGCGCGGTCGGCGTCGAGCAGGGCGCGCAGCAGGAGCAGCGCCTCGTCCGCGCCGCTCGATGGCACATCGGGCGCCGGATTCCAGGTGCCGGCGTCGGCCTGGCGCCCGAAGGCGCGCACGAAATGGTCCGCTTCATCGGCGTGCAGGGTGGGGGGAGGGTGGTTTCCGTGGCGCGCCAGCAGCATGGCCGCGCCCTCGTTGCGGTGCTCGCGGTAAGCCTGGCCGCAGTCGCTGCAAAAGCGCAGCGGCAGGCCGCCCGTCACCAGATAATAAAACAGCGCCCCGAGGGCAAAATAATCGCTGCGCGTATCGGTATGGTAGCTGCCGGCGGCATCCGGGAAAAACTGTTCCGGCGCCTGCCAGCTGGCCGTGCCGGCGTAGGCGCGGGCCTGGCCGCCGGCCAGCGGGCGGCTGGTGCCGAAATCGGCCAGCTTGACGCTGCCGTGACGGCGCGAGAGCAGCACATTGGCCGGTTTCAGGTCCAGATACGACCAGCCGTACTGGTGAACGGTGGCCAGCGCCTGGTTGATCTGCCCGAGCCAGTCGAGCAGCTGGCCGGTAGGGAGCGGGCGGCCGGCATCGCGTTCGAGGGCGATGTGGCGGCCAAGATCGGTGTCGAGCAGTTCGAGCGCCATGACGGGCAAGCCATCGTGCTCGCCGCTGTCGAGCAGGCGCACCACGTGGCGCTCGTCCCACGGGGCGAGCGATTGCAGGAAGGCGATTTCGTTGCGGGCGCTGCTCACCCAGCGCTCCTGCTGCAGGGGATGGGCGCGCGCCATCTGGTCGCGGTTGACCAGCTTGAGCGCCACCTCGCCGCGCGGTCCCATCGCACGCCACACCTCGCCGTAGGCGGAGCCGCCCAGCTGGCCGCACAGGCGGTACTGGCCCGCCCCAAGCGCGATGATTGCATCCGCTGTTTCCATGCTTCCCCCTCAGGTGCCGGCACGTGCCGTCAGCAAGCCATAGCGGAGGGGCTGGGAAAGCGAGCCGGGACGAAAAAAAGGCACGAGAAACTCGTGCCCGGGCAAAACTGGGGGGAACTAGCTGTAATTAACGGCCGTATCCGTGACCGTGTCCGTGACCACGACCGTGGCCGCGGCCATGACCATGGCCGTACCCGTGACGATATCCGCGGCCGCGCTCGACATACACGACCGCCGGAGGGCCGTAGTAGCGCGGTGGCGGCGCGTAATACACCGGGGCTGGCTGGTAGTAGCTGCGCGATTCGACATACACGCGTGCCGGCTCGCGGTACGGGCGCTCGTAGCGGCGCTCTTCGTAGCGGGTTTCGTAGCGGTTGTCGTTGTAGTTGCCGGAGTTGTAACCACGGTCGCGGGTGCTGATCGAATTGCCGACCACCGCACCGATGACGCCACCAACCAGCGCGCCGTTGCGCGATCCTGTGCTGTTGCCGATTGCTGCGCCGGCGACGGCGCCGATCGCCGTATTGACACCGCGGTCGCTAGCCATTGCGGTGGAGGAGATGGCCGCCGCGGCCAGAATCACCGCACCAGCAAATTTTGTGTTCAACATAGCGTTTCCTTTGGCCTCAACCGAGATCGGGATGATCACGCAAGCGCTGGGGCATGACTCCACTATATCCGTACTCCATCGGAACTCCATTGGTAATACAGAATCTTACAAATGCGGACGTCCTGTAACAACGGTGCCGTGCAATCTCTGCCCTTGCGTAAGCCGATTGCCGCCCCATCTGCCTTCGGTTACCCCTCCTTTTCCGGACCTGCCCATGCCCGCGCGCGCCGTTTTCATTGTTCTGGCCCTTCTGTCAATGTTGCATGTCTATATAGGCATGCGGCTGGTGCCGGCCATCGATCCCGGCCCGCTGGGCGTGGCCTTGGCGGTCGCCTTGCTGGCCGCGTCGACCCTCTTGATGCCGGCCGGCCTGCTGTCGGTGCGCTTCAAGCGCTGGCGCTGGGCCGACCAGCTGGCGTGGGCAGGGATGCTGACGATGGGCTTTTTTTCCTCGCTGCTGGTCCTGACCCTCGTGCGCGACCTGGGCTTGCTGGCGTTTGAAGTGGCCGGCGGCGCGGGCCAGGCCATCGTGCGCGGCACGGCCATGGCGGTGCCGTTGCTGGCGCTGGGCGTGACCCTGATTGGCCTGGTCAATGCCCGCCGCGTGGCGCGCGTGGTCGATGTGGACGTGCCGATCGCCGGCCTGCCGGCCGCGCTGCACGGGTACTCGATCGTGCAGATTTCCGACGTCCACGTGGGCCCGACCATCAAGCGCGGCTACCTGAACGCCATCGTCACCCGGGTCAACGCGCTCAAGCCGGACGCCATCGCCATCACGGGCGACCTGGTCGACGGCAGCGTGCGGCGCTTGCGCATGCATACCGAACCGCTGGCGCGCCTGTCGGCCCGCGACGGCGCCTTTTTCGTCACCGGCAACCATGAATACTATTCCGGCGCCGACGAGTGGATCGCCGAGATGCGCCGCCTCGGCCTGACGGTGCTGATGAACCAGCACGTGGTCTGCGAGCGCGGCGACGCGGCCCTGATGATCGCCGGCGTGACCGACTTCACGGCGCACCATTTCGACGAATCGCACCGCAGCAACCCGCGCGCGGCGGCAGCGGGCGCGCCGGACCATGTGACGGTGCGCATCCTGCTGGCGCACCAGCCGCGCAGCGCGTCCGCCGCGGCCGACGCGGGCTTTCACCTGCAGCTGTCGGGCCACACGCACGGCGGCCAGTTCTTCCCCTGGAACCTGTTCGTGCCCCTGCAGCAGCCGTTCACCGCGGGCCTGAACCGCATGAGCGAGCTGTGGGTCTACACCAGCCGCGGCACCGGTTACTGGGGTCCGCCGAAGCGCTTCGGCGCCCCGTCCGAGATCACGCGGGTGCGCCTGGTGGCGGCATGAGCGGGGGTTGACGCGCTGCCGACCCGCCTTTGACCGGCATCATCCCGGCACGCCCGGCGTAAATGCGCTATCGTTGGAATCCTTCTGCCCACTTCAAGGATTGAACGCATGTCACGCACGTTCCACACGCCTGTGTTGTCCCTTATCGCCGCCAGCATCGTCAGTGGCGGCGCGCTTGCCGCCGCTCCCGGCAACGATCCCGCCGCCCTGGCGAAAATCCGCGATACCGCGCTCAAAAGCGACTGGGCCTACGAGCGCCTGGCCGACATGACGGACCTGATCGGGCCGCGCCTGTCCGGGTCGGCCGGCGCCGCCGCCGCGGTCACCCAGGTGGCCGACGCCATGCGCAAGCTGGGCGCCACCGTGACGCTGCAGCCGGTCAAGGTGCCGCACTGGGTGCGTGGCGAAGAAAAGGGCGAGCTGGTGGACTACCGCGGACGGCCGGCCGGCGTGACCCAGCGCGTGGTGCTTACTGCACTGGGCGGATCGTCGGCCACGCCGGCGGCGGGGCTGGTGGCGCCGGTGATCGTGGTGCGCAGCTTCGATGAACTCAAGGCGCGCAGCGCCGAGGTGAAAGGCCGCATCGTGCTGTTCGACGTGGCCTTCGACCAGGGCATGGCCGAGCGGGGCATGGCGTCGCAGGCTTACCGCCAGGGCGCGAAATACCGGGTCGGCGGGCCGCGCATGGCGGCCGAACTGGGCGCGGCCGCGGCGCTGGTACGCTCGGTCGGCGGCGCCGATTTCCGCCTGCCGCATACCGGCACCGGCGGCATGCAGGACGGCGCGCGCATTCCGGCGGCCGCCGTCAGCGCCGAAGACGCCATGCTGATGGTGCGCCTGGCCGCGCGCGGCCCGGTGAGCATGCGCCTGACGCTCACGCCGCAAGTGCTGCCCGACGCCGACAGTTTCAACGTCATCGCCGACTGGCCGGGCACCGACAAGGCCGACGAATTCGTGATTGTCTCCGGCCACCTCGACTCCTGGGACCTGGCCACCGGCGCCAACGACGACGGCGCTGGCGTGGCCAGCGCGATGGGGGTGATCGAGACGCTGAAAAAGCTCGATTACCGGCCGCGCCGCACGATCCGCGTGATCGCCTGGGCCAACGAGGAAAACGGCGGGCGCGGCGCGCAAGCGTATTTCGAGGCGAACAAGACGACAGTGGGCAAGCAGATTGCCGCGATCGAGAGCGACAGCGGGGCCGGGCGGCCGTTCGGGCTGCGCGCCAGCGTGCTCGCGCGCGACGTGGCGCAGTTCGCGCCGCTGCAGGCCGCGCTCGAACCGATGGGCGCAGGCGCCTTCCAGCGCAGCGATGCGCTCAGCACGGGCGACCTGCACGAACTCGAACAGGCCGGCGTGCCGAGCTTCTCGCCGCTGATCGATACGTCCAGCTACTTCCATTACCACCATACCGCGGCCGATACGCTCGACAAGGTCGATCCGGAAAACCTGCGCCGCCACGTGGCGCTGATGGCAGCCACCACCTGGTTCCTGGCCAATACCGACAAGCCGGTGGCGCGCTGGGTCGACGCCGCCAAACAGTAAGAACCGTCTCAGAAAGCGTTGAGCGGGATCTTCAGGTAGCGCACGCCGTTTTCCTCGGGCGGCGGCAGCTGGCCGGCCCGCAGGTTGACCTGGATCGCGGGCAGGATCAGGGTCGGCATGGCGAGCGTGGCATCGCGCGCGCTGCGCATGGCCACGAAGTCGGCCTCGCTCACGCCATCGTGCACATGGATGTTGTGCGCGCGCTGCTCCGCAACGGTAGTCTCCCATGCGGGTGCGCGTCCGCCGTGCGGGTAATCGTGGCACATGAACAGGCGCGTGGCGTCCGGCAGCGCGAGGATGCGCCGCACCGACCGGTACATCAGCGCTGCGCTGCCGCCGGGGAAATCGCAGCGCGCCGTGCCCACGTCGGGCATGAACAATGTGTCGCCGACGAAGACGGCGTCGCCGACCGCGTACGCCATGTCGGCCGGGGTGTGCCCGGGCACGTGCAGGGCGCGCGCCTGCAGTGCGCCGATGGCAAAAGTCTCGTCGGGCTCGAACAGGTGATCAAAACAGGTCGGTTCGCCCGGATCGGCGAACAGGGCGGAAAAGGCGCGCTGCACGCTGCGGATGTCGGCGCCGATGCCGGTTTTCCCGCCCACTTGCGCGGCCAGCCAGGGCGCTGCCGACAGGTGGTCGGCGTGGGCGTGGGTTTCGAGCAGCCAGGCGACGCTGAGCGCATTGGCGCGCACGAAATCGATGACCCGGTCGGCCGATGCGGTGGCGGTGCGGCCCGAGCTGGGATCGAAATCGAGCACCGGATCGATGATCGCGCAGGGCGTGCCCGGGCCGGCGAACACCACGTAGGTGATGGTGGCGGTGGCGTCGTCGAAAAACGCCTGGATCTGTGCTTGCATCGGAAATAAGGCTGTCATGGTCGCCTGATTATATTCCCACTACATTCCCACGACAGGTAAAAAAGCCCGGCGGTTCCTTTTGGAACTGGCCGGGCCGGTCGAACTGTTGCGGGACTAAAAATTCAGTCGCGGCAGGAAGTTACCCGGAATGATGCCGAAGACGGACAGGACGATCAGGATCAGGAGAATGATGAACAGCACACGGACGATCTGCGCCACGGGCGACGGCAGTGGCAGCATGCTGACGAGCCACCAGATCAGTCCGAAGACGACCAGGTAGACGATGAGGCTGATGAGGATATTCATGGTGTTTTCCAATACGGCTGTTGTTATTTAAGTGCTTCGGAGTAGACAGAACGGACGATATCGGAAAAGCATCTGCCGATCCGTTCGGTAGGGCACATAGCGCATGCGTGAGTGGCGTCGGTGCGGCCGCGATCAATCGATCGGCAGGCGGCGGATGGCGCGCGCCCGGCCGCGATAGGGCCGGCCGTACATGGTCTGGATGCCGCTGGTGAAGTTTTGCCCCCACACCAGGTGGGCGCGCGGCTCCTGCGTTTCGCATGACCAATACCACATGCGCTGGAAGTGCTCGCGCAGGTTGGCGTACAGCAGCGCCAGCTCGCGCCGGGTCGGCAATTCGCCGCCGCACTGCAGCGCCCAGTCGCGCGCAAGTCCCCACGGAACCTCTTCTAGCTCGTCGGGAAGCAACACCAGATGGTGGTCCCGGCAGTTATCTTTTCCAAGAATCAGACCGGCATAGTGCTCGCCAGCGGGAAGGGCGTGTTTGACATCCTTGTAGTCGCGCATGGGTTCTCCGTCAGGTTGAATGTCTTGCTTAGAGCGGCCCGGCGAAGCCAAGTTGCAGTTAAGTGTTTGATTTCTATGCGGGAATTAAAAATGTGGTTCTCATACTTGACAGAAATTTTCCTGTCAAATAGTTGAACCTAAACATTTGATTCCGCTCAAACCTTACTCATTCACGTCACAAGGTAAGGAACCTGTAATGAATAAATTTGTCACTTTTGCTTCGGACATCCGTGTCAGTGCGTTGCTGTGCAGCAGCATGACGGTCTTGCTGACCGCGTGCGGCGGTGGTGCTGACCAACAGGACTTGTCCCAGGCTAAGCAGCAAACGCAGACGGCCGGCTATATCGTCAGCACCGAATCGACCGCTGCGGCCACGGCGCCGGTCGATCCGCTGATGGCGGTCCGCGCCGACGGCGACCAGGCCGAACCCGCCGCCATTGCCCCCCGGGACAACGGCACCGATGCCGCGAGCAGCAGCGCAACGCCTTACTCCGAGAAAGATTTCATACTGACCGGCTATGGCGCCGGCGACGCCATGCCGGCCCGGGCCACCGCCACGGCGTACGGCGCCAGCGATGCCGCCGCCCTGGCCGCGGCCAGAGCGCAGCAAGCACCGGCACCGGCGGCATTGGCGCCCGTCATTCCTGCCACCACCTACAACTTTTACGTCGCACCGAACGGCAACGACAACAACGCCGGCACCGCCTCCGCACCGTTCAAGACGCTGGCCCGCGCGTCGAAAGCGGCTAAACCGAGCACCACCGTGTTCGTGGCCCCCGGCACCTACACCGGCGGCATCAAGACCACCGTCAGCGGTTCCGCGAGCGGGCGTATCTATTACGTGTCGAGCACCAAATGGGGAGCCAAGATTGTGGCTCCCGGTTCCAGCGGCAAGGCCGCCTGGGATAACCGCGGCAATTATGTGGACATCGTCGGCTTTCACGTCGATGGCAGCGGCAGCAAGTGGACCAACGGTATCTACAACGGCGGCTCCTACGACATGATCCGCGCCAACCATGTGCACGACATCGCCAAGGGTGTCGGCTGCAACAGCGGCGGCGGCTCGGCCATCGGCATCGACAGCTACTACAAGGGCGTCAAGTCGGATGTGGTGGGCAACCTCGTGCACGACATCGGCCCTGTCGGCTGCCGCTTTATCCAGGGCATTTATGTCAGCACCTCGGGCAGCGTGAAGAACAACGTGGTCTACCGCGTCTCGGAAGGCGCGATCCACCTGTGGCACGATGCCAACCGCGTCATCATCACCAACAACACGGTGACGACCTCGAGCACCGGCATTATCGTCGGCGGCGGTGACTACTATCACACCAAGGGACCGAACGATTACACGGCCGTGTACAGCAATATCGTGTACGACAACAAGATGGGCGTGTCGGAGCAGGGCCAGACGGGCAAGAACAACACCTACCGCAACAATCTGGTGTTCCAGAATTCGACCTACGACTTCAGGCTCAAGAACGGCCTGAAGCACACAGAGACCGTGTCCTCGGCACCCTTGTTCGTGGACTACAAGCGGACCGGCACGCCGGACCTGCGCCTGACCAGCAGCTCGCCTGCGATCGGACGCGGCACGGCGACCGAGGCGCTCGCATTCGATTACCTGGAAAACCCGCGCAACGCCAAAACCGGGTATGACATTGGCGCCTATCAGTACCAGGCGCCGTCGACGCAGGAGTAACAGCATCCGATGCGCCGGCCCGTCACGGCCGGCGCATCGTCAATACGCCACGCCCGGTGTCGACGCCGGGCGTGCGCATCCGGCAGCGATCCGGTACGATGAAGGGCGAACCCCCCCATTGTTAAGGAGATACCCGATGTTGCCCATTCCCTTGTCCCACACCCTGAGCATCGCGGTAATGATGCTGGCGCTGCCTGCCGCGCTGGCCCAGTTGCCCACCAGCGATGCGCCGCCGCCCGCCAAAGGCTGGCGCGCGGAAACGGTCGGCGAAGGTTTGTCCCATCCCTGGTCGATGGCGTGGCTGCCGGACGGCCGCCTGCTGGTCAGTACCAAGGAAGGCAAGCTGCATCTGCTCACGGGCAAGCGCTTCGGGCAAGTAGCGCTGGAGGGCATGCCGCCGGTCTTCACCAACGGGCAGGGCGGCCTGCTCGACATTGCCATCCATCCGGGCGACAGGAAAAATCCGCGCATTTACATGACCATGGCCACCGGTACCGACGAGGCTAACCGCACCACCCTGGTCCAGGGCGTGTTCGACGGCAAGCGCGTACACGGCATCAAGACGCTGTTCCGCGTCCAGCCCGACAAGAGCGGAGGCCAGCATTTCGGCTCGCGCCTGCTGTGGCACAAGGACGGTACCTTGTTGATGAGCGTCGGCGACGGCGGCAATCCGCCGCAGAAGATTGGCGGCATGCTGGCGCGCGAGCAGGCCCAGAATCTGGGCAGCCATCATGGCGCCATCCTGCGCCTGACCGATGCCGGCAAGGCTGCGCCCGGCAATCCGCTGGCTGCGCGCCCCGGCGCGTTGCCGGAGATCTGGAGCTACGGCCACCGCAACATCCAGGGCATGGCGCTCGACGCCAGCGGCCGCGTGTGGGCCACCGAACACGGACCGCGCGGCGGCGATGAACTTAATCTGGTCGAAGCGGGTCAAAATTATGGATGGCCGCTGCAAAGCTACGGGCGCGATTACCGCACGGGCGAAGCGGTTGGCCAGCCGGTCGTGCCCGGCATGACGCAGCCGAAGGTTGCATGGGTGCCGTCGCCGGGCGCATCCGGCCTGACCCAGTACAGCGGCAGCCAGTTCCCGCAATGGCGCGGCAGCCTGTTCAGCGGCGGGCTGGCCACCACCGATGTGCGGCGCATCGTGCTGGACAAGGAGGGTAAGGTGGTGTCGCAGGAACGGCTGGAGATCGGCAAGCGCGTGCGCGATGTGCGCCAGGGGCCCGACGGGCATCTGTACGTGATTACCGATGAAGACAACGGCCAGTTGCTGCGCATCGTGGCGCAATAAGCGGCGCCTGGTGGCGGTACGGGTATCGTGCCTGGGCCGGCCAGCGCCCGCACCGCCAGCTTTCCGGCACCGGCGCGGCGGGCTCGCAGCCGGGTCCGGGTTCGCGCTGCTCCGGGGCGGGCCGTTCGGAGCCGGGTCTGGATTCGCATTGCAGCGGCGCGGACGTCACCGGTTTCTCGAGCGGCACCGTGGTTATGGAGGGCGTGAACGTACCGATGATCAATGGTTGTCCAACAGCCAGCGTTGGTACCGCCAACGCTGCCGGCCTGACGGAAACCGGCTGGACCATCACCATGTCGGGCCGGAACCTCATCGTTTCACCGATTAGCGCTAAATCCGTTGATAGGTGCAAAGTAACTTGTACCGAGGTGGCGACCTTCTCCCCCATGTCGCCGCAGCGCGCGCCAGGCCAGATCAGCAGGAAGCAGCAATCAACGAATCCTTCTTGCGGCGATGGCCGCCCACACCGGCTATCAGCAAGCCGCCCAGTATCATCATAGCCCAGGACTCGGGCTCCGGAACAGGCAGGAGCGACTGGCGCAAGTCGATGCCGGCATCGGTCACGATGGCGTAAGCCGGCACGGCCACGCCATCGGCGGTGACATTGGACAGCCCGCCCCAGTAGCTTGAATGTGTCGAATCGACGAAGCACCCGGCGGCGGAGTCGATTTCAGCGGTTTCGTACACCGAGCATGCGGCGCCCACCATCTGGTGAAACAGGATCGGCTCGCCCCACACGAAATCGACCACCAGCTCCTGCATTCCGAAACCTGGCTCCTGGCGGATGCCGTCGGCGTCGTCCACCACGTGGCTGGTCAGCCAGGTGGCATTGCCCTGGTTATCCCAGGAGTGCGTTTGCATGAAATCGGCGTAGCTCAGTCCAAGCGACGTGCGCGCCGCGAAAATACTGTCGAATTGCAAGTGGCCAGAGGCTGCCACTGTGCCGCTACCCGGGTAGGTCCCGATCGACGTGCTCGGCGCGTAATCGAAATGGTTGCGGATAGTGAATTGTCCCTTTTTCCCTGCCAGCGCGGCGTTCGACAGGGTGGCGGAAAATTCCCACATCGCAAATGCGCTTGCGGATGCGCTTGAGGACAATGCCGAATTGGTTGCCGCGTGCGCATACGCCTTCAGCACACCCGGGCGCGCATAGCCATAGGCGCTGGCGGCCGAATAAATGCTGGAGGCCGACTGGATCAATTCAAGCGACGGCTCCCCGAATTCACGGTCGATATCGGTACGGTAGTCCTTGACGCGATGGGTCGGCACCTCCGCCTCGGCAATAATGGTCAAGCCGGCGTGGGCCTGGCTCGCAAGCACCAGAAGACTGAACATTGCACAAACAGATTTTGTTGACATCATTTTTCCCCAGGTTAAAGACACCGATCGGGAAAGCAAAATCTGGTCCAGTTATTTAAACCTCATATTAGTCAATTGCTTACAAAAACTCGGTAGGCTAAGTTGTAAAAAGCGTCGACAGAGGTCAAGGTCGTGATCCATGCGACTTGCACTGCGTCAACGGTGCTGTGGATGATGCGCGATGAGGCCTGTATCAAGCTCGCTGGTCGCCAGCAGGTCTGCCGGTGCGGTCGTCTTGGCCATGGCTTCCGCAAACACCTTCGCGAGCTCGTGCAGTCTTTTGTCGGCGTGCCCGGTCGCCAGCTGGGTGGCCCCGGCGCCGATGAAATCGCCCAGGGTGAGCGGCGCGGTGGGGACAGGGTGGTCGGACTGGGGAGGGGCATCGGTCATTGGCTACACCGCGTGCTTGTCAAAAAACGCGATCGCGCGGACGGCCCGGAGCAGGGCCCAGGTTCGCGCTATTCCGGCGCGCCCGCGTGCACGCGGGTCAGGCCAGCAACGCCGGGACCACCGCGGTATCCATGCCCAACAGGCCGATCGGCGTGTCGTGCGCGGATGCGGACGGCATGTCGTGGGCATGATCGCCCGGCGTGCGCGGCGGTGAAAACGACAGGATCGCGTAATTGACGTGCACCTGGTAAGCATCGATTGCCGTCGTCGCCGACACCATCGACAGCAGCGTGCGCGCTGCCGCGGCTGCGTCACTGCCCTGATATGCGCCAATCTCTGTCGGCACATCCAGCTCGGCCGTGAAGTTCCACGCAACGCTGACCTTGTTGGCGATGGTTTGCCTGTCGGTCAATCCCTGGGCCGATGTGTTCGACTGCGCACCGCCAAGAATCGCCAGCGCGGCATTGGCGCGGGTCAGCTGGCCCGAATCGATGGCGGACGTCCAGAAATCGAGCCCGGCCTGGTTCGGGGCGCGGTTCAACAGATTGTTGAAGATGGCTTTGACGAACACGTGGGTGTCGCCCGGGTACAGCGCCTTCGATTCGGCGCTCGTGCCGAACGAGTCGATGAGGTTGCGGATGCCCGCATCGCTGCCGTATTTGCCGCTCAATTCGCTGGCGTTGTCGGGTGCCTTCAGCGCCGCCAGCTGCGACTGGAAGGCGCGCAAGCCGGCCGGATCTGCGGCACGTCCGAAATAACCCAGATACAGCGACTCCGCCAGCATGCTGTAGCGCAGGTCGACCACGCCATCGGCGAAGGCGACCTGCTCCACGTTGCGCACTTCATCGCTACCTTCAAGGCCATCCTTGGCCGAGATCGTCAGGCGGGTACCCATGTGGATCATGCTGTAGGCGGCCCGGTCGCCGGAATAGACCAGGGCATCGTCGCCGGCGCCGCCATCGATTTTCTCGCCGCCCATGCTGGAAAAGAGCTTGTCGTCTGCGCCGCTGCCGGCAATGGGCGTGGGCGTGCTCGCCGTCGCCGTGTCCAGGTCCGCGTAGAGGCGCACGCTTCTGCCCGACGACCCCGGGTACATCAAGACGCCGGCATAGAAGGTTCCCGAGTAGGGAGCAATGAAATCGTGCAGATAGGCGCTGCCATCGGCGGAATAGTCGTACTCCTGGACAATTGCTTCACCGCGTTCGTTGTACACCCAGATCATGGGCGCCTGCTGGTCGTCGGTCGCGCGGATCGCATACTGCTTGCCGGCTACTCCAGTCCAGCTCAGGATCTTTTTGTAGTTGGGGCCCGCAGCCGGGTCGCCGACGCTTGCGGACAGATCCCATCCGAATTCCATGGGCGCGGGGAGATGGGCCTGCAAATTGAGCCTGGTGGCCGCCGCCATGTCTTCGGGAAGCAAGTGAAATTCGGTTGTGATCGTCGTGGTCGTCATGCTGCACCCTTATCGGTCGGACGGAGCCAAAGCGGGGATTTTAAGGGCAGTGATGGTAAAAAAGAAAGAGCTTGTAAATATATAATTTTGCGTATTGGATAACGACTACCGCAGCCGGCGCGGATGATGTCGCAGTACGAACGGCCCGCCACGATCGCTCAGGGGATCGTTGCCGTTTTCCGCATCGCCGTCGATGCGCAAGGTCGAATATGGGCACTGCGTGGGGGAAGCCACGGGCGGCAAAGAAAAGCCCACGCATGCGTGGGCTGGGTCCGTGCTGGCAAGGACGTGATCGCCGCGCCAGCCGCAATGCGGAGCGAGCGGCGCCGGCATCAGGTTCGCCGGCGCCGCTCGGCCGCGGGTTGAAAAAAGACGTCAGCTATCCATATCGTCGCTCAACTGCGCGCTCTGTCCCGATGCGTCCGCGCCACCGCCGGCGGAATCGGACGCGCCCACCGGCGACTGGCCGAAGGACTGGATGATGCCTCCCATGGCCTCGTACCCGGTGAGCGACGGTCCCCAGCTCGAACCGTTCCACCACTTGTGGTACAGCGCGCTGTCCGAGCCCGTGACAAACACATCGAGCCTGTTCGGGCCCCATGCCACCACCCGCGGTTGCGAGGACAGGATGCCGCCCATGTTTTCGAAGCCGAGCAGCGATGGACCCCAGCTGCTTCCGTTCCACCATTTGTGATACAGGGCGCTGTCGGTGCCGACCACGAACACATCGATGCGGTTCGGACCCCACGACACCGCCTCGGGCATGCCCACGCACACGCCGCCGAGTTTTTCCAGGTTACCTCCGGCGGGCAGCCAGGTACTGCCGTTCCACCACTTGTGATACAGCGCGCCATCGGTGCCGGTCACGAACACATCGAGGCGGTTGTTGCCCCAAGCCACCGCGCGCGGCGCGGACATGCACACCCCGCCCAGGTTTTCGTAGCCGGTCAGCGACGGCCCCCAGCTGCTGCCGTTCCACCACTTGTGATACAGCGCGCGGTCGGTGCCGATGACGAACACATCGAGCCGGTTCGGACCCCAGGAGACAATTTCAGGCTGCTCCATGATGATGCCGCCCATGTTTTCGTAGCCGGTCAGCGAGGGTCCCCAGGTCGACCCGCTGCGCCACTTGTGATACAGCGCGCGGTCGGTGCCGATGACAAACACGTCGAGCCGGTTGGGGCCCCACGAGATGGCACGCGGGTCGCCGATGCACAGGCCGCCCAGGTTGGTGTAGCCGGTGAGCGAAGGCAACCAGTTGCTGCCGTTCCACTGCTTGTGATACAGCGCGCTGTCGGTGCCGGTCACGAACACGTCCAGGCGGTTGGGTTGGGTCGAGATGGCCTGCGGCGCGCTGGTGCCGACACCGCCCATGAATTCGTAGCCGGTCAGGGACGGGTTCCAGCTCGAACCGTTCCACCATTTGTGATGTATCGCGCGGCCCGTTCCCAGCGCGAACACGTCGAGCCGGTTCGGACCCCACGACACTACGGGAGACGAACTTGGTTTGCGCGGACCCGCCTGCACAGCCAGTTCTTGGGCGTCGGGCGTGTCGTCCTGCGCCGCGGTCGCTGCGGCAGGCTGGCTCATCATCTGAGCGCCCGGCATGCCATGCGCGCTGGCCGGGGCGGCGCTGCCCGCGTCGGACATCCCGCCACTGGTGATTGAATCCGTAATTTCCGATTGCATCGATTTCATGCTGTTTCCCTTCCGGTTCGTTGATCGTCTTCCTGCACGGTGCCGTGCCAACGGCGTATGTGCGCAGGCCTGTATAAATTATCGACGCATACCAAACGGGAACTTTTGATGGATGTGCAAGCGCGACGCTTCCGTTTCCGGATGCGGGAATAAAAATACCTATCTAAAAAGCAAAAGCGATAGCTTGTTACATGGAAACGCAATCGCGTGGCGTGCCGCGCCTGCGCGCCGCCAGCAACACCCTGCGGCGCAGGCGCTGGCGCACGTGCAGGCGGTGTTCCTAGTCGTCGCCCGGACCCTCGCCGGGCATGGTGTCGGCCATCAGCCGCAGTTCGTCGTCATCGAATTCGTCGTCATCCGGATAGTCCGGCGCTTGCAGTTCGTCGTCCGCAGGGGTGATGCCCTCGTCCGGCACGCCGGGGCAACGCGGCGCGGTTGACGGCGTGGCGCCGGGCAGGTGGTCCGGCTGGTCGTTTTCATGAGCGTTGCTGTTGGACATGGCAAGTCTCCACTGAAGTGATGACTGTTTGGACAACGGTGCATACTGCAAGGTTCCCTGCCGGTTTGTGCGCGCGCATCAAGCGGCGCGGCGCCGCCGTGCAGCCAGCAGGCCGGCGATGCCGATGCCGATCAGGCCGAGCGAGGCCGGCGCGGGCACGGGCACCGGCACCGGGATGGTCGGCACCGTGGTCGCCGCATTGCTCAGCGAGAAACTCAGATCGTTGAACTGGTAGGGCCCGCCGCGTAAATCCTCGAAACTGACGAGTGCGGTTCCCGGCGTCCAGTCCTGCTGCACGCGCGCATGGGCGCGCCGGTCCGGATTACGGCTGGCGGGGCCGCTGAAGAAATCGCGCCCGGTCGTGTTCACGTGCAGGCGGAACATCAGTTCGCTGCCCACCACGAACCGCCCGAGGTTGAAGATGCCGCCGACCTTGGTGTCGCGGTTGCTGAACATGAACACATCGTTGTTGTCGACCCCGTCATCGGTAAACAGATACAGGTCGTTGGCATAGTCGGCCGAGCTGCCCTGGTACGTTGCCACGAGGGCGCCCGCGTTCGCGGCGAGCACGGCCAGCCCCTCGGTGCCGGGCGAAGCGATCGGAATGGCGAACGCCGCGCCGGGTGCCAGCAGCCCGGCCAGTGCCACGGTGCCGGCAATCAGTCGAGAACAGAATGTCATGCGCGTGCTCCCTGCAAAAGCATGTGATATTTCCGTCACCAAAGTACTACGGAGAATAGTCATCATAGCGAGCACAGGATGACGCGTAAGCTATGCGATTTGAGTATAGCTTTTTGTCGAATATTCATATTTCTTGGCTAGCTCGCAGGCTTAGACTGCTTGTCATTCTTGACTAATGGCTAAGCGATGAAAATCATCAAACTGACGACGTACCGGGTTCCGCCGCGCTGGATGCTGTTGAAGATCGAGACCGACGAAGGCATCGTCGGCTGGGGCGAACCGGTGATCGAAGGCCGCGCGCGCACGGTCGAAGCGGCGGTCCACGAGATGACGCCATTCCTGATCGGCCAGGACCCGGGCCGCATCAACGACCTGTGGCAAGCCATGTACCGCGGCGGCTTCTACCGCGGCGGCGCGATCCTGATGAGCGCCATCGCCGGCATCGACCAGGCCTTGTGGGACATCAAGGGCAAGCTGCTCGGCGTGCCGGTCTACGACCTGCTGGGCGGCCGGGTACGCGACAAGATGAAGATGTACAGCTGGGTGGGCGGCGACCGTCCGTCCGACGTCATCGCCGGCATCCGCAAGCTGCGCGCGGTCGGCATCGACACCTTCAAGATGAACGGCACCGAAGAAATGCGCATGCTCGACAGCGCCCGCGCGGTGGACCAGGCGGTCGGGCGCATCGCCGAAATCCGCGAAGCCTTCGGCAACGAGATCGAATTCGGCATCGACTTCCACGGCCGCGTGGCCGCCCCGATGGCCAAGGTGCTGCTGCGCGCCCTCGAACCGTACCGGCCCCTGTTTGTCGAAGAGCCGGTGCTGGCCGAGCAGGCCGAGTATTATCCGCGCCTGGCCGAATCGACCTCGATCCCGCTGGCGGCCGGTGAGCGCATGTACTCGCGCTTCGAATTCAAGCGCGTGCTCGAACAGGGCGGCCTGGCGATCCTGCAGCCGGACCTGTCGCACGCGGGCGGCATCACCGAATGCGTCAAGATCGCGGCCATGGCCGAAGCCTACGACGTCGCCGTGGCGCCGCATTGCCCGCTCGGTCCCGTCGCGCTGGCGGCCTGCCTGCACCTCGACTTTGTCTCGCATAACGCGGTGCTGCAGGAACAGAGCATGGGCATCCATTACAACCAGGGCGCCGAACTGCTCGACTACGTCAAGAACAAGGAAGACTTCCGCATGGAAGGCGGCTACATCGCGGCCTTGACCAAGCCGGGCCTGGGCGTCGAGGTCGACGAAGAGCGCGTGATCGAGGCCAGCAAGAACGCGCCCGACTGGCGCAATCCGCTGTGGCGCCATGAGGATGGCAGCGTCGCCGAGTGGTAGCGGTCAAAAAAACAAAGACGCAAGCAGTACCATAATAATAACGGAGACAAGATGCACCTGATCGTCAAATGCCTGCCACTGCTGGTGGCAGGCGCCTTTGCCAGCACCGCGTGCGGCCAGGCCCTGCTGCGCATCGACGCCAGCGCGCCGGCCAAAACGCCGCTCGAAAACCAGCTGCACATGGGCGCCTCGGTGTCGCCTTCGGGTGAGCGCATCGGCGCCAACAGCCAGTACCTGACCCGCAACGGCAAGCCATGGATGCCGGTAATGGGCGAGTTCCACTACAGCCGCACCCCGGCCGACGAATGGGAAGCGGAACTGCGCAAGATGAAGGCGGCCGGGATCGACATCGTGGCCACCTACATCATATGGAACCACCACGAAGAGCGGCAGGGCGCGTACGTCTGGAAAGGCCAGCGCGACCTGCGCCGCTTCGTGCAGCTGGCAGCTGGCGCGGGCCTGGACGTGATGGTGCGGGTCGGCCCGTGGGTGCACGCGGAAGTGCGTTACGGCGGCATTCCCGACTGGGTGGTGGGCGCCATGCCCACGCGCGGCGACGACCCGCAGTACCTGCGCCACGTCGCGCGCCTGTACGGCCAGATCGGACGCCAGCTCAAGGGCTTGCTGTGGAAGGAAGGCGGGCGCGTGATCGGCGTGCAGATCGAAAACGAATACAACCACAATGGTCCGGGCGAAGGCGCCGGCCATATCAGCACCCTCAAGCGCATGGCGCGCGAGGCCGGCATGGACGTGCCGCTGTACACCGTCACCGGCTGGGACCAGACGGTGTATCCGTCCGGTGAAGTCACACCGGTGTTCGGCGGCTATCCCGACGAGCCTTGGGCACGCAGTACCACCGAGCTGGCGCCGAAAGAAACCTACGCCTTCCGCTTCGACAGCCGCGTCAGCGGCGACCTCGGTGCGCAGACCCGCGCCAGCACGCGCGGCACCGCCGAAACCGATATCGACAAGACCCCGTTCCTGGGCGCCGAATACGGGGCCGGCCTGCCGTTCATGTACCGCCGCCGCCCGGTGGTATCGAGCGACGACATCGCCTCGATGCTGCCGGTGCAGCTGGGCTCCGGCGTGAACCTGGTCGGCTACTACATGTTCCACGGCGGGCGCAATCCGGTCGGCATGACCACGCTGGAAGAAAGCACGCTCACCGGCGGCTACAACGACACGCCGATGATCAGCTACGACTTCCAGGCGCCACTCGGCCCGGACGGCCAGCAGCGTCCCGTGCTCACGCGCCTGCGGCCCTTCCACCTGTTCATGCGCGACTTCGGCGACCGCCTCGCGCCGATGACGGTGCGTAAGCCCGACGTCGTACCGGCCGGCCCGGACGACCTGACAACGCCGCGCTTGTCCGTGCGCAGCCGGGGCGACAGCGCCTTTCTGTTCGTGAGCAACCACGTGCGCCAGTATCCGATGCAAGTGCAGCGCCAGGTGCGCTTCTCGGTCAGGCTGCCCGGCCAGACCGTGGAGTTCCCGCGCCAGCCGGTCGACCTGGCCGACGGCAGCTACTTTATCTGGCCGGTCAACATGGACCTGGACGGCACCCGCCTGGCCTATGCCACGGCGCAGCCGGTGGCGCGGCTCGATAACGGCAAGGCCGGCGTCGTGTACGTGTTCGCGGCCAGCGCCGGCATTCCCGTCGAACTGGGTTTCGACGGCGCCGCCGCAAGCAGCCTGACGGCCCCCGGCGCGCGCATCGCCCAGGAGGGCGGCAAGACCGTCATCGATGGCATCACCCCCGGCACGCAGGCGGCGGTGACGATCCGGCG
The DNA here is from genome assembly GCF_030846495.1 of Massilia scottii. NCBI lineage: Bacteria > Pseudomonadati > Pseudomonadota > Betaproteobacteria > Burkholderiales > Oxalobacteraceae > Massilia > Massilia scottii. Next base: position 38,570 of record NZ_JAVCWM010000004.1, on the reverse strand, counting down.
CGCCGGCAAGGCGCCCGTGACGCTGCTGGTGCTAACTAAAGAACAATCGCAGCAACTGGCCATCGGCCAGCTGGCCGGCCAGCGCCGCCTTGTCATCGGCGCCCAGCAAACCTGGTTTGCCGACGGCAGCCTGCGCATGCGCTCGGACGGCAATCCGGCCTTCCGCTTCGCCGTGTATCCGGCGCTGCCGCGCACGCCCAAGGCCGACATGCCACTCAACGCCGGCCAGGACGGCATGTTCCAGTCGTTCGCCGTTACGCTGCCGGCGCGCAGCCATGAGGCGACGTTCAAGCCGGTGCGCGCGGCGCGCCCGGTCCGCCCGGTGATGATCGGCGGCCTGGCCAACGCCGCGCTGCAACCGCTGCCCGAGAGCTTCAGCGCCGCCGCGGCCTGGTCGATCGCGCTGCCGCGGGACGAGAACAGGCTCGATGCGCTGATCGAACTCGATTTCGTCGGCGACATCGGACGCCTGTTCAACGGCACCCGCATGCTCGACGACTGGTACTACAGCGGCTACGGCTGGCAGTTCGCGGCGCGCCATGCGGGCAGCGGTCCGCTGACCCTGTCGGTGCTGCCGCTGCGCGCCGACGCCCCGGTCTACATTCCGAAGGAAGGCCGCCCGGACTTCGGCGGCAAGGAGCAGATCGCCGAACTGCGCGCCGTGCGCGTGACGCCGATCTACCGTCTCGATGTGAAGCCGTGACGATGACGGCGCCATCGTCACGTTTGTCGCACCATCCCGGGCGCTGCCTGCGCTGGGATGCGCGCGGCCACCGCTGGTGGTGGGCGGGCAGCGGGGCGCACGCGGTGCACGCCCTGGCCGAGCAGGATCCGGCGCCGCTGGCCTGCCGCCTGCCGGACGCCGCCGGCCTGCTGGCGCACTGCGCGTCCGGGCGCGTGCTGCTCGGGCTGAGCAAGCGCCTCGGTTTCTCCGAGCCGGGCCGCGACACCGGCCCGCGCCAGTTGCGCGTGCAGCCGCTGGTGGCGGTGGACGCCGCCGAACCGCGCACGGCGATCAGCGACGGCTGCACCGACCGACGCGGTTTTCTGGTGTTCGGAACCCGCAACGTGGCCGAGGACGGGCGCGCGATCGGCAGTTTTTATCAGTTTTCGGGCAAGTACGGCTTGCGCCGGCTGGCCTTGCCGGTGGTGGCCGAAGCGAGCGCGATCTGCTTCAGTGCCGACGGCAAGCGCATGTTTTTCGCTGATGCACGCACCAGCGAGTTGCTCGCCTGCGACTACGACGCCGAGCGTGGCAGCGTTGGCGGCATCAAGGTGTTCGCGCAGCTCGATGCCGGCGCCACGCCGCGCGGCGCGGTGCTCGACGCCGCCGGCTGCCTGTGGAACGCCCAGGCGGGCCAGTTGGTCCGGTACGCGCCCGACGGCAAGGTGTTACGGCGCATCGCGCTCGATTGCAGCAGCATCGCCTTTGGCGGTGCTGGCCTTACGCAGCTCGCCGCAGTAGGCGAGGGCGGTTTGTTCACCGTCTCTGTTCCCGGCGTCGCGGGCCAGCCAGACAGTCCATTCGACGATCATCCATCACAATAATTGAACAGGAGACCACCATGAAAACCTTCCCTACTCTCGCAAAACTGGCGGCGGCCGCTGTCGTGGCATGCGCTTTCGGCGCCGCCCAGGCGGCCGATCCGGTCAAGATCGGCTTTTTGGTCAAGCAGGCCGAGGAACCGTGGTTCCAGGACGAATGGCGCTTCGCCGAGCAAGCCGCCAAGGACAAGGGCTTCACCCTGATCAAGATCGGCATCCCGAACGGCGAAAAAATGATCGCCGCGATCGACAACCTGGCCGCGCAAAAGGCGCAGGGTTTCGTCATCTGCGCGCCGGACGTCAAGCTGGGCAAGGCGGTCGAACGCGCCGCCAAGCGCAATAACATGAAAGTCATCTCGGTCGACGACCGCCTGCTCGATGGCGCCGGCAAGCCGCTGGCATCGGTGCCGCACATGGGCATTTCGGGCTACGAAATCGGCAAGCAGGTGGGCGCCGGGCTGGCCGCCGAAATCAAGGCGCGCGGCTGGAACCTTGCCGACGTCGGCATCCTGCGCGTGTCGTACGACCAGCTGCCCACGGCGCGCGAGCGCACCATGGGCGCGGTCGATACCTTGAAAGCGGCCGGCGTGCCGGCGGCGAACGTGGTCGATGCGGCGCAATCGAAGACCGATACCGAATCGGCCTTCAACGCCGCCAACATCGCCTACACCAAGCAGCAGCGCTTCAAGCGCTGGGTGGCGGTGGGCCTGAACGATGAAGCGGTGCTCGGCGCCGTGCGCGCCGCCGAAGGACGCGGCATGCGCGCCGACGCGATGATCGGCATCGGCATCGGCGGCAGCAAGACGGCCCTGAACGAATTCGCCAAGCCGCAGCCGACCGGTTTTTTCGGCACCGTGATGATCAGCCCGAAACGCCACGGTTACGAGACCGCCGCCAATCTGTACGACTGGATCGCCACCAACAAGGTCCCGGCGGCCGAAACGCTGACCGCCGGCACGCTGATGACGCGCGCCAATGCCGCCAAAGTGCACGCCGAAATGGAGCAGTGATCCACGATGTCCGCTTACCTCCAGTTTGACGAGGTCTCCAAGCACTTCCCCGGCGTGATCGCGCTCGGGGGCGTCAGCTTCGAGGCCCATGCCGGGACCGTGCATGGCCTGCTGGGCGAAAACGGCGCCGGCAAGTCGACCCTGCTCAAGATCCTGGGCGGGCAATACCGCCCGGACGGCGGGCGCCTGCTGCTGGACGGGCGCGAAGTGCGCTTCGGTTCGGCCAGCGACGCCATCGCCGCCGGCGTGTCGATCATTCACCAGGAACTGCAGTACGTTCCGGAGCTGACCGTGGCCGAGAACGTCCTGCTGGGCCGCATGCCGACCCGCATGGGCTTTCTCGACAAGGGCGCCGCCAACAAGCTGGTGTCCGGGCGTCTTGCCAAGATCGGCGTGGACCTCGACCCGAACGCGCGCCTTGCCGACCTGTCGATCGCGCAGCGCCAGATGGTCGAGATCTGCAAGGCGGTGATGCAGGACGCGCAGGTCATCGCGTTCGACGAGCCGACCAGCAGCCTGTCGCACCGCGAAACGGAAATCCTGTTCCGGCTGGTGCGCGACCTGCGCGCCGAAGGGCGCACGCTGATCTACATCTCGCACCGGCTGGAAGAACTGTACGCGCTGTGCGACGCCTGCACCATCTTCCGCGACGGGCGCAAGGTCGCCACCCACCCGGTGATGGCCGAGGTGCCGCGCGACCGTTTGATCAGCGACATGGTCGGGCGCGAGCTGAGCGACATCTACGACTACCGCGAACGTGAACTGGGCGCCGAACGCCTGACGGTGCGCGGCATGGCCGACGGCTGCGATTTTTCCGTGCGCGCGGGCGAAGTGCTGGGCTTTTTCGGCCTGGTGGGGGCCGGACGCAGCGAATTGATGCGCCAGATGTACGGCGCCGACAAGCGCCTGCCTGGCACCGTGATGCTCGACGGCGCGCCGGTGGCAATGGGCGGCCCCTCGGCGGCAATCGCGGCCGGCATCGTGCTGTGTCCCGAAGACCGCAAGGAGCAGGGCATCCTGGCCCAGTCCTCGGTGGCCGAGAACATCAACATCAGCTGCCGCCGCCACGCGCTGCTGGGCGGCGTGTTCCTGCGCCACGCGCGCGAGGCGGCGCTGGCCGATGAGTTCATCGCCCGCCTGCGCATCAAGACTCCCAGCCGCGAGCAGGAAATCCGCCTGCTCTCGGGCGGCAACCAGCAGAAGGTGATCCTGGCGCGCTGGCTGGCCGAACCGGGCCTGAAAGTGCTGGTGCTCGATGAGCCGACGCGTGGCATCGACGTGGGCGCCAAGAACGACATTTACCGCATCATCCACGAAGTGGCCGCGCGCGGCTGCTGCGTGATCGTGGTCTCGAGCGAACTGCCCGAAGTGCTGGGCATTTCCGACCGCGTGGCGGTCATGCGCGACGGCCGCATCGTCGGCGAGCTGGCGCGTGCCGACGCCGACGAACAAGCGGTGCTGCGCCTGGCGCTGCCCGATACCGGCAACGATAACGACAACGACAACGACGGCGACAACGCCGATAACACCTCCCGGAGAACCGCATGAGCACCATCCCAGTCACCCACACCGGCGCCCCCGCGCTGGCCGGCCGCCAGCGCGCGCTCCTGATCGAATACAGCATGCCGCTGGCGTACGCGGTGCTGTTCGCCGTGCTGGCGGCCACGGTCGATAACTTCTTCTCGGTCGCCAACGTGGTCGGGCTGATGCTGTCGGTGGCGCAGATCGGCATGGTTGCCTGCACCATGATGCTGTGCCTGGCCTCGCGCGACTTCGACCTGTCGGTCGGCTCCACCATCGCCTTTGCCGGCGTACTCGGGGCCATGGTCCTGGAGCGCACCGGCAGCGTGACGCTGGCGGTGGGCGCCGGCCTGGGCGCGGGGGCCCTGATCGGCGCCGGCAACGGCGTGCTGATCGCCTACCTGCGCGTCAACGCGCTGATCGCCACCCTGGCCACCATGCTGATGGTGCGCGGACTGGCCTTCATCGCCTCGCAAGGGCAGGCGGTCGGCATCAACTCCGACGCCTTCATCGCGTTCGGCGATGCCCAGGTGTTCGGATTGCCGCTGCCGGTGCTGGTGGCCGGCGCCTGCTTCCTGGTTTTCGGCGTGCTGCTCAATCATACGGTCTTCGGGCGCAACACCCTGGCCATCGGCGGCAATCCGGAAGCGGCGCGCCTGGCCGGCGTCAAGGTCGAGAAGCTGCGCGTGTGGATCTTTCTGCTGCAAGGGCTGGTCACGGCGCTGGCGGGCCTGATCCTGGCGTCGCGCATCACCAGCGGCCAGCCGAATGCGGCCCAGGGGTTCGAGCTCGATGTGATTTCGGCGTGCGTGCTCGGTGGCGTCTCGCTCCAGGGCGTCAAGGCGCGCATCTTCGGTGTGCTGATCGGGGTACTGATCATGGGGACGGTGGAAAACGTGATGAACCTGCTGAACGTCGACTCGTTCTACCAGTATCTGGTGCGCGGATCGATCCTGCTGGCCGCCGTGCTGCTCGATCAGCTCAAGGCGCGCGGCGAGCGCCGCACATAAGCGAGGATAATGGTTGTCGGAACGTCAGATGTCATATGTGTTGACGTTTTGCTTACTGTACATATATCATCGGCATCCCTGATTTCCGACAGCCACCCATGCCCGATCCACGCTCCGACCGATTTGTCCGCTCGCACCTCAAGACCCGCCACCTGGTGCTGCTGGTCGAACTGGGCCGGCACGGCTCCATCATGCACGCGGCGCAAGCCGCGAACCTGACCCAGCCCGCCGCCTCCAAGCTGCTCGGCGAACTCGAACACGCGCTCGGCGTGCAGCTGTTCGAGCGCCTGCCGCGCGGCGTGGCGCCCACCTGGTACGGCCAGGTGCTGATCCGCCGCGCCGGCGCGGCCCTGGCCGAGATGGACGCCGCCCACCAGGAAGTGATGGAACTGCTCTCCGGCCTGCGCGGCCGGGTCGATGTGGGCACCGTGCTCACGCCGTCCACCAGCCTGGTGCCCGAAGCGGTCAACCTGCTCAAATCGCGCCACGCGCGCGTGCACGTGTCGATCAGCGTCGATACCAGCAAGATCCTGGTGCAGCGCCTGCGCGCCGGCGAACTCGATCTGGTCGTCGGACGCATTCTTGATACCGGCGCCGCCGCCGAACTGTATTTCGAGCCGGTCACCGACGAACCCCACAGCCTGATCGTGCGCGCCGGCCATCCGCTGGCCGGCCGCACCGATCTCACGCTCGACGAACTGGCGCGCCAGGGCTGGATCTTGCCGCCCAACGGCAGCATCCTGCGCGACCGCCTGACCGCCTTGTTCCTCGCGCGCGGCCTGGAACCGCCGGCCGAAACGGTCGAAACGCTGGCGCTTCCCGTGATCGCACACCTGCTGACCGGCAGCGACATGGTGGTAGCGCTTCCGCTGGAACTGGCCCAGCCCTACCTGCAAACGGGCCTGCTGACCGTGCTGCCGTTCGACCTGAACATCCGCATGGACATGTACGGCATCATCACGCGCCGCCACCACCAGCTTTCGCCCGGCGCCGAGAGCATGCTGGCCACGATGCGCGAAGTGGCGGCCCTGCGCTATCCACCTTCCCAAGCTATATGATTTAAGCATGCTTTTTTGTAAATAAGCAATTGGAATCATATCCCTGGAGTCCGTACGATCCTGACCATGACCCGGATTCGCGGACAGCAAAGCGAACTGCGCATGGCAGCACCATACAATCCCAGGAGACCCGTGTGAAACAGAAGAAGCTCAGTTGGCTGATCGCGAGCGTGTTCGCCTTGCCGCTCGCCGTGGCGGACGCCCGCGCCCAGGCCGGCGAGGTACAGCAAGTGACCGTGTCCGGCATCCGTTCGTCGGTGCGCAATGCGCTGGCCGTCAAGGAAGCGTCGGACAGCATGGTCGAAGTGATCGCCTCCGAAGACATCGGCAAGCTGCCCGACACCACCATCGCCGAATCGCTGGCGCGCCTGCCCGGCCTGTCGTCCGGCATCGACCGCGGCAACGCCAGCCAGGTGGTGGCGCGCGGCCTCGGCCCGCGCTTCATCGGCGCCACCCTCAACGGGCGCGAACTGGCCACGTCGGAACCGGATCGTTCGGTGCGTTTCGAGCAGTTTCCGTCCGAGTCGCTCAGCGGCGCCACCGTCTACAAGACCCAGTCGGCCGAACTGGTGGAAGGCGGCGTGGCCACCACGATCGACCTGAAAACCGTCCAGCCGCTCAAATACAGCGGCCGCCAGGCTTCGCTGCGCGCCGATGCGCTGTACTACGCGCTGGGGCGCGATATCCCGGGCGCGAAGAAAACCGCGCCACGCGTGGGCGGCATCTGCCTCGACCAGTTCTTCGACAAGTCGCTCGGCGTGGCGCTGGCGTTCAGCTACCAGGACCAGCCTTCGCTGCAAAAGAACAAGGATCACTGGGGCTTCAACGAAAACAATTCGGGCGACATCGATGGCGACGGCAAGGTCGACAAAACGCCGTGGGGCTTCCAGGACAAGGTCTTGCGCGGCACCGACGAGCGCTCCAGCGTGCTCGGGAAAGTCGAATGGAAGAACGGCGAGAGCCTGCTCACCGCCGACGCCTACTACGCCCTGGCCAGGATCCGCGAACCGGGCCTGCAGCACTGGACTGGCGACATCGGCAACTGGGATAACGGCCAGAAGGGCCGCTACAGCAAGCTCAATATCCGGAACGGCTACGTGGCCGGCGCCAGCGTGGCCGATATTGGCTTCAGCAACCACGATTCGCTGTGGGTGCAGGACACCGGCACCCTGGCGCTGGGCATGAACGGCAAAACCACGGCCGGCGCCTGGAAGCTTGAGGCGGACCTGTCCACCTCGCGCGCGCAGCGCGACAGCCAGTGGCGCGACCTGCGCCAGTTCAGCCGCGCCACGGGTACCCTCAGCTGGGCCTTCACCGGCGGCGGGCGGCAATCCTTCTCGCTTGGCCAGGACAGCGGCAACCCCGCCAGTTTCTGGGGTCCGACCATGCACATCGATACCGACGGCCGCCTCAAGGATGAACTGAGCGCGCTGCACCTGAACGCGGCGCGCGATATCGCGCTCGGCCCGGTCAAGCGCCTCAAGTTCGGCGCGCGCGCCACCCACCGCGAAAAATCGTACGGCCAGACCACCTGGCAGGTCGCCCCGATCGCGGCGATTTCCGACGCCGATTACGAGACCGTCAACGTGGCCGGCATGGCGCCCTACATCGCGCTGCGCGACTTCGGCGCCAGCACGGCGGCCGCCTTCGCGCCGGGCGCTTTCGACGCGGCGGGCCGCCCGCGCACCCAGAACGACCTGCTCTCCGGCTGGAAGGTGCGCGAGCGCGGCGCCTCGCTGTACGGCCAGGCCGACCTCGATGGCACGCTGTTCGGCAACACCTTCCGCGGCAATGCCGGCCTGCGCGTGGTCCGCACCAGGCAGACCGGCGAGGGCATGCAGACGGTGAACGGCGTGGCGCCCACGGCGGCCGGCGACGGCACTTCCTGCACCGAAGTGCTGCCGAGCGTGAACCTGATTTTCAACATGGACGAGAAGCAGGAACGCCAGGTGCGCTTGTCCATCGCCCGCGCCATGTCGCGCGCGCCGCTCGACGAAATGCGCGCCTCGCGCAACCTGAACGTGGACGCCAATCCCACCCAGCCGCTGACCGGCAGCGCCGGCAATCCGCAGCTCAAACCCATGCTGGCCGACCAGATCGACCTGGCCTGGCAGTGGTACTTCGACAAAGGCGCGCTGCTGTCGGCCGGCCTGTTCTACAAGGATATCAGCCGCTACATCGGCATCACCAGCGACCGCACCACGCTGGACGGGCGCGGCGCGCTGGTCACGCGTTCGGTCAACGGCAAGGGCGGCAATATCCGCGGGGCCGAGCTGGTGTACCAGCAATCCTTCGCCAACGGCCTTGGCCTCTCCGGGAACTACGCCTACACTGCCAGTAACATCCACGAAAATATCCCGGCCGCCAAACCGTTCCCGATCGAAGGGCTGATGAAGCACAACGGCGGCCTGACGGTCTGGTACGAACAAGCCGGCTACGAGGCACGCATGTCGGCCAACTATCACAGCGCTTTTGTGCGCAACCCGACCTGGGGCGCGGGCCAGCTGGTCGAGAACGGCGCCGAAACCTATGTCGCGCTGTCGTTCGCCAAGCACCTCACGCCGAAACTTCAGCTGCGTTTTGGTGTCGATAACGTGACGAACCAGAAGGTGGTCTACACCAGCGCGAACAATCCGTACGAGCAGGAAGTGACCGAGTTCGGGCGCCGCTTCAATCTCGGCTTATCGTACAAACTATGAGAGGAACCATGCATACGCAATTACTCGGTATCGACTGGGGAACCAGCAACCGCCGCGCCTACCTGGTCGGACGCGACGGCAAGTGCCTCGCGCGCCATGCGGACGACCAGGGCATGCTGGCCGTCGGCGGCGACTTTGCCGGCTCGCTGGCGGCGCTGCGCGCCAGCATGGGCGTCGGCACCGCCATTCCGGTGGTCATGTCCGGCATGGTCGGTTCGGCCAGCGGCTGGCAGGAAGTACCCTATCTGGATACCGGCGTGCCGCTGACCGCGCTGCCGGCCCACCTGGCGAGCGTGGCGGGCCACCCCGGCTGCTTCATCGTGCCCGGCTACTGCACGCGCGATGGCGCGATCGATGTGATGCGCGGCGAAGAGACGCAACTGCTCGGCGCCGCCGGGCGCGGCCTGAGCGACGGCTGGGTGGTGCTGCCGGGGACCCACAGCAAGTGGGTCTTCCTGCGCGGCGGCCGCGTCGACCAGCTGGTGACCTACATGACCGGCGAACTGTTTTCGATGCTGGCCGCCGGCGGCACGCTGGCCGCGCTGATGGCGGCCGGCCCGGACGACGAGACCGCCTTTGCCGCCGGCCTGCAGGAAGCGCGGCGCGGGCGGCCGCTGTCGAACGCGCTGTTCGGCGTGCGCGCGCGCGTGGTGTCGAAGACCATGGCGGCGGCGCAGGCGCGCTCGTTCGTCAGCGGCCTGCTGATCGGCACCGAGTTCGTGGCGGCGCAGGGGCATGCCGACAGCGCCATCGACATCATCGCTTCGCCCGCGCTCAGTGCGCGCTACGAGAGCGCGGCTGCGTACTACGGCATGCCGGCGCGCGCGCACGATCCGGACGAGGTCTACCTGGCCGCCCTGGCCCACTTTTTTGAAAGGCTCTGATCATGGACCTGACCCAATTGACTCCACCGCTGGTCGCCATTTTGCGCGGCCTGCAAGCGCCTGACGCCGAGGCGGCCGGCGCAGCCCTGTTCGGGGCCGGCTTTCGCCTGCTCGAGGTGCCCCTCAACCGCCCCGGCGCGCTCGCATCGATCGCGCTGCTGGCGCGCATGGCGCCGGCCGGCGCCATCGTCGGCGGCGGCACCATGCTCAGCGTGGCCGATGTCGACGCCGTGCATGCGGCCGGCGGACGCATGCTGGTCGCGCCGAACTGCAACCCGGCCGTGATCGCGCGCGCGGCGGCGCTGGGCATGCTGTGCGCGCCCGGCGTGGCCACGCCCAGCGAAGCGTTCGACGCCCTCGGCGCCGGCGCCCACGCGCTCAAGATCTTCCCGGCGGAGATGGTCGGCTATGCCGGCCTGAAAGCCTTCAAGACCGTGCTCCCGCCGGGCACGCCCCTGTGGCCGGTCGGCGGCGTGTCGCCGGAAACGATGCCCGCCTGGGTCGCGGCCGGGGCCACCGGTTTCGGCATCGGCGGCGCCTTGTATGCGCCCGGCGTGACGCCGGCCGAACTGGGTGCGCGGGCCGCAGCGTTCGTCGCCGCGTGGCAGTCCACCCAGGCCAGCTAGCAGCAGCGGGCGGCATGCCGCCAGCATGAACAGTCAAAGCGCATTAGCAGCATCAGCATCAGCAGCGCTCAACAACAAGAAAAAGGACACACCATGGAATTTGCGAATTACCCGAGCCTGGCCGGCAAGGCCGTCTTCGTGACCGGCGGCGGTTCGGGCATCGGGGCCGATATCGTGGCCGCCTTTGCGCGCCAGGGCGCGCGCGTGGCGTTCGCCGACCGCGATATCGCCTCGTCCACCGAGCTGGTCGACGGCCTGGCCGGCACGGTGGCGCACACGCCGTACTTCATCGGCTGCGACCTGTCCGACATCGATGCGCTGCGCGCCAGCGTGAAGGCGGCCGGCGAGAAACTGGGCGACTTCGATGTGCTGGTCAACAATACCGCCAACGACGAGCGCCACGATTTCCTGCTGGTCAGTCCGGAGTACTTCGACGACAAGGTCGCGATCAATCTCAAGGTGGCGTTCTTCGCGGCCCAGGCGGTGATGGAAGGCATGCAGCGCCGCGGCGGCGGGGCCATCATCAACCTCGGCTCGACCGGCTGGAAGAACAAGGTGGCCGGCTATCCGGTGTACGCGGCAAGCAAGTCGGCCGTGAACGGTCTCACGCGCAGCCTGGCGCGCGAATTCGGCAAGAGCGGCATCCGCGTCAACACGCTCACGCCGGGCTGGGTCATGACCCCGCGCCAGCTCGACAAATGGGTCGACCCGGCCGGCGAGCGCGCCATGGATGAACACCAGTGCCTGCCGGGACGCATCGTCGGGCAGGATGTGGCCAGCATGGCGCTGTTCCTGGGCGCGCACGACAGCCGCATGATGACGGCCCAGGAATTCATCGTCGACGCCGGCTGGACCTGATTCCACGATCATTTCAATGGTGCGCCAAGTTGCGAATATTGCAAGTTAAAATCGGTGGCAGGAACAACATGGCGCATTGAGGGGATGATTTTTGCTTACTTGGCTCTATGACGAGGCGGGCAGGGCGTCCGCCATCCTGGACGAATTCTGCCTGCGCCGGGCCGCCGGCGGCTGGTCGCGCCGCGTGCTGCCCGACTACGTCGATACCAGCGCCGCCCTGGCGCCGGTGGCGGCGCTGCTGCCCGCGGTGCGTGCCGCAGTCAACGACCTCCCGGGCTGATTGCGCGCGCGTGTTGTCATCCGCCGACGCTGGACAAACCGTACGTCGCATGTCGTTACATAATGATACGATTACGCATGCGCTAACGCTTTGCCGTGCGCGTGCTTCATTTTCGGCGACAACAACCGGGCACTGGATGCGTCTGACATTTGATTTTCTCTCCAACGGCGGAGAACTCGGCGCCCTGATGCGCGTCAAGGACTGGAGCACCACTCCCCTCGGTCCCCCCGAACACTGGCCGACGTTGCTCAAAAGCACGATCCGCCTGATCCTCACCTCCCGCCATCCGATGTTCCTGTGGTGGGGCGGCGAGCTGGTGCAGTTCTACAACGACGCCTACCGGCTGACCATGGGTCCGGAGCGCCATCCGGGCGCGCTGGGCCAGCGCGGGCGCGATTGCTGGGAAGAAATCTGGCCCATCATCGGCCCGCAGATCGAGATGGTCATGGCCGGCAACGGCAGCACCTGGCATGAAGACCAGCTGGTGCCGGTCACGCGCCACGGCAAGCGCGAGGATGTCTGGTGGACGTACGGCTACAGCCCGATCGAAGACCACGATGGCGTGCACGGCGTGTTGGTGGTGTGCAACGACGTCACGGCCCAGCACAATGCCAAGGCGGCGCTGGAACGGATGAACCTGGCCCTGACCGAACAGATCGCCCAGCGCGAGCAGGCGCAGCGGCTCGAAGCCATCCAGACCGGACAGCGGCTGCGCGCCGAACAGGCCCTGCGCGAGCAGCGCGAAGCCGAAACCACGCGCCTGCGTTCGCTGTTCGAGCAGGCGCACGGCTTCATGTGCATCCTGCGCGGGCCGGAGCATGTCTTTGAATTTGCCAACTCGGCCTACCTGCGCCTGGTGGGCGCGCGTCCGCTGATCGGCAAGACCGTGCGCGAGGCCCTGCCGGACGTCGTCGGCCAGGGATTTTTCGAGCTGCTCGACGCGGTGTATGCCAGCGGCAAGCCGTACAAGGCGGGCGACCTGCGCATCGAACTGCGCATGGCGCCCGACAGCGCGCCGATCCAGGCCTATATCGACTTCGTGTACCAGCCGATCATCGAAGACGGCAGCGTGAGCGGCATTTTCGTGCAGGGTTTCGATGTCACCGACCGCACCATGGCGCGCCAGGCGCTGCAGCGCAGCGAACTGCGCCTGAAGGAAGGCATGAAAGTGGCGCGCATGGTGGTGTGGGACTGGGACCTGGCCAGCAATGAGGTCTTGTTTTCCGATAACGCGCCCGAACTGTTCGGCGAAAACTGGACCGACATGCGCAGCCTGTGGGATTTTCTCGATCCCGCCGATCTGCAAAGGATGGAACTTGCGCGCAGCGAGGCGATCAAATCGAATGGGAGCTACGGCGAGGTGGTGCGCCTGCGCCGGCCCGACAATGGCCAGACTGTCTGGCTGCAGGTGTACGCCACCGTGGTGCCCGATCACGCCGGCCATGCGCGCTGCATACGCGGCGTGTCGATCGATGTCAGCGCCCGCAAGCGCGCCGAGGAATCGTTGCGCGAAGCGGGGCGCCACAAGGATGAATTCCTGGCGATGCTGTCGCACGAGCTGCGCAATCCGCTCGCGCCGATCCGTTCGGCCGCGCATTTGCTGGCCATGGCGCCAGACAATGCCTCGCGCGTGAAGATGTCGAGCGTCATCATCGAGCGCCAGGTCAACCATATGACTAGCCTCATCAATGATCTGCTGGACGTGTCGCGCGTGAACACGGGGCTGGTGGTGCTCGACAAGCAGCTGATCGACCTGCACCAGGTGGTGCTGGAATCGGTAGAGCAAACCCAGCCGCTCATTGCCGAGCGCGGCCACGTGCTCAGCCTCGACGTGCCGGGCGAGGGCGAGGTGGCCGTGTGGGGCGACCGCAAGCGGCTGGTGCAGGTGCTGACCAACCTGCTGCACAACGCGGCCAAGTACACGCAGCCGGGCGGGCGCATCATGCTCGAGATCAGCCATCAGGCCGACACGGTCGAGCTGCACGTGCGTGACAACGGCATTGGCCTCGATGCCGTGCTGATGCCGCACATCTTCGACCTGTTCACCCAAGAAAAACGCTCGTCCGACCGTTCCCAGGGCGGGCTGGGCCTGGGGCTGGCGCTGGTGCGCAGCCTGGTATCGCTGCATGGCGGCCATGTGACGGCGGCCAGCCCGGGACTGGGGGAGGGCGCGACCTTCTCGGTGTACCTGCAAAAGCACGCCGCGCCCAGCGGGGCCGGCGCTTCCGGGCGCGGACCCGGCTACCATGCGGGCGAAGGGCTGCGCCTGATGCTGGTCGACGACAACAAGGATGCCGCGAACGCCATGGCCATGGTGCTGGAGTCGGCCGGCCACGTGGTGATGGTCGAGCACGATCCGCATCGGGCGCTGGAAAGCGTGGGCAGCTTCGGGCCGGACGCCTGCCTGCTCGATATCGGCCTGCCCGGCATGGACGGCAACGAACTGGCGCGCCGGCTCAGGACCAGCACGCACGCGCGCGCCGCCACCCTGATCGCCGTGACCGGCTACGGCAACAAATACGACAAGGCCAGCGCGGTGCAGGCCGGTTTCGACCATTATTTCGTCAAGCCGGCCAACACGGCCGAGCTGATCGGTGTGCTGGCCCGGATCAAGCCGGCTGCCGGCGCCACCCAGGCGAAGCCGGTCGCGGCGGGAGTGCACGGCTGACGGCGCGCATGCGAGGTGGGTAAGGGCGCGCGCGCGGCGCGCCATTTGGCGTATCGAAAGCGCAACATCGCAGGCCCGATGGTAAAGTTTGGCATCGTTCATTTCATTGTCAGCCCCATGCCCGCGCCGCTTTTTATCATTCTCAATGCCGGATCTGGTCACGCGGAAACCGAACTCCAGCGTACCACCATCGAAGACCTGCTCACCGGCGCCGGGCGCGAGTTTGAACTGGCCGTGCTCGAGCAGGCCGGCGAGCTGGCCGGCATCGCCAAGCACATGGCCGCGCGCGCGCGCGACACCGGTGGCGTGCTGGTCGCCGCAGGCGGGGACGGCACCATCAACACCGTCGCGCGCGCGGCGGTGGACAGCGGATGCCAGTTCGGCGTGCTGCCGCAGGGCACCTTCAACTATTTCGGCCGCACCCACCAGATTCCCGAAGACCTGGCCGAGGCCGTGCAGGCGCTGCTGACGGCGCGCGTGGAGCCGGTGCAGGTGGGGCTGGTCAACGACAAGGTATTCCTGGTCAACGCCAGCATCGGCCTGTATCCCAAGCTGCTCGAAGAGCGCGAGATCGACAAGAAACAGTACGGACGCAGCCGGCTGGTGGCCCTGCTGTCGGCCCTCAAGACGGTGCTCGGTTCCTACCGGCATTTGCACATCACCGTCGAGCTCAACGGCAAGATGCGCACCCTGCGCACCTCCACCCTGTTCGTCGGCAACAACCGTTTGCAGATGGAGCAGGTCGGCATCGCGCCGCTGGCCGAGCGCATCGAGGATGGCAAGCTGGCCGCGCTGGCGCCCCAGGTGGTGGGCAAGTTCGGCATGCTGGCGCTGCTGCTGCGCGGCGCGCTCGGGCGCCTGGGCGACGCGCCCAATCTGCACGCCTTCGGCCTGACCAGCATGACGGTCAAGCAGCGCGGGCTGGTTGGGCGGCGCCGGATCAAGGTCGCCATCGATGGCGAGGTGACGCATCTGGACGCGCCGCTGGTGTTCCGGGTGCTGGAAGGGCAGCTGTTGCTGCTCAAACCCGTGCCGGCGGCCGAGGCCGCGGACCAGGAGCCGCTGGCGCTGGCTTCCTGAGGCATCGTAGTCCGCGTTCGCCGCGCTCCCGGCCATGCATCCCGGGACCTACGCGGCCGCCGTCAACGCGGCCGATGCGTGCACCTGGACGAACTCGATTACCTCAGCTTCGCGCTGCTCTCGAGCAGCGGCATCGGCGACGTGATTCCGCTTACGGCGCATGCGCGCGCTGGCCAGCGTCGACATGTTCGTCGGCCTGATTTAGCTGGCGGCGGCGGTGCCGCGCCTGAGCGGTTTTACCCTGCAGCAGACCAGGGAAGGGCGCGACTAAGCGTTCTGTTGCGCCAGCTGCGCCTGCACGATGCGGCCGACGGTGGCCAGTGCCGCCTCGGCGCGCGCGTCCCACGCATGGCCGTAGTTCAGGCGCAGGCAGTTTTCAAACCCCGGCTGCGGCGAAAAGATCGGCCCCGGCGCGACGCTGATACCCTGCGCCAGCGCGGCCGCGTGCACCGCCAGCGCATCGACCCCGCCCGGCAGCTCCAGCCATAACAGATAGCCGCCCTTGGGCCGCGTGACGCGCGTGCCCTCGGGGAAGTGGCGCCGCACTGCTTCCATGAACAGTGCCTGCTGCGAGGCCAGCGTGTGGCGCAGCAGGCGCAGATGGCGGTCGTAGCCACCTTTTTCCAGGTACAGCGCCAGCGCGCCCTGGGCCGGGGCGCAGGTGGTCAGGGTGCTGGCCAGCTTCTGGCGCGCCAGCTGGCGCGTGAAGCGTCCGCCCGCCACCCAGCCGACCCGGTAGCCGGGCGCCAGGCATTTCGAGAACGACGAACAGTGCATCACCAGGCCCTCGGTATCGAAGGCCTTGGCCGGCAGCGGGCGCTTGTCGCCGAAATAGAGCTCGCCGAAGACATCATCCTCGATCAGCGGCACCTGGTAGCGCGCCAGCAGGCGCACCAGGTCGCGCTTTTTCTCGTCGGGCATCAGGCTGCCGAGGGGATTCTGGAAATTCGTCATCAGCCAGCAGGCTTTGGGGCGGTGCCGTTCGAGCGCGCGTTCGGCCGCGGCCAGGTCCATGCCGTCGCGCGGGTGGGTCGGCACCGCGATCGCCTCCAGGCCCTGGCGCTCGATCGCCTGCAGCGAGCCGTAAAAGGCGGGCGACTCGATCAGCACCGCGTCGCCCGGGCGCGCCACCGCCATCAGGCACAGGCTCAATGCTTCCAGCGCGCCGTTGGTGACGACGATATCGTCGGCGTGCACGGTCATCCCGTCGATCAGGTAGCGCAGCGAGATCTGGCGCCGCAGGCGCGCGTTGCCCGGCGTGAGATCGTCGACGCTGGCCCACGGGTCGAGCTGCTGCACGCTGGTGCTCATCACCCGCGCCAGGCGCGCCAGCGGGAACAGCAGCGGGCTGGGAAAGGCCGAGCCGAACGGCACCACATCGCGCCGCATGGTGGTTTCGAGCAGGTCGAACACGCGTTCGCTCATGGCGATCGGCAGCGCATCTTCGGCCGGACGCGAGGCCGTATCCGGTTCCGGCGGCAGGCGCGTGGCGCCGACGCTGACGAAGTAACCCGAGCGCTCGCGGGCCTGCACCAGGCCCTGGGCCTCCAGCGTGTAATAGGCTTCGAACACGGTGGCCGGGCTCACGCCGCGGCTGGCGCTGGTCTTGCGTACCGACGGCAAGCGGTCGCCCGGCTGCAGTACGCCGCTGAGGATCGAGTCGGAGATATCGCGCGCGAGCGCTTCATAAAGTTTCATGGTGCGGCCAGGGCCAGGCGGGGCGACGTGGGGGAAGTGCTGCATCATAAATCATATTTCCCCGGCTGGCGTTCCCAGCGGCATCGCGTGGTTCTGGTCATTTATTGCCGACATCGATGCATTGCCTTGCTACGGCGCGCCAACTCGCGTGTCCGGCCATGCGTGCGTGCCCGCTTACAAGCCAACGCCGCCCAACCGGGGTCAGAGCTCTGATTAGCAATTGATTGCAGAATCGACAATGAATCCCGTTTTTGTGAGGCGTGACGGCCATTGATTGAACAAAATTTGGGGAAAGCCCGGATTGTTCGTCGTCGTGCGGGAAATGTGTCGAGTCAGAGCTCCGACCCCGGTTGGGAAATTAGGTGGTGCGGAAGATGATTTCCTTCATCCGCTGCAGACGCGGGTAGACCACCGGCACCGTCAGCATGGTGCTGGCGATCGCCATCAGGAGCAGGGCGGTGAAGGTTTCGCTGGTGATGATCTGTTTGTCGAGCAGGATGTTGACGAAGATGATCATGATCAGCGCCTTGGTCTGCAGCAGCCAGCCGATGATGCCCGCTTCGCCCTTTTTCCATTTGAGGATGCGCCCTGCGATATGGGCGCCAATCAGTTTGCCGCCGACCGAGGCCACCAGCAGCACGCCGGCGGCGACGAAAACCGCGGCGCTGCCCATGTCCCAGTTGGTGCGCAGGCCGGTGCTGAGGAAGTAAACGGGCATGATCGCCAGCAGCACGTGGTGGCGCATCAGGTCCATTTTTTCCTGATCGAACCAGTGCGCGTCCATCACCGCGCCGGCCAGGAAGGCGCCGACCATGAAGTGCAGGCCGGCCCAGTCGGCGCCGAAGCCGCACAGCGCAAGCCAGATCAGGCCGACGTACCAGCGGTCGCGTTCCTGCAGCCAGACCATCAGGCGGCGGTAGCCGACCGTGGCGATGCCGAAGGCGAGCAAAAAGCCGAGCTGGCGCCCGACCCGGTCCCAGTCGAGCAGGATCAGGGCCAGCACGCCCCAGATGGCGATGTCGTCCAGGCTGGCGTAACGCAGGATGCGCTGGCCGATCGGCTGGCGCAGGATGTCGAGCTTTTCCATCAGCAGGATCAGGATCGGCAGCGCCGTGACGGCGCAGGCCATGCCGACGCCGACCACGAACTGCCAGGTCATCGCCTTGGGCCCGATCCAGCCGGCGTAGCCGAGCATCCCGGCCGCGACCGCCGCGCCGAAGAGCAGCGGCACGCCCAGCGCCAGGCTTGATGTGATGGTGGTTTCGCGGCGGTGCGCCCAGGCTTGCTTGAGGTCGAGCTCGATGCCGGCGATCATCACGAAGATCATCACTGCCCACCACGCGATCCCGTTCATGGCCAGCATGACGGAAGGGTTGACGATGAATTTGTAGTAATCCGGATAAATCGCCCCCATCACGCCCGGCCCGAGCAGCACGCCGGTGATGATCTGCACCACTACCAGGGGGGCGTAGTAATCGGTCTTGAAGACGCGCCAGACGAGGTAGGGAATGGAGAAAATAAGGAGCATCGCGAGGAGAAAGATCTCCGTCGTGTTCATGGCTGTGTGCATCGGACTGTCTCGTTCTTGTTATCGTGTGCGCGCGAGTGTGGTCCTCGTGCTGCTTGTCAGCCCCTGCAAAAATCGCGTAGTAAAATTTCAGAAAAGGGCGAGGCCATGCTAGCTCAACAATTGAGTAAGTTCAACAACTATGTTGGGATGACATTGATCATGGGCTGGCGGGGATCGTGAAAGTGCAAAGAGTCGGCGGAAGTTTTTGTTGTTGATCCTTCGCCAGTTCAACCGTGACGCCTGCAGATGGTCGCGGAACGGGAAGCCGATGTCATGGCCGTGCACGTCGCCACCATACGGACTACACTATCGTGCAATTTGAAAAAGATACCGAAATATTTGGCATGTTTGATTTTCATCGCGTTGATTATTATCACAATGAAATTAATTTCAAATAGCTAAGTCGTTTTTGCGTGGGTAATATCCATTTATTGAGAAAGAAATTTCGACGTTTATCTGTTTCGGATGAAAAACCAGGTCGGGATTGCTTTTCTCATCAAAGTAGATCTTCACACAAACCGTCGTTCTCACTTTACAGGGTGCCATATGCAAGAATTATCTCGTAACGAAGTCGAGTTGGTTTCTGGTGGAACAGCGAAAGAGAGTGCGGCTGCATTCGGCCTTGGCGCAGGCATCGGTGCCGCCGCTTTTACCTCAACCTGGGGTACGATGGCGGTCGGCGCGGCGTTCGCAATAAGTCCCCTCAGTGTCATAGCACTTGCCGGGTGCGCCGGCTACGCTGGTTGGCGCCTGCTCAGTGCAAAATAAATATCCTGAACCTTAACTTCTAGCGGGAAATCGGAATGCATACATTTCCCGCAGTTTTTTTTGAGGAGGCGAACGATGTCTGCGACTGACTTAGATTACATGCTCAACATGACGATTCTTATCGGAGTAATACTCCTGTTGTCGCGGGTTGGGGCGCTAACGGAGCGGCTGAAAAAGGTCGAGACGCTATTGTTGACTCTTCCGGTGGATAAGACGGCACTGGACTTGTCGCCGGACGTAAAAAAATTGATTGCGGAGGGCCGCAAGAATAAAGCGGTGGCTTTGCACCAGAAACAGACCGAGTCTTCCGGTCGCAATGCACAAACGGCGGTCGAGGAATATATCGCCCGGGAAGCTAGCTCCATGAGCAAAGTTTGACCGCCGTCGGGCCTGAGCTGCTTTGCTCCGGTCTCACCGTTCACAAGCGGCGGTGAGACCGGGAACCCATCAGCGTTGCCGCACGCTGCCGATCATGGCCGCCAGACCGGCCGGGCCTTGGTGTTGATGTCGGTAGCCGACCCCACGGTGGACGTGGCGTCGACGAAGCCCGACCGGTTCCCTGAGCTCAGATTGAGGCCCGTCCCACGGTACTCCACATCGCCGTACAGGTTCAAGGTGCCGGATGCGACCTGGGCGCGCTCGAAGAAGCCGAGCGGATAGAACGTGGTGCGCACCTGCGCCGAGCCACCCACGATAAACGCGTTGTCGCCATTGTTGCCCCTCTCGCCGATCACGCTCAAGCCGCCCACCGTCCCACCCGATACCGTGCCGTTGGCAATGATGGCCTGGTCTTCAATGCGGGCGTTGCCCGTCACCGAATTCCCAGCAAGTACCGTGGCATACGGGCCGACATAGACGCTCGCCGGGGTCGTGGACGGCGCGCAGCCGCCGCCGTTGGCGTGGCGCGCCGTGCCCGATGGGCAGGGGTCGCGCTGGCCGTTCTGGAATCCCTGCGGCCAGGCGTTGGCCAGTTCGATCATGTAGGGGTAGCGCCAGATGGTCCCGTACTCCTGTTCGGCGACGATGGTCTTGAACACCGCCGGCGTGGCCGTCACCACCAGGAACAGCGGCTCGCCCGCATTGACCTTGTAGGTCAGGTTGGCGTCCAGGCCCTTTTGCAAGGCGCTGTAGCGCGGCGCGGTGAACTGCGCGTTGGTGGCCACCAGGCCCCAGCGGAAATCGGCGTCCGACCCTGGCTGGTTCACGCCGCGGAACTTGACGGTGACGGTGGTCGCGCCGCTGGCCGGGTACAGGCGCACCACGTTGTAGCCGAAGCGCTGCGGCGCGCCGTAGTGCGGCGAGACGAAGCGGCGGTTGCTGCTCCAGTTGGTGTCGAGCGATTCGAGCGGCATCAGGCGGTGCAAGCGCTCGGACTTGTCGGTCTGGGTGATATTGCCGTAGGCGTTGCGGAAGGCGTCGGGCGTGGACTTGTAGTCCCAGGTCACGTTGTGCATGGCCCAGTCGCCGAAGAAGTCGTTGAGCTGCGAGATGCTCCATCCGTGCGACTTCTGGATGTTGGTGAACGGGTCCGGGCCCGGGGTGGTGAAGATCTGGTTGGTCGCGGCCGGGCACTGCTTGTCCTTCAGGTACTCCATGAACTGCCAGTTGCAGTAGCGGTCGCGGGTCGATCCGAGGTACAGGTGCGGCGCATTGACCAGCATCTCGGAGCAGTGGGCCTCGTTCTTGTATTCAGGGAGCTGGTGCGGCGTGTAGTTCGCGTGGCTCTCGGCGATCCAGCCGCAGGTGTTCGAGTCCGGGCAGCCAAGGCCGCCGTTGTAGGCCATCCAGAACTGCCAGGCGTGGGTGAATTCGTGGGTCAGGCCCCAGTGTTCTTTCAAGGCGCCAGGTCCGATCCACATGCCGACCCGGTCGCGCGCCCAGCCACCGGCGGTCAGGCCGTCGGTTGAATGGATGTGGATCGAGGGCTTGATCTTGTTGGCCGTGTTGTAGAACGGCTCGGGCATGAACAGGTTGCTGTTGAAGAGATTCTGCCACACCGTGTTTTCCAGCGTGGTCACCGCCAGATTGAGGTCGGCGTCGGACACCGTTTCGTCGGAATAGAAGGCAAAGTGCGCCGACTCCTTGACCAGCCGGTAGTTGGCGCGGTCGGGCGAGGGGCCGCCCGCCGTCCAGGTGCCGGGTGTGGTGGCGGGCTTGCCGGTGTCGCAGCCTGTGGCCCAGACGGTCGTCGTGGTGCCTGCGTCGACGACCGGCGTTGGGGTCGGTGTAGGAGTCGGAGTTGGTGTAGGCGTTGGAGTCGGCGTCGGTGTTGGTGTCGGAGTTGGCGTCGGCGTTACCGGACCAATCGCACAATACTTCTTTTTGCCCACGATCGGATCGCCAAACGTCGCGTTGGTGCACGCTACATTGCCGGACAGGCTCTTGGTGACCCACTTGTTACTGGCGCCGTAAGAGACGGAGCGCTTGCTGGCGCCGACAACACAGGTTTCCTTCTCGGCGGCGCACTTCGTATAACCG
Organism: Massilia scottii; assembly: GCF_030846495.1. Classification (NCBI taxonomy): domain Bacteria; kingdom Pseudomonadati; phylum Pseudomonadota; class Betaproteobacteria; order Burkholderiales; family Oxalobacteraceae; genus Massilia; species Massilia scottii. Next base: position 16,817 of record NZ_JAVCWM010000004.1, on the reverse strand, counting down.
CTCGGCCAATCGGCGGCGAGCACCTGTGTTGAAGCGCCACAGGCCAGCAAGGCAGTGGCGCTGGCAATCAAGGTTTTGCGAATGAAATTGGTCATTTGTCTCTCTATTGTTATTCAAAGATAAATTGTATGTTATCAGATGACTTGCATATTATATAACTATGTATTGACGTAAGCGTGAAATTTTCCCGCCGAGTGCACATTTGCCGCTCAGGCCCACGGTGATTGGACAACTGCTGCCGGTGACGCGAACGCATTGCCAGCCCATTCCCCGGTAAAAGTGGCCGTATCGACCACATCCTGTGCTAGAATCTCGCCCGCTGCCCGGATGGTGAAACTGGTAGACACCCGAGACTTAAAATCTCGTGCTCGTAAGGGCGTGCCGGTTCGATTCCGGCTCCGGGCACCAGCAATGGCGGGGTTTTGAAGGCTTCAAAGCCCCGCCACCTTTTCCGCAAATGCAGGTCTGTTCCGCAAAATCTCCTTTTTATCCCTGACCGATGCGCCGCGCCGGCGCCGTCCGTCGTGAGCTGTGCTGTCGCCCGACGTCGACTTCGAACTATCCGTTGGTGTAAAAACAATAATGATCCCATTCCCATCGATTAAGCAGTTTCGTGATGTCATCCGGAACGTGCACAACAAGGCCCACTTTGTCGGGCTCGATGCGGCCGGCGAGCCGGTCTACGACAACCGGCGCCCTGTTCCGGCTCTGCGTTTTCGCGGTTCGGTGAAGCTGCATGGCAGTAATGCCGCTGTCGTATTCGGGCCGAACGGCATCGGCTTCCAGTCGCGCGAGCGCGTGCTGACGCTGGAGGACGACAACTTCGGCTTCCATGCCCATATGAGCGGGCACATGGACGAGCTGCGGCGTATCGCCGTCCTCATCGCGGCACAGGCGCAGGTGTCGCCTTCGCCAGACACGCAGATCGTCCTGTACGGCGAGTGGTGCGGCGGCACGATCCAGAACAAAGTCGCCCTGACCGGACTGCCAACCATGTTCGTCATTTTCGCGGTGTGGATCGACGGCAACTGGTACGACGTCGATACATTGGACTGCCTGATCAGCGAGGCGGCGCGTATTCGCAGCATCGCCGACTTTCCCCAGTACGACATGGTGATCGACTTTGCGCAGCCCGCCCTGGCCCAGGGCATGTTGGGTGACATCACCCGCGCCGTCGAGCTGCGCTGCCCGGCAGGACTGGCGCTCGGCCGGGAGGGCGTGGGCGAGGGCGTCGTATGGCGATGCCTCGATGAACCGGGCTCGGACTACTGGTTCAAGGTCAAGGGCCAGAAGCATTCCGCCTCGCGCGTGACGAAGCTGGCGGCCGTCAGCGTCGAAAAGATCGCCAAAACGTCGGACTTCGTCGCCATGGCAGTGAGCGAGGCGCGCCTGAGCCAGGGGCTGCACAACCTCATTCACGAGCAGCGCAAGCCGTTCGACATGTCCGGCATGGCCGATTTCATTCGCTGGGTGGTCGGCGACGTGATGAAGGAGGAAGCGGACACGATCGCTGCGAACGGTTTTGACCCGCGCAAGCTGGGCGAGCCGATCGCCGCCGTCGCGCGACGCTGGTACTGCGCACAGCTGGCCGACGCCCCCAGATCCTGAACGATCCGGTCCGCATTCCCCTCGCTCACGGGATGGTGTAGCATTCGTGGCGGCGCGCCGCAGTCCGGCCGCCGCAGTACTTACAAGGACACGAATTGAACATCACTATCAACGAGGAACTGCGTTCCTTCATCGACCCGCTCACCGCCAACGAATACGCCGCGCTCGAACGCAGCCTGCTGGCCGAGGGCTGCCGCGACGCCCTGGTTCTGTGGAACGATGTGCTCATCGACGGCCACAATCGCTACGAAATCTGCCAGAAGCACCACATCGAATTCAAAACCGTGCAGAACGCGACCTTCGCCACGCTCGACGACGTGATGCTGTGGATGATCGATAACCACCTGGCGCGCCGCAGCGTGTCGGACTACCAGCGCGGCGTGCTCGCCCTGCGCAAGAAGGATATCGTCGCCGCCCGCGTGGCGCAGAAGGAAACCACGCAGGAAGCGCCGGATGCGCCGAGGGTGCCCGAATCGCCGCCCTGGAACACGCGTGAAGACGTGGCCAAGGCTGCGCGCGTGTCGAGCAATACCATCAGCCAGATCGAACGCATACAGAAGGCGGCCACGCCGCAGCTGGTCGAAGCGGTGCGCTCGGGGACCATCTCGATCAACGCCGCCGCCAACGTGGCCTCGCTGCCCGAGTCGGTGCAGATCGCGGCCGTCGCCGGCGGACGCAAGGAACTGCAGCAGGCAGCGCGCCAGGTGCGCGAGCAAAAGGCATCGAGCCGTCCGCCGAAAGAGCCGGCAGCCGATGCCGAGACCGAACTGCGCGCCCAGGTAGCTACCCTGCGCGGCAAGGTCGACGCCTTGAGCGCCGAGAACCAGGCCCTCAAGGAGCGCCTCGCGGCCCTGGGCGACAGCGGCGAGTAGCAGCGCGGGCGGCCACCTCGCATTCCCATTTTCGTCAGGAGATTCATCGATGTTTCGACCCATTCTCGTCTCGACACTGCTAGGCTGCGCCACCCTCGGCGCCACGCTGCCGGCCGGCGCAGCGCCTGAAACCCGCGCCGGCGTATCGTCCGAACAGGCGCGCTGGAACAAGACCGCCAGGCGCGTGACCATCATGCGCGACAAGTGGGGCATTCCCCACGTGTTCGGCAAGACCGATGCCGACGCCGTCTTCGGCCTGCTGTACGCGCAGGCGGAGGACGATTTCAACCGGGTCGAACTCAATTACATCAACGCGCTGGGCCGCCTGGCGGAAGTCGAGGGCGAGGCCGAAATCTGGCGCGACCTGCGCATGAAGATGTACATCACGCCGGAGGACATGAAGGCCAAATACGCGGCCAGTCCGGCGTGGCTCAAGAAGCTGATGGTCGCCTTTGCCGATGGCCTGAACTTTTACCTGCACACCCATCCCGAGGTCAAGCCGCGCCTGATCACGCATTTCGAGCCGTGGATGGCGCTCGCGTTCAGCGAAGGCAGCATCGGCGGCGACATCGAATCGATCAACCTCAAGGACCTGGAACAGTTCTATGGCAAGAAGCCCGCGCTGGCGCTGGCCGACGCGCCCAATGCACTCGACAAGGAACCGCGCGGCTCGAACGGCTTTGCCATCGCGCCGAAACTGAGCGCGTCCGGGCGCGCGCTCCTGCTGATCAACCCGCACACCTCGTTCTACTTCCGCCCCGAGGTTCACGTCGTCAGCGACGAGGGCCTGAACGCATACGGCGCCGTGACCTGGGGCCAGTTCTTCGTCTACCAGGGCTTCAACGACAAGGCAGGCTGGATGCACACCTCCGGCGGCGGCGACGTGATCGACGAGTATCTCGAAACGGTGACCGAAAAAGACGGCAAGTACGTCTACAAATACGGCAGCGGCGAGCGCGCGCTGCGCGAAGTGAAGGTAACGCTGCCTTACAAGACCGACGGCGGCATGGCCAGCAAGACCGTCACCGCCTACTTCAGCCATCATGGCCCGGTGGTGCGCGAGGAGGGCGGCAAGTGGGTGTCGGTCAAGCTGATGGAGGAGCCGCTCAAGGCGCTGATGCAGTCGTACACGCGCACCAAGGCCCGCAACTACAAGCAGTTCCGCAAGTCGATGGAGCTGCGCACCAACTCGTCGAACAATACCGTGTATGCCGACGGCGACGGCAACATCGCTTACTTCCACGGGAATTTCCTGCCCCGGCGCGATACCGCCTTCGACTGGAAAAAGCCGGTCGACGGCAGCAATCCGGCCACCGAATGGCAAGGCTTGCACGCCATCGACGAGACCATCACGCTGTTCAATCCCGCCAGCGGCTGGATCCAGAACACCAACAACTGGCCGTTCGCCGCCTCGGGCGCGAGCAGCCCGCGCCAGCAGGACTATCCCCTGTATATGTGGTCGCTGCCGGAAAACGCGCGCGGCCTGCATGCCGTGGCCGTGCTGGAAAAGCGCAAGGACTTCACCCTCGACAGCCTGATCGCCGCCGCCTACGACAGCCACCTGACCGCCTTCGATCCGCTGATCGCCTCACTGTCCGCGGCGTATGACGAACTGCCGGAGGGCGACGTGCTCAAGGCGCAGCTGGCGCCGCAGATGGCCGCACTGCGCGCGTGGGACCGGCGCTACAGTGTGTCATCGGTGCCGACGTCGCTGGCCATTTACTGGGGCCAGGACATGGTCGAGAAGGCGTCAGGCGCGGCCAGGTTGAAGGGTGTGCCGACGGTCGACTACATCCGCGACAGCCTCGCGCCGGCCGAGCGCCTGCAGGCGCTGGTGCGCGCCACGGCGAAGCTGGAAGCCGATTTTGGCACCTGGCAGACGCCGTGGGGCGACATCAACCGCTTCCAGCGCATCAGCGGCGACGTCAGGCAGCAGTACGACGACGCCAAGCCGAGTTATCCGGTGGCGTTCGCGTCAGCCAGCTGGGGTTCGCTGGCGGCCTTCGGCATGGTGGCGCCGCAAAAGACCAAACGCATTTACGGGGACCGTGGCAACAGCTTCGTGGCGGCCGTGGAATTTGGGCCGCGCGTGCGCGCCAAGAGCATTCTGGCGGGCGGCAACAGCAGCAATCCGGCCTCGCCGCATTTCAGCGACCAGGCCGAGATGTACAGCAAGGGCCAGTTCAAGGACGTGCTGTTCTACAAGGCGGATATCGAGAAGCAGCTCGAGCGCAAATACCATCCCGGCCAATAGGAGCGCCAAGTGAGTCTGAGCGAAAAACAGAAAATGCTGGCTGGCGAGGCGTTCAGCTTCGGCGACCCGGAAATCCAGGCCGACGACGCCGCGGCAAGGGCGTGGATGGTGCGCTACAACGCGGCGCTGGCCGAGCCGGCGTCGGCGCGCCGCGTTCTGCTGGCCGAGCAGCTCGGCGCGGTGGGCGAGGGTGCGGTGATCCGTCCGCCGTTTCACTGCGATTACGGCTACAACATCCGCCTCGGCAAAGGCGTTTTCATGAACTTTAACTGTGTGATTCTCGATGTCGCCGGCGTGACCATCGGCGACGGCACGCAGATCGGGCCGGCCGTGCAGATCTACACGGCGGACCATCCGCGCGACCCGGCGCAGCGCAGCGCGGGCCTGGTATTCGGCCGCCCGGTCAGCATCGGCCGCAATGTGTGGATCGGCGGCGGCGCCATCATCCTGCCCGGCGTGACCATCGGTGACGATGCCATCATCGGCGCCGGCAGCGTGGTCACGCGCGATGTGCCGGCCGGCGCCACGGCGGTCGGCAACCCTGCACGGGTGCTAGCGGCGCACCACTGAGTCCTGCCCGGCCAGGCGCGCCTTCAGGAAGTCGACGAACAGCCGCGTGCGCGCCGACAGCAGGCGCGTATCGGTAATCGCATGCACCGGGATCGGCGCCAGGCTCCATTGCGGCAGCACCCGCTGCAGCAGTCCTGACGCCAGCTCCGCGCGCGCGATCACGTTGTCGAGAATGGCGATGCCTGCCCCCTGGGCCGCCAGCGAGCGGCTCAGCCCCATGCTGTTCAACCTGAAGCGCGATGCGATCGGCACGGTCGTGCTGTCCGCCCCGTTGAAAAGTACCCACCCATCCTGCTTGATGCCCCCGGCGACGCACAAGGTGTGATGCGCCAGGTCCGCGGGATGGGCCAGCGGCGGCGCTTGGTCGAGGTAAGCGGGGGACGCATATAAATGGCGCTCCAGCAGTGCGATCTGGCGCGCGACCAGGGTCGATGGCGCGGCCGGAGCAGGCCCCATGCGGATCGCCAGGTCGAACGGTTCGGCCAGCAGGTCGACCCGGCGCGCGCCGGCATCGAGTTCAAAGTCGATCATCGGGTAAGCTCGGGCAAATTCGGCCAGCACCGGTGCCAGATAGTTGATGGCAAAGTCCACCGGCATCGAGATGCGCAGCGTGCCGCTCGGGTGGGCCGCTTCGCCCCGCAGCGCTTCGTGCGCCACGTTGGCTTCTTCCACGATGCCCTGGCAGCGGTTGAAGTAAGCCTCGCCGGCCTCGGTCAGTTCGACCCGGCGCGTGGAGCGGTGCAGCAGGCGCACGCCGATTTCCTTTTCCAGCGCGGCGATATTGCGCGAGAGCGTGGAACTCGACATGCCCAGGGTATCGGCCGCTTTGCGGAAATTTTTCGTCCGCGCGACTTCCACGTAGAGATGCATATAGTTAAGTAATTGCATGTCAATTGCTCCGTTTATGCAGCAGTGAATCCCATTTTTGTCTATTTCATGCATTGACGCAGCAATGTACCATGGCTTTTCACTCAGCCAAAAGGGAATCAGATGAACACGCTATTCACCCCGCTCGACCTCGGCCACCTCACCTTGCCTAACCGCGTCGTCATGGCGCCCATGACGCGTTCGCGCGCCGACGCTGCCAGCGGCGTGCCTTCCGCGGCGACCATCACCTATTACGAACAGCGCGCCGACGCCGGCCTGTTGATCACCGAAGGCACCTTTCCCGGCCCGATGGGCAAGGGCTACGTGCGCACGCCCGGCATTCATACCGGCGACCAGATCGCCGCGTGGAAGCAGGTCACCGAAGCGGTGCACGGCAAGGGTGGGCGGATCTTCATGCAACTGATGCATTGCGGCCGCATCTCGCATCCGACGCTGCTGCCCGACGGCGCCGCGCCCGTTGCGCCATCCGCGATCAAGGCGGCCGGCACGGTCTATACCGATGCCGGTCCGCTGGAACTGGCGCAGCCGCGCGCACTGACCACCAGCGAGGTGCGGCAGGTCGTCGAGGAGTACCGCGTGGCGACCCGCAATGCGCTCGCCGCAGGCTTCGACGGGGTTGAACTGCACGCCGCGTCGGGCTATTTGCCGGAGCAGTTCCTGTCCTCGTCGACCAACGAGCGCACCGACCAATACGGCGGCTCGGTCGAGAACCGGGCGCGCTTCATCCTCGACGTGCTGGCCGCGATGGTGAGCGAGGCCGGTGGCGAGCGTGTCGGCATCAAGATCGCGCCTGAGATGGGCTTTAACGACATCAGCGACGCCACGCCGCAGGAGACCTACCGCTATCTGGTGCAGCAACTGGCGCCGTTCAAACTGGCCTACCTGCACGTGGCGCTGTTCAAGACGTCGTTCGACTACCATGCGGCGCTGCGGCCCCTGTTTGCCGGCGCCTACCTGCAGGGTGGCGGATTGACCAAACCGGGTGCCGAAGCCGTCGTCGGCGAGCAGCATGCCGACGCCGCGGTATTCGGCGGCCTGTATCTGGCCAATCCCGATCTGGTGCAGCGCTTCCGTCTCGACGCGCCGCTCAACACGCCCGACCAGTCGACCTTTTATTCGCCCGGGCCGGTTGGCTACACCGATTACCCGACGCTGGGAGAAGCAGCATGAGCCGCGCCGTTCGCATCCACGGTTACGGCGGCGCCGACGTTGTGCAGGTCGACCAGATCGACGTCCCCGCGCCGGGCCCCGGCGAGGTGCTGGTGAAGGTGCACGCGGCCGGCGTCAATGCGCTGGACTGGAAGATCCGCCAGGGCTACCTGCAGGCGGCGTTCCCGCTGCCGCTGCCCGCAACGCTCGGCATCGAACTGGCCGGCGAGGTGATGGCGGCCGGCGCTGGCGTGACCAGGTTTGCGCCGGGCGACCGGGTCATGGGTCCGATGGGCGGGCTTGGCGCCTATGCCGACGTGGTCGCGATTGCGGCGGACAAGCTGGCGCTGGTGCCGCCGGCGATGGATTACACGCAGGCCGCGGCGCTGCCGGTGGCCAGCCTGACGGCGTGGCAGGCTTTGCGCGCGGCCGGCCCGCTGCGGCCCGGCCAGCAGGTGCTGATTCACGGCGCGGCTGGCGGCGTCGGGGGCTTCGCGGTGCAGTTTGCAAAGGCGGCGGGCGCCGTGGTGGTGGCGACAGCGTCGGCATCGAGCCGCGGGCATGTCCTCGCACTGGGCGCCGACCGCGTGATCGACCGCCACGCCGAACGCTTCGAGGAGCAGGTGCGCGATGTCGACCTGGTGCTCGACCTGGTCGGCGGCGACGCGCTGGACCGCTCCTGGCAGGTGCTCGCCGCCGGCGGCGCCATCGTCAGCACGGCCGCGCCGGACATCGCGGGGCGCGCACCGGCCGGACAGCGCGGCCTGTGGTTCATGATGATGCCGCACCAGCAGCAGCTGACCGAGATCGCCGCCATGGTGGCCGCGGGCAGCGTGCGTTCGACCATCGCCAGGGTCGTCGCCTTCGATGCCCTGGCGCAGGCGATCGAGGAATCCCACAGCGGGCATGCGCCCGGCAAGGTCGTCGTCGATTTCACTCGCTGATGCTAAGGTGCAACGGGTGGGCCCGCCGCGCTTGCTATAATGACGCGCTTCAATCGGTGGGAACACGCAGTGGCAAAACTTTATTTCAGGTATTCGGCGATGAACGCCGGCAAATCGACAGCACTGCTGCAGGTCGCGCATAACTATGAAGAGCAGGGCCAGCAGGTCAAGCTGTACACGGCCGCGATCGACAGCCGCTATGGCGTGGGGCAGGTCACATCGCGCCTGGGGCCGCAGCGCGAGGTCGATATGTTCGATGGCGCGACCGATTTCCTGAGCGATGCGCCGCACGTGGCTTGCGTGCTGGTCGACGAAGCGCAGTTTTTATCGACCGCCCAGGTGCAGCAATTGCACCAGCTGGCGCAAATCAGGGGCGTGCCGGTGATTTGCTACGGCTTGCGCAGCGATTTCCGCGGCGAGCCGTTTCCGGGGTCGGCCTATTTGCTGGCGCTGGCCGACGATATCGAAGAGTTGAAGAATATCTGCACCTGCGGGAAAAAAGCCACGATGAATATTCGCGTGGACGGGCAGGGCAAGCGGATCAGGGAAGGCGAGCAGGTCAGTATCGGCGGAAACGAGCAGTACCGCCAGGCTTGCGGCCGGTGTTTTTACGCGGGCTAGAAAGCCCCGTGGGTCAGGAGGTGTTTGCATGTCTTATCCCGTCACCTATATTCATCTTGCGCCGGGCGCTACGCCGACCGGGCGCGTGCAGCCGGCGCCGTACAAAATGGTGGTCGTCGCCGATGCCGCCGTGTCGCCGGAATGGCAATCGCAGGTCAGCGACTGGATTGTCAAATCCGGTTGCCGCTACATGATCGCCTGGGGCGTCGATTGCAGTTCCTGGGACGACGCGGTCGATATGGCCAATATCGAAGCGTTCGACTTCGGCGATATCCCCGACCAGCATTTCATTCCCACGTCGTGGCATGCCGACGACCTGATCGAGGACGTTTTCGGCTTTTGCAAGCACGATGCGGCGCATCCGGTGGTGGAGCTCAAGCAGACGGTCCTGTTGCATATTGCCGACGCGGCAAACGAGGAAGCGCTGCTGCAACTCTATGCAGCAGCATAAATCCGCCGTGTCGTGCTTAACGCCGTGACGAGCGTGGCGGCCTGGAACGCTTGCTCAAGCGGGCCGCAACGTCCCTGCGTACGGACGGGCTTTTGATCAGGCATACTGCCAGCGTTTTGATACGGGCCGCTTCGTCCGGTTCGCCATTTCCGGCCAGAACGGTGAGTACCCGCTGTACCTCGGTGACGTAGGTGGTGATTTCGGCGCGCCGCTGCGGTGCGTGCGAAAACGCACGCTGCTTGATTGCCGCGATGTCCTGTTCGAGCACGCGCGCCATCTCGCGTACGAACGGCTCGGCTGGCGGCATCAGTTTTGCCGCCAGGGCGTAGTCTTGTGCCTCGACAATTGCCGGCATGGCAATCAGCGCGCACTCGGCGGCAAACACCGGCGACGCGTCGGCCAGCGCTTGATAGAACTGATAGGTCGCTGCCGTATCGCCGAGTTCCGAATCGATGATGACAATATCCCAAAACAGTTCGCGGTCGTTTTCGCCGGCCAGCAGGGCCTTGGCCTTGTCGCCGCGGATGGTGCGCAGTGCGTCGAGCGCCTTGGGATAGGCCCGGCCCAGCTCGACCCACATGCCGATCAGGTAGTAGCGCATTTCTTCCAGCGACGGATCTTCGTCCAGCGCGTGCTGGTAGAACCAGATAAAGCCTTGCAGCGCGTCGTCGTGGCGGCCCTCGTGCATGGCGTCTTCCGCATCGCTGAACCGTGTGAGTGCTGTCATGATTTCCTTTTAAGTTGGGCATCTCGCCCGAAAGGCGCATGATGCCATACTTGCCATTGATGCAAAAGCGCGCCACAAAGCCCGTTGTACTGCGCGCCGATCTGGTGGATAATTCGCCCATGAACGATACCACTACACTCCCCCCATTGCCCGACCGCCTGTCGATCGATCCGCGCAGCCCTTTTCATAACGCTGACGCTTTCGAACGCGACGTCGGCATCACGCTCAACGGCAAAGAACACCTGAATGTCGAGGAATACTGCATCAGCGAAGGCTGGATCAAGATTCCGGCTGGCAAAAGCCTCGACCGCAAGGGTCAGCCGATGCTCATCAAACTCAAGGGAACGGTCGAAGCGTTCTATAAATAGAGCGGTTTGACGGCATCCGGCCGCTTCAGCCGGGTGCCGCACCCTGGTATTCCATTTCCATCCCCGCTGCGATGCCGCCTGTTTTCAGGCGACACGACCATCGGGGATATTATTTTGTGCGCGCGGGCGTCGAGACGGCCTTGCCGACTACCCGACTTTCATCACCAGGAGCCATCTTGAGCATAGGAATGTGGTTGGGCCTGATCGTCGGGTCATTGGCATCGTGGCTACTGGTGGGCGCCGTCAGGGCAAGCCAGCGCGAAAAAGCCTTCCTGGCGGCAATGTCCGCAGCCGGGCTCAGGGTGACGCAGCATATTGTCGGCATCGACCAAAAAACCGGCGTCGGCATCGATGAACTGAGCGGGAAAATCTGCCTCATTACCGCGGACGGCGAAAATCTGCCAACCCGTTTGTTTCCGTACGACGACCTGTTCAGTGCCGAGCTGATTGAAGACGGTATGTCGCTCATGATGGCGTCAAGAGGCAGGTTTTTGCATCCTGGCGACAAGGGTAGCTGGGTCAATTCCGCCGCAAGCTCGGCGCGGGTGCTCGAATTGCGCCTGGTAGTCAGCAGGACTACCGCGCCGCCGCTGAGCCTTACTTTTCTCAACGCCCAGACGCCGAAGAACAGCCGGCAGTATACAGACAAGGCTGCCTCGGCCAGGCGCTGGTTCTCGATCATGAACGTGATTATCGATCAAGCCAATCGCAATGAAGAGGAGCGCATGGCGCGCCGGGCTGCGGTCGATACTCCCGCAGCGCCGCCGGTGCCGCTGGGAGCTGTCGCCGATGAAATCAAGAAGCTTGGCGAGTTGATGAGCAGCGGCTTGCTTACCGCCGAGGAATTCGCGGAACAGAAAGCCAAGCTGCTGGGCGATACCGATTACGAGGCACGCGCTGCGGCGCGCCGGCTGTCGTTCGGCAACCGGACCGGCCGTCCGTTGTGACCGCACAAAGGTTATAGCGTGCATTGGATCCTGCAAGACGGATTTCTGTCCGAAACCGGCTGGGACGCCCTGATCGCCAACCTGGAACGGTTCGGCATCGCCTATTCCGTGCACGCGGTGGTGCCGAAAACCGGCGAGCTGCTGCCGCCACCCGGGATTGATCACGCCAACGTTATTTGCATCGGTTCGTATTCGATGCGCCACGTGGCGGCGAAACACGGCTGGATTCCGGGCGTATTCGACCTGTACGCGCAGGATTTCGGGCAGCAGCGGGCGCACTGGGGCCATCATATGCTCAATGCCGGCGCCGTCGTCACCACGGTGCGCGACGCGCGCTTCAGCGGCGAACAGATGTTCGTCCGGCCGATCAACGATTCCAAATACTTTTCGGGGCGCGTGTTCGATGCAAACGCATTTAGCGCCTGGCAAAGCGCTGTCTGCGATCCGGCGGCCAATCACGCCACCAGCCTGGCGCCGGATACCCTGATCCAGCTATCCCGGCCAGTGGCCATTTACGCCGAATACCGTTTCTGGATTGTCGGCGGCGATATCGTCACCCAATCGCTGTACAAACGCGGGAGCCAGGTGATGTATTCGAGCGATGTCGATGAGCGGCTCACGCAATTCGTCAGCGCGCGCAGCGGCGAATGGTCGCCGCACGACGCGTTCGTGATCGACGCCTGCGATTGCGCGAACGGTATGAAGATTGTCGAAATCAATACCCTCAATTCCTCCGGCTTTTATGCCGCCGATGTCCAGCGCCTCGTGCTCGCGCTGGACCAACGCTACACTGTTAAATGAACCCTGCCGCCCGCGCCGAACTGGACCGGCTGCGCCAGGCGCAGCGCAGCGCGTCGCTGGCCACCGCCGGCGGTTTTCGCCCACCGCAGGACCCGCTGACATCGTGGTTCGCGCGCGGCGTCGGCTTGCCGCACGAGACATTGCCCGCATTTGAAGGCACTGCGATGTTCCCGCTGCTGCAGATCCGGGTCAGCGAACTGCCGTTCGTGCCCCCGCAGTTGCGCGACGTCGCGCTGCTGGTGCTGTTCCAGAATCTGTCGCGTCATCCCTTCGACCGGCCGCATGGCGACGGATGGCTGATCCGCGAATACGCGAGCGTCGACGGCCTTGTTCTGCTCCCTGAAGTGGCGCGTCCTTTCCGGCCCTTTCCGATCCGCTGGAGTCGCGTGGACGACGATGCGCCGGGCTGGGAGGGCGCCTGGGAAGTTGTCGATCTGACAGCAGTTAACGAGGACGAGGCCGCATCCGACGCGTTTTTCGACGACTTCTCGCGCCATATGGGCACCAAGGCCGGCGGCTATCCGTACGAAATCCAGCACGGCGTCGGCCACCACGACTTCGTGTTCCAGGTCGGCTCGGAAGAGAAGGTCGGCTGGATGTGGGGCGACAACGGGATCGGCTACTTCCACCGCTCGCCGGGCGGACAGTGGCGCTGGGAATGCCAGTTTTACTAGTGTACCCGGCCGTGCAGCCGGCACGGCAACGCGCCAGTACCTCGATCCGGTGCCTCAGCGCTGCCGGATGGATGACGGTCACCATGGCATGACGACAAGCTCGGTAAAGCTGGGAAAGGCATGAGCGGGCCGCGCACGATAGCGTGCCGGCTTCCTGTCGGGCTGGTCTATGGTATAAGTTCGGCGATGAACGCCGGACAATTTCCCGCCGCATTGCCGATAGCGGCCCCATGAAAGAGATTTTCCTCTACCTCGCGCCCTCGGCCGCGCTGGCGCTGGTGATCCGGGTGCTGGCCGGCGCCCATCCATTTTTCTTCCTGTTCACCGTCGCCGGCACCATCTGCCATGAACTGGCGCACTTCGTGGCCGGCCTGCTGACGGGTGCGCGGCCCGCCTCGTTCACCGTGATTCCGCGCAGGGTAGGGCGGCACTGGGAGCTCGGATCGGTGACCCTGACCCGGGTGCGCTGGTACAACGCCGCCCCGGCGGCCCTGGCGCCGCTGGTGATCGTGCTGCTGCCGTTCTGCGTGGCCTGGTGGCGCACGCGCCAAGCGTGGCAGTTCGACACGCGCGACCTGTTCATCGCGCTGGCGCTGGCGCCCCAGTTCCTGTCGTTCTGGCCATCGATGGTTGATTGGCGTATCGCAGTACGCTCCTGGCCTTATCTGTTTATCATCGCCGGCGCGGCCTGGCTGGTGTTTCACTTCCGGCCGCACCTGTTTCAATTTGTAAATCCATGAACCCGTACCGCCCCCAGCCCGTAAGCTCGGTTTCGCGCCAACGCGCTGGCTGGCTCTGCCCCATGCCACTATCCTGTTAGAATCAGCTGCAGTAGCCGATTTAGCGGCTGGGCGCCCTTGCAGTGCACGGTTTCGCCCGCAGATAACACCAGTTCCCGCTCGGAGAGACAACGAATGAAGAAGCACATGTTGATGGTCGCACTGGCATTCGCCGCGACGACATACGCGGCAGTCCCGCAGCCTGTCAAGGTAGGGGCCACCCAGCTGCGGCCGGTTGCGACGCAAACGCAGGCCGCGGCCTGGGCCGCCACCGTCTTTGGACGCCACCATTACAAGGTCACGCCGCTCGACGATGCGATGTCCGAAAAGATTTTCGACCGCTACCTCAAGTCGCTCGATGGCGACCGCCTGCATTTCCTGCAGAGCGATGTCGACTCGTTCGACAATGTGCGTACCAAGCTCGACGACGCGATCAGGACGGAAAACCTGGCCACGCCGTTTTCCATGTACAGCCTGTACCAGCAGCGCTTCAACGAGCGCTTCGCCTATTCGCGTGAACTGCTCAAGGGCAAGTTCGACTTCACCGTCGACGAAACCTTCCAGATCGACCGCGAAAAAGCCGCCTGGCCGAAAAACCTGGACGAAGCCCGCGATCTGTGGCGCAAGCGCGTCAAGAACGACTGGCTGCGCCTCAAGCTCGCTGGCAAGGATGACAAGTCGATCCGCGAAACGCTCGACAAGCGCTACGAAAACTACGTTGGCCGCATGGGCAAGGTCGACAGCGAAGACGTGTTCATGACCTTCATGAATGCCTACGCCACCTCGATCGAGCCGCACACCAACTACCTCGGCCCGCGTTCGGCCGACAACTTTGCCATCGCCATGCGCCTCTCGCTCGACGGCATCGGCGCCGTGCTGCAGCAGCGCGAAGACTACACCGTCATCCGCGAAATCGTGGTGGGCAGCCCGGCCGGCATGTCCGGCAAGCTGAAAGTGGGCGACCGCATCGTCGGCGTGGCCCAGGCCGATTCGCCGGGTTTCACCGACGTGCTCGGCTGGCGCATCGATGACGTGGTGCAGCTGATCCGTGGTCCCAAGGAATCGGTGGTGCGCCTGAACGTGCTGCCGGTCGACGCCGGTACCGACGGCAAGACCGTCACGGTGTCGCTGGTGCGCAAGAAAATCAATATGGAAGAGCAGGCCGCCAAGAAAACCATCATCGAAGTCAAGGAAGGCGGCGTCAAGCGCCGGGTGGGTGTGATTTCCCTGCCGACGTTCTATCTGGACTTCGAGGCGCGCCGCCGGGGCGACAAGGACTTCAAGAGCGCCACGCGCGACGTGGCCCGCATCCTTGGCGAACTCAAGAAAGAAAAGGTCGACAATGTGCTGATCGACCTGCGCAACAATGGCGGCGGCGCCCTGGGCGAAGCGGTCGAGCTGACCGGCTTGTTCATCGACAAAGGCCCGGTCGTCATGCAGCGCAGCGCCGAAGGCCGGGTCGAGGTCGAGAGCGACGTCCAGCCGGGCCTGGCCTGGGATGGTCCGATGGGCGTGCTGATCAACCGCGGCTCCGCATCGGCGTCGGAAATTTTTGCCGCCGCCATCCAGGACTACGGCCGCGGCCTGGTGCTGGGCGAACCGAGCTTCGGCAAGGGCACCGTCCAGACCCTGGTCAACCTCGACCGTGGCAACCCGGGCGAAAAGGCACGCTACGGCGAGCTCAAGATGACGATCGCGCAGTTTTTCCGCATCAACGGCGGCACCACGCAGTTGCGCGGCGTTACGCCCGACATCAAGATGCCGGTCACCTCCGATCCGGAAGGCTTCGGCGAGTCGAGCTACGAGAATGCCTTGCCGTGGGTGGCGATCAAGCCGGTGCCGTTCACGCCGTCGGGCAACCTCAAGCAATTGGTTGCTCCGCTGCAAAAGCGCCACGAAGCGCGCATCGCCAAGGACAAGGACTTCCAGTACCTGCAGGAAGACATGGCGGAATTGCGCAAGTTGCGCAAGGATAACGTGATCTCCCTGAACGAAGCCGTGCGCCGCAAGGAACGCGATGCGCTCGAAGCGAAAGCCAAGCAGCGCGAGGCACGCCAGGTCGCCCTGCGCGCCGCCGTGACCGACGAGCCGGCCGATCTGGCCGACGCCAAGGATGCGCGCAGCAAGCTGGCGCCGCCGGCCAAGACGGCCAAGGCCGCCACTACCAAGCCGAACCGTCAGGACGATGGCTTGCAGGCCGACGAGCGTAATCTGGCATCCGAGCTGGCCGCCGAAAAAGCGGCCAAGGATGCCAAGGATGTGATGCTGCAGGAAGCGGCGCACATCCTGGCCGACGAGATCGACATGCTCAAGACCGATACGCGCATGGCTGCGCGCCTGATGCCTTACCTGCCGGCCGCCAAGTAACTGAGCAGGCATGAAGTAATTTACGACAACGGGGCCTGATGGGCCCCGTTGTCATTTACCGTCCGGCTTGCAAGTCACATCAGCTTTTTTCGATCGTTTTGTACGCCCATGCCTTCCATCCGGCGCAGAGCAGCACGATGGCCATTGCCGCGCCCGCCATACCCGTCGTTATGGCGTTGAAAAGCCCGCGTTCGATGGTGCTCGCATGGCGAAGCAGCAATCCCGCCGCACTGCCGGCCACGGCCGCCGTGCCGACCGCGGCCACGACCAACAGCCGCTGCCTGTTGCTCAACGATAGTGGATATGGTGGGCCAGGCTGGCTGCGTAACACCCAGGCGACGGTACAACTGGCGATCACAAGGAATCCGACCAGGCTGCTCATGTGCTGCAGAACTTTATACACGGGTATGTCGTGGCCAGCGATCGAGACCAGCGTGCGTGCCAGTCCAAAATAATTGACAGGCAATGTACCGGGGTGAGTGAACGCGTCCCAGGCAATATGGGTGGAGGCGCCGATTGCCAGCGAAAGGAGCGCCACCCCAGCCGCGCGCGCACCTTGGAAGGGCATGGGAACGTGCCACGTCATGCGTGCGCTGATTGCCCGCGGCAGCCACGCCAGGAAGGCTTGCCTCAAGAGCGCGTAATAAACGATAAACACCAATGCGCCGGCCGGAACGCAATACCCGAGTATGCCCGGCACGCTGTGACAGAATGGTCCGCTGACACCGAATGAAAAGAAGTACACGAAATCGGGGGCCCAATGCCGTTTTGAGTGGAAGTTGACATCGGCTACTATC